>NZ_BCLE01000014.1 GCF_001431045.1 Streptococcus orisasini
CCACTGAAGGTGCAGCCTGCGAATTGTCTTTCGCATAGACATACTTGACTGTGCGGGTAACTGTTTCGGTGCCTAGCTGATCCTTCACATTATCTGGCCATACGGGACTGTTAGGATCGTTAGGATTGACCGGTTGGCCTGGGACTGGTGGAGTGCTTGGGTCAAACGGTTCAAGGCGTTCACGAAGCACAACTGTGAAAGTTTGGTCAGTCGTAAAGTTATCATCAAATGTTCCACTGCCGTTAAAGTTGTCACTAGCCACTTCATAACCGAGTTTCTTATAGTTATTTAACTCAGTTGTATAGTTAACGGCAGGAATAGCTGTATTGCCCTTGCCTGACTCTGAAATGCTTTTATCCGGCTTTGTCTGACCATCTAAGACAAAGTTAATTATTGCCTTTTGGTTGACAACTTTAATTGTGTATGTACCAGAAGCACTCAGGTCATGAATGGCAGTATCAAGCAGGTTTACAGTTTTAGCAGTTCCCTCATCATATCCGATATTAGTCGTCCTGCCACTGTATTGATCGGCAGACCTATCGGTCACATCCACCTTAACTGTGTATGTTCCTTCATTTGCCAAACTAATATTTCCTAATGGCCCTTGATAAACAACATCACTATTAGTATCCGTGATCGTTACCGTTTCACTACGGTAACCTGAGCTGTCAGCATCTGCAATTGTAACATCATCAGCAATATTATGTGTTGAATCAGGTTCAATAGTAACAATAGGCTGCTTTGGTGTTACTGTAGGTGATTTTGAGTAACCGTAAGTGACTGTATAAATCATCTCACCAAGGGTATCACCTGTTTGAGTGTTGCCGTAAGTAACCTTGATACGTGCTGTGTTGCTTGTACCATCGACTGCAATAGAATCCAAAAGTTCCATCTTTTGAACAAAGTCATAATAGGGTTTAGCAACCAAAGCCGTACTATTGTCCAAGACATTGAAAGCAGGCTGTTTAAAGTAATTACCATTGTTCATGGTCACATCTAATGGCTCTGTACCATAGCTAGTTCCCATATAAGTACGGAAGCGAATGAGGCGAAATAGTTCATCTTGTGTGAAAGTATCCCCTTCATTCTTCATAGCAGATAAGCCTTCAACGCTAACTTGGGCAATACCAATAGCAGTATTTTGGTCTGAACGACCCATACCAGTATCGTCTACAGCTTCTGCATAGATACTTGAAACAGTTGTGCCTTCACGGCCTCCTGATTTAGCTCCTACAGTACCGGTGATGATTCCTGTATGAGGATCTAGTGTAATATCAGTGCTTCCTAGCCAATTGGTAAGCGTATTAGAAGTTGTCCCAATAGTTCTGCCAGTTGCACCGAATGCAGCGGTAACCCCTTCAAGACGGGTAATTGTATAACCACTTGTTGATTGTGGATTTTCTTCAACAATAACTCGGACATTTGATGATGGTGTTAAGGTCAAGCCGATCGGTAAGAAGTAAAATGATGGTTGGATATTAGGTCCTTGGTTAACAGCATAGTTATGAAACCAGATACTTGTTGAATCTTTGGCTGAAGTATCATCCGCAGCACCGCCTGCAGCCATGCTGCGAGCTTCTGCCTCTGTTTGTGCTTGAGCGACATTGATGGTCAAACCAGTACCAGTAGCTGATGTCGTTGTGACAATCACACGATAACCAAGTCCGCTAGTCGAGTTAATTGACCCCGCTGCATCAGAAAAAAGAAGCGGTGAATTTGAATAAGTTTGGTCACCATCTGTGCCAGCAAAACTATCTACACCTGTAGGATATTTCACAGTACCTTGATTATTCCATGAATAGAACTGCTTCACCTTAGCATTAGCGTCTGTGCTAATCATAATGGCAGCATAGGGATCTGTAATATTTTTGAGATAAATTTGGTAGATAATATCATATGTACCATCACTATTCTTTATCGCACCCTCATTTGCCAAATAAATACCATTGATTAAGTTGGTTGCTGTATTGGCATTTTGATGGAAGAGGAATATCTTTCCTTTATGAAGGTGAGGGGCATATGATGGTGGTGTTTCACCCCTTCCTTCAGCCATAAAAACTGTAAATAAACTTGGTGCTGGCAAGCTCTCACCGCTAAACACAGCAATGAGTTGTTTAACTTGGTCAGGATCTAAAAGACCTGCAGCAAAAGCTGTTTGGAGATCCTTAGTTTGAGGTTCAGTTACCAATCCTTGCTGGCGCATTTCTTCAAGTGCAACAGCAAAGGCTGCTTGAGTATCTGTCGCTTGCGTTACAGATACTGCAGGTGCCAATAGACTAGTATCATCAGAAGCTGTTGACTGACTAGCAAGGTCTGTTGTATTTATCGTTTCAGATTTAGTGATTGGTGTGGTTGTATTTACTGCTAGGCTTTCTGTGGCTGCAGCCGCGGACCATGTCTCTTTTGCAGACTTGTCCGCTGTAAGTGCTGGACTTGCTGCCTGTGAGGTGGATGCAGCTGGACTAGGTTCTGACGCTGCTGGTGCACTAACTTGTGAGCTTGTTTCAGCTGTTGCAGGAATAGAGCTTTCAACTACAGTTGAATCTGCTGGCTGGCCGAGCTCACTTTGCGTTGATGCTGCAGGAGTTGCTGGATTTGCTGATTGCGATGCAGATGCTGCTGCAGAAGATACTTCCACTTCTGAGTCAGAAGTTGCCGCATCACTTGTCGGAGCTGTTACAGATACTGTTGACTGAGCTTCAGCTGCAGTCGAATCTATTACTTGAGCAGTAGTCGTTACAGTGACTGGTGCAATTGCCTCATCAGCCTTTACCTGTGCTGCATTTGTCCCTAGGGCTAAGAAAGCCCCCAGTAAAACAGAAGCCGCACCAAAGTGGTACTTACGAATTGAAAAGCGTTGCCGTTGCTTTAATCCGTACCAATTAAATTTTCTCTTTCGTTCCATTGGTAGAATCTCCCCAAAAATAGTTTTAATCATAATAGTATTAACTATTACAACGGTATTATCTCTTCCCCCTGTCTATTTTGTCAAATGTTTTTGTAATTTTTCTGAAAATCCCGAACCTTTTTTAAGTTATTTCCAAACTATTTCAAACTATTTCAAACTATTCTGAACTTTACCATATCTGCTCTCTATTAAGTGAATAAACTCACTAAGCTCAACACTCTCAAAAAGTAACTAAAAAAGTCCGCTTTTGCGGACCTTTTGCTTATATAACACATCGGTCTTTCCTAAACAACTTTTATAGACTAGCCATTATTTATTATAGATACTATTAAATAGTTGCTTTTGGTATTTGTCCTTGACGATAAGATATAAGATAATTTCTATGACGGTGCACACACCATAGCAGATAAAAGCTAGTTCAGTATAAGACGTTAAGGTGGCCCGATTGATAATGGTCACAAAGAGCCAAGATACTCCGAGGGCAATTGCAAATGGCGCTAGAAACAGCCACCTAAGCGTACTTGCTGTAACGGCTTTTAAACGTGATTGGCTTAAGCCAATCCTCATCATGATGCTGTACTTCTTACTTTCTTCCTCTAGAGCAGAATAGAGTCTTGAGTAGATAATGCTGGCCATTCCGATTAAAAAGGAGACGCATAAAATACTGCCAACATAAGAGACTAACTTTCTGGTCAAACTTTCATTATCATAATACATATAATACGATATCAAGGTTTCTTTTCCTTTTTCAAATCCTATCGCTTTCTCCAGTGCTTCCATTTTTCCTGCCTTATCCTCTTGATAGCGAACTTGGTCAAAGGCATAGATGGTGTCTTTGTTTAATTTCTGGGATAGCTCTTCGTATTTTTTATCGGAGATAACGGTAACACTTGTAAAATAGCCTGATAAGGCAATCACTCTCTTATCTAAGCCACTTTTCTTTGTGATGTGATAGCTTGATAATTTTTCTTTAACATTATCTGTTAAAACTGGCTCTGCTTTACCATCCACTCCAACCAGAAAATAGCTGTCGTCTGTAAGGTTGAGCTTATTTCTATGCAAAAAGTCGGCGACTGCATTGTACATGGTATTGGATAAGATAATATGTCTGGTCGTTCTAAGGTTACTTTTTAGCTGAGCATAGTCAATAGTCAGCTGTTTAAAGTCAGCAGTCTCGGATAATGTTTTAGAAAGGATATCTGCCTTTTTAGCGCCATCTGCTTGATTTTCCCAATTAGCGTACATATAAGAGTAAGGGACTACTTTTTTTGTGTCCTGCGCAATATTTCTAGGTGCTCCAACAATATAAACGAGAGAAGTCAAGACGATACTAAATAAAATCACAACGCCAGTCATTGTCTTGATATTCGTATTGATTTTATATTTAAAATTACTCACAGTCACCAAGTTTTGCTTTCTGTACAGCCGTCCACTCTTTTTCATGACAGAGGCATAGATGGTAAAGATAAGATAGCAGATAAAGTAGGTGCTACTTACATAAGATAATAAATCTAATACATAGGCAAGAATTGACGGTGTCTCACCAGAGATTACATGCAAGTATACTGTTAGGGGTAAAACTAATACGATAGCTAGCAAGGATAGGATAAAATGATTTTTTTCCGTCACTTCTTCTTTTTTTAGAAGATCGATGATTTTTTTCTTTCTCAGAATGACTGGAGCAAGTAGGGCTATTATCAAGAATAAGATTCCCATGAACACTATGGTTAGTATGACTGCCACCAGCGGAAAGTAAAAGTTAAGGTCTAATCTGCCTATCATTTGTTGCGCTAGCATTAAGAAGAGCTTAGAAAAAATAATTCCCATGATAATCCCTAAAAACATGGCTGATATTGATAGAATCATATTTTCAAGGAAAATCAGCTTACTAAACTGTTTCTTGCTGGCCCCGACAATATTTAAGATGGCAAATTGCTTGCTTCGGATTTTCAAGAAATTGCCTACTGAATACAGAATCAGAACAAAGGCAAAAGCTACGGAGACGATACGCGTTAGAAATAGGACGAGGCCAATCGTACCCTCTGAATCCACAATGTCTAAGGCTGGATGCTGGGCCAAGGTTGTGAAGAGAAAAAAGATAAAGACAGAAAAAGTACAGCTTAGAAAATGGTATAAATAGGCTCTAAAGTCTCTTTTTATATTATTTAGTGCAAAATCAAATAGTGTCAATGTCATCACCTCCAAGCAGGCTCATCGTATTCAAAATTTCTTTTCGATAGATTTCAGCATTATTTCTGTTGATGATTTCCATATAAATATTACCGTCTTTTATGATATAAGTCTTATCACAGTAAACCGCAATGTTGGGGTCATGTGTTACCATGATAATCGTTACCTTCATGGACTCATTTAACTTTTTAAAAAGCTTCATCACATCTCGTGCTGATTTCGAGTCTAAATTTCCGGTAGGTTCATCTGCCAGTAAAATTGATGGATTGTTTATGACAGCTCTGGCGATAGCTACCCTTTGCGCCTGTCCGCCTGAAATTTCATAGGTTCTTTTATTGAGTAAGTGGGAAATGCCTAAAAATTCGCTGATTTGCTTAAGCTTTGCTTTCATGCTACCCAAGGGCACATTATCTAGAGTGAGCGGCAATAGGATATTTTCTCCTACCGTTAACGTGTTGATAAGATTAAACTGCTGAAAGACAAAACCCAATTTTTTTCTTCTGAAGGTTGATAGCTGTTCATCATTCATATCATAAGGATTGCGTCCAGCAATGAAAACAGAACCTCCCGTAGGTTTATCAATGGTTGATATAGCATTTAAAAAGGTACTTTTCCCACTTCCGCTGGGACCCATTATGGCGATGAATTCTCCTTCTGCCACTTCCATATTGATGTCGTTTAAAGCTCTGAAAGATACCTTTCCCTTGTATGTTTTTTCTAAATTTGAAACTGTTAGTATCATGTTATGCTTCCTTTCAAGTATTTTAAACAGCGTCTATCATTAATGATATCTATCTTTTACAAGTATAGTTTACCAAGCATGCTCCAAAACAAAAATCCGATAACATGACAGAACCTTACAATTTTGTCACGTTACCGAATATAATTCCTTAAAATCTTATCGTCATTGTAGTTCCTTCATCTACTTTGGAGTTTACCTCTACCTCATGCCCTAAATGCTCGACAACTCTTTTGACAATATAGAGACCAATTCCACTTGAATCAGCAGTATTTCTTCCGTTTTTTCCTACATAGAACAAGTCAAAAATATTTTGTAAGTCCGCTTTTTCGATTCCAATCCCCTCATCTCTAACAGACAAGAAAACATGATCTTCCTCTCTTTCGGCACAAACAGTTACTGTTTGTCCCTTATCGCTGTATTTTATAGCATTTGTCAGAAGTTGATGGATAATCAATTTTAACCATTTCGAATCGGAATAAACATATAGTGTATCATCAACAGCTAATTTAGGATAAATCTGTGAGGTGATGAAATAATCTTTCAGCCCATTGATACTATCTCGACAGATGTCTTTTAAGAATACCTTTTCAGAGACAAAATCATTCTTAAAATCATCTAACCTATAGATGTCTAGCATCTGATTTAAGTCATATTCAATCGTGCTGATATTCCTGCGCACCGTTTGATAATCAATTGTATCATGCAGATTTTCGCTAGTTAGTCTTAATACTGACAGCGGAGTTTTAATCTGGTGTACAAATCGGTAGATCATTACCTTTTGTAACTTCTTATCTTGTTTTTGCTCTATTTCCCTTAGATTATTAGTCATAATCAAGTTATCAATCATCAGATTAAAACTTTCTTCAAATGAACTTCTAGGCTTTTGAATTAAATAGTCGCTTAAGTTATCACTTTTCAGCAATAATTTTTCATATACTCGCCCTCTTTTATAAAACCTAATGATAAATAAAATGAGCAAGATCACAAAGACTAAAAAGCTGAAATAAAAAACCTCTTCAAGCCAGATTCCTTTAATATACAACAACAGTCCAAAGAAAATAACTTGAGTTAAAAAGCTAACCAAAAACAGAGGAGCACAGTCTGCAATGAATAATTTTAGGACACTTTTACGCTTCATATTCCACCTTATAGCCCATACCTCTCACGGTTGTGACTTTTAATCGCGAGTTCAAATCGTTCAGTTTTTTCCTAACTCTGCTAATCGTTACATTTAGCGTATTTTCTTCTACAAAAAGCTCGCTATCCCAGATTCCTGACAACAATTTTTCACGGCTAATCACGTTTGGATAACTATCAAACAAAAGCTCTATTAAGATAGCCTCATTTTTAGATAAATCCACTTGATTATCTTGGCACATCAAGGTAAATCTGAGCTTGTTAAAAGAGCAATCCCCACAGATTACTTCAGATTCATTATGAGCATATTCACCGTAGGTCCGCCGCAGCTGTGAGTTAACCTTGGCGAGCAGTAAGTCATGTGAGAAAGGTTTGATAAGGTAATCATCTCCTCCGCTCATAATAGCTCTGACTTGGTCAGTATCTTCTTTTCTTGCAGACATAAAGATGACAGGAACCTTAGTTATTTTTCTAATCTCATTGCACCAATAAAAGCCATCGTAATAGGGAATGTTAATATCCAACAAAATCAGATGAGGAGCATATTCCTTAATAAATTGATCAACATGCTTAAAGTCTTTACAAATAGACACTTCAAAATCATATCGAACAAGGTGTTCTTTTACAATTGCTGCCAAATCCGAATCATCTTCGATCATACATATCTTAAATAGCATATCTATCTCC
Source organism: Streptococcus orisasini (assembly GCF_001431045.1). Taxonomy (GTDB): domain Bacteria; phylum Bacillota; class Bacilli; order Lactobacillales; family Streptococcaceae; genus Streptococcus; species Streptococcus orisasini. Next base: position 7,665 of record NZ_BCLE01000014.1, read on the forward strand.
AATATAATAGATTCTGAACTAAGTATATCTCTAACCTATTATACCATAAATAGCAATCACCCCTTCAGCCTTCATCCGATTAAAAACAGACTAACCATAAACAAAAAAGAAATTGACATCTTAATAATTCATAACACAGATAAAATTTCTATATTTTTAATAAAAGATTATAAGCCTAAAAATGATACTATGTTATCAAAAGGATTAATATACGCTTAGAAATGGTTCTATAAATACACCTAAAGATTCGTTTGCTCCTTTTGAATTGATTCACGACTGCAAAGATACAATCAACACACTATTTTCACTGTTTTTAAGACCTTTGAAAAATACAAGTCCTACATTACGAATACACTCAAGTTAGGCTACTCAAACGCTATGCCCAAAGCAACTAACAAGCTTATCAAAGATATCAAGCACCAAGAATTTGGCTATCGCAATTTCCCTAATTTTAAGAAACGGATTTATTTTATCTTGAACAGCAAAAGAGAGAACTAATCAGCTTCTCTCCAGAACTTAGCTTTTCGTCCCCCACTACAGTTGACAAAGAGCCGAATATATCTGATTTAATTATATATTTAAAGTCTTTTGATAAGAAAGAAGTTAAGCACATAATTTTTATGTCAACTACTAGATGAAAATCCAGAGGATTACTTTACTCTCGGTGCTGTTGAATATTATATAATCGGGGATGAAATTAGATATAGGGTCGTCTTAAAATATTTATTTAAATCAATATTGAATTTTATCCAAAATTACCAAACACATATAATCAGCCTTTTAGAAGATGCTAAATATTTTTATATTTTAAATGATTTTATTCATTATCCAGAATTTCAAAAACTAAAAATAAAAAGAAAATTTGCAAAAGAGACCCTACAAAAATCCAAAAATAAAGAATTAAATAAGCTAGGACAGAGCAGTATTTATTACTTAATTTTCAATCTGCTTATGGAGCAGTCTTATTATAACTGGAATCTAAAACAAATTGATTTTGAAAAATTACAAATTCAAAAAATAATCACTGATAAAAATAATTCTTCTTTTGATGATTACTAACATTACTTAAAGATTGAAAAGCAAAGTGAAAACTTTACCTACTATAGTATGATTGTATTCAGTTAATTATCACTATTCATATCCATTAACTTCTCTAAATGATGATCCCCATCCTTCAACATCTCCTCTTCTACCTTGCTCCATTTTCCAAAGAGGCATTCTTGTAGCACACTGGCTGCTGAGCTGTCATCAATTTTAGAATCATAGACACAGGCTCTATCTCTCTGATATATTTGAATCTGGTCAAAGAGTTTATCGTTTTCTAACTCTCGTAAGTTATCAACTAAGTGCTCTACAATACCATCGTGATGTTCTTTAGGAGTTGCTCTAGCTTGGCTGGGTTCTACGGCATAAAGTTCCTCATAGCGAATTAGAGTGCTTAAATAGGATAACTCTGGCTTTGTCGCAATCAATGCCAATGACACTTGATAACCTCTTGCTGTCAATAGCTGAGCTGTTTTTCGTGGGACTTCCGTCGTTCTCAATGTTCCTTCGATTAATAAATGATAACCTTGTTTACTTAGCTCATCGACAAGATGTTCCACCATTTTTCCTGCAAAACCTTTGGTATAATCCACACTATCCTTACCATATTCTTTTTGCAAAGCTAGATAATTCGGGTGTAAAGAGCGATAGCTATCACCGTCAATAATGATGATATTACCTTGAAATTCTTTCTGCTTGATACGATGTATCGTTGTTTTTCCTGCTCCGCTTTGCCCACCAAGTAAGATGGTTTTTGGGTTAACTGATGCCGTTTTACCACGAGTTAAGGAACGAATGGTTCGTTTTAAGGCGAGGTCAAAGTCATCTTGATGATAGTCTTCCAATGCCATTAAGCCACCACCTGATGATGTGCAAGACGTAACATCCGCTCAATACCATCCAAATAACCATTGTAGCGCTCCACTTCATCAAAAGTATCGACAAGATAAATTTTGGTATTGATAAGATCTGACAAGTCATCACTCATCAAAATCCATGGATTGGTCTCATCATCAAAGGCAATCCCTTGACTATCCTGATAGCGATACAGTTGGGATAAAATCGCTGCGCCACGTTCTTTGATGACTTCAATTTTCAGTGTCAATTGATAATCTTCTACTGGTGTCAACATCTTTTCTTCTCCTACAATATCGACATACGAAACATTGAATTTCTGGCAAATCCGGTCTATCAGCTCTGTCGAAACAGAATTTGTCCCATTCTCATAACGACTGAGGCTATTGCGTGAAATACCAACAATTTTGGCAAACTCTGGCTGTGTCAAACCATGTGTCTTTCGTAAAGATTTTATATTTTCTCCGATCATAAGAAGCCTCCTCTAGTTATTTTTATTATAACATAAAAAACAGCATAACGCACCAGATTTGGTGCGTTTTAACTTTTTTTAAATCTAGTTCACAATCATAAATCTATCCCTACTGCGGAGGTGGGACGACAAAATTGAAATCGTCTTTTTTGACGATTTACCGATTTTTGTCCCACTCTCTATTCGCATTCGAAAATTTCATGATAGCACCTCAATATAAGGATATAATTTTTTCTCTACCTTAAATAATTTCGCGTATTCAACCAGTTTTGGTAGATTCACATTTTCTTTCTCAAAATAGCGCTTAAACGCAGGAGCAATCATCTGAATATCAATATGGTGGTAGGTCGTCCGTAGACATTCGACCAAAGTTCGTTCCATATCATAAACCGATATCCATTGTCCTGCTTGTCGTTCCAATTTGATCCTCCCAATTTCATGATGACTTCTGACAATAATTGGTTTGATACCTGCCTTTTTGATTAATGTTGTGTTTGTTCCAAATGGAAATGTCATTACAGGCTCAAAAGGCACGATCAGAGAAAGACCATGTAACCAAAGAGCGGTTTCCAAGGAATAAATTCCTTTTGGAAAACGATACTGTAAGCTAAAGAAATCATCAATATAGGTATCAGGAAGATGATAGATACCTCTTTCAACAGATTCTACACTGCCTTTTGCGACTAATTGTTTTAGTTCTTGGTAAGAAAAATGAAGCTCTTCTATCTCACGGAAGGTTATCACTCCATGATTGTGCTTGATATAACGATAGACAGGTTTCTCTAACAAATCCATATCTGCCACCTCTTAAACAATATGCTAACATTTTAATTTAATGTTAGCATATTGTTTCAAAATTATCAAGAATAGATAAAAAGAATACACTAACGTTTTTGATTTTTGGACCCTTTGTCAACTGTAGTGGGTGACTTATAGCTAAGCGCGAGAGGAGACGAATGTCGTCTTCTCTTTTGCTATATTCAAAGCGAGATAAATCCGTTTTTTAAAGTTGTCAAAGTTCCGATATCCAAAGGCATTGCGCTTGATGTCTTTGATGAGTTTGTTAGTAGCTTCTAGTTTAGCGTTAGAATAAGGTAATTCAATGGCATTAGTGATGTAGTTTTTATAGCGAATAAACGTGTTCAAAGCTGTTTTAAAGGTGCGATTGAGATGAGGTAAAGCATCTTGAATTAAGCTCCAAAAATGCCCAGTATTCTTCTCTTGTAGATGAAATAGGAGCAGTTGGTAAAGATCATAGTAATCTTTAATCTCGGGTACTAGATTAAAAATTTTATTCAGACACTCCCTAGGAG
>NZ_BCLE01000015.1 GCF_001431045.1 Streptococcus orisasini
TTAAGGTTTCTCTAAATGTTCGAGCATAGAACGCCTTAAGAGACAGTTTTCTGCTATCCTTTTGAATGAGCTTCCAGTAGTATTTAAGAGCTCTGTATTCCAGAGATTTATCATCAAATTGTTTCATGATTCTGATTCTAGTCTGATTAAGAGCCCGGCTCATGTGTTGGACAATGTGGAAGCGGTCGAGAACAATTTTAGCATTTGGAAATAGCAGTTTGATGAGGGGGATATAACTTCCAGACATATCGACAGTGACCACTTTAACTTTGTTTCTGGCTTCTTTCGAGTACTTAAAGAAATGATTTCGGATGGTTGTTTGTCTTCTGTCATCAAGGATGGTAATGATTTTCTTGGTGTTAAAATCTTGAGCAATGAAAGCCAATTTCCCCTTCTGGTAGGAGAATTCATCCCAGGAAAGCACTTCTGGTAAAGTGGTGTAATTCTCACGGAATTGAAATTGTTTCAGCTTCTGATAGACGGTGGAGGTAGAGATAGCGAGCTTAGAAGCAATATGTGTAAGAGCCTCTCTGTTGAGTAGGAGTTGAGAGATTTTCTGTCTAACCATTTCAGAGATTTGGCAATTTTTCTTAACGAGAGTTGTTTCAGCTACAGTAACTTTCCGACAGGATTTGCATTGAAATCGTCTCTTTTTCAAACGAATGAGGCTAGGGAAACCAGCAATCTCAATAAAAGGGATTTTAGAAGGTTTCTGGAAGTCGTATTTGATTTGTTTCCCCTTGCAGTGTTTACATTTTGGAGGGTGATAATCAAGTGTAGCGAAGACTTCGATATGGGTATCGTGCTGAATGGCTTTATTTAAGGTGATGTGTTTGTCTTTAATTCCGATGAGTAATGTGGTATTATTGATGTGTTCCATAAGATACTTTCTAATGAGTTGTTTAAGCGCTTTTCATTTAAGTCTTATGGGACTTTTTTGATACTCAAAAAGCCCTATAATCTCCATAGTGGAGTTACCCACTACAGAAATTATAGAGCCGATTTTTGTTAGTATATTCTTTTTGCTTAATATCTCTATTTTAGATTGACTAAACTATTTAAAGTCATTAAAGGTGCAATAAAAGATTGAAAATAGTTCGCAATGCCAAAAAGGTCATCTTCTTCTACTTCGCTGATAAATCATCTCGTACGAGCAATGATACTGCCTCAATACAAATTGTATTCTTGAGCAATTATCATTGCTACAAAATCTAATTGTGCCGAGTATATAGATTATACCTTTCTTTTAAATTAATTGTTTTTAGGTTCTGTTGAGTTGATAAAATAGACTGGTTTTCAAGAATATATCTACCCTAACTCACCCTTTTTTGATTCAAGAATTTTAAACATCTCGTCCTGATGCTTGTGTGCTAATTTTTGATCCCATATATTGTCATTCTGTCTCATCATTGCAGTCATGATTTTCAACTTCAAGCTTTGCGCAATAATCCCTGGGTTTGTACTTGCTTTTCCGACAGGCATTGCATTATTAAACGTAGAATTACCGGAGACCGTAATCAACGCTAAGTTACCAAAGCAGTTTAAATCTTCATCATCCCAAGAAGACAACTCAGTTGGATGTTGCGGATAGAAATGTTCGATTGAACTTCTGAACTGGAATTGCCAGTCATCCGCTAGAGGACGTATAATTTCATTTTCGTTGAATGAATAGCCATCTCGGTAAATTAAATAATCTAAATAACTGAATACGATTCGTTCAAAACCGAATCCGGAGGTCGTTTCATATCCAGATTCATCAACTTTTGATTGGGCATAATTTTCAAGAATATCCAATATATCAGCATTTTCATCATTAATATAACTCGACAAGACTAATGAAATCCAGTGCATTGTTTTTGGAGAGGTGTATGTTATACGTAAAGCAGATTGTAGCGTGCGAATTTGTTTGTTTCGATTATCTTCATCTCCACCAAAAGTTCCGACATATTTTGGCTTGTCTCCTTTAACGTCACGATATTTTTCAAGCCTTTGTAACGACCACTTCCCTGTTTCTTTGTAATCACGTGCATACTCACGCTTTAAAATAAATTTGTCAAAAAATACGCGGGCTTTCAACATCGTGAATAGGAATCGTTTAGCTGACACTTCATTTGCCCAATTATGCTGAAGACTGGTTAAAAAATTCTTGTCATCCAAACTTGCATCATCGTCCGCATTTGATCTAGTAATTGCTTCGTTGACTTGTAGCAAGAAGTTTGGGAAGGAAATAATTGACTCAAACCGTTCATTCTCAGATTCCCCATTTGATGGTGATGCCCCACTCGTCATGCCCTTACCTTGAAGTATTTCTTCAAGAGTGAATCTTTCTTCCATTACTGCTTCATTTTGATAGCAACCAATTAATGAATCAAAGTCAACTATCCTATCAGACAAGCTACTCCAATCATTACTAAATATCTTATCTCGTTGCTTTTTAGGATAATTCATTTGAATATAAGAGTCCATATTGGAGCAGTATTCCCAAATATCACTAGCGATTTTCTTAGCTTCTGGTGATGAAATTTTTGCTAAAATATATGCTTTAGCGATTTCATGTAATTCGAGTTGCTCACCACGCGTATTCATAATTTCAAAATAATGGTTCAAATCGATTTTAGCGGGTACCTGTACACGGATAAGATTCACTTTCTCCAAACGTTTGATGATTTTTTCTTTTTCTGCTTTCAGACCTGTCTTCTCAAAATAATCATCAATAATTTTATAGCCCACTTTAATTTCCGAAGACTGCAACTCATCAGTTAATTGGTTTGTATTGGGTAATGTTGCTAGCGTTCTATTCGCCTTATCTCTAGCTTCAAAACGTAATGCATCATTAGCAAACGTAATACCTAAATATCTTTCTAGTAAAAATAAAGTCGTCAAGCGTTGTTGCCCATCAATGACTTCATATAGGTTATTATCCTTCTGATTGACGATTAAATTACCTAAAAAATAATCATCTTTTGAACTCTTAATATCTTCGATTAATTGTTCAATTTGGTCAGAACCCCATGCGTAATTTCGTTGATAAATTGGAACCTCATAATGAACATCAGAAAATATTTTTGAAACTGGTATCATTTTTAAATGTTTATCCATGATTACCACCCATTCCATTGTTTAATTGATTCGTAAATTGCTTTGTAGCTACTACTTTGAAGGCCGCTCTCTTCTACACTTTCTAAGAATATGGATTTCAATTCTTGCGGGTCATTCATTTCACTCATTATGGAAAATAAATCTTTACCCAGATTAATCCGTTCATGTTGACCAACTGCATACTTATTTACCGTTTGTGGATAAATAGCCTTCATTCGTAATCTTAATGAATAACACCAAGTGTATAGCTGATGCATGACCGATTCATCTATTGTTTCATAACCAAACCTGTCAGCATAAAAAAGTAATGTAGCTTCATAAAGTTGTTTTATGTAAATATCACCAGTTCGCTTTCCTGGCACCTCTTCTTTTGTATGGTCACTATCAATCTTACTTTTGACTTGTTCCAACAAAACTGAATAATGCAAAGTCCAAGCAAAAAAGCGTTTACCGGCAATAATTGGTTGCGTCAGCTGAAATTGGTTTAATTCCCCGGAACTGAGCAACTCGCTTGAACCACTCGTATTGAATTGTTCAATGAAAATATTACTTGCCTTATGATAAATTGAATAGTTAAAGGTATTAGATTGCTTGATTCCCTTAAAATATTGGATTTTATCCGATGAATAATGTAACCCATCCCTGTTTTTAACCCATCGAATGACTGGATACAAATAATTGCTAAATAAATCCTCAAGTGCATTTTGATCCGTATCTTCCCACTCAGAAATCAGACTGATTTTCAACTTTTCAGGATCTCGAGTCATTTCTCTTAAATGATAGGATTTCAATAAATCGTGAGGCTTGAGCGCTTTTCCACGTGAATTTTGTGAGTCAAAGAATTGAAACGCCTCCTGCTCACTATCTGTCACAATCTTTACAACGGTACATTTCTTTTCAAGATACTCTTTATACTTGTTTTGCTCTTCTTCAGGAAGTTCGTTCACTCTCTTTTGAAGCAACATATAATTATTGTAAATTGCATCACGAGATGAAGGTTTATAGTTCTCTCTCAGAAGGTTTTGACTTTTTTCGCCAAGCACATAGAGTAAAATTGATAAGGTCGTAGTCCGTTGCTGGCCATCAACTAAATTATATTCATAATTTTGGCTTTTAGGCTTGTGCAGAATTACCGAACCTAATCTATACTCACCAATTCTTGACTTAAAAGCTTCATAGGTATCTGCAAATAAGGTATTCGTTGAACTTGACGACCAACGATATGGACGCTGATATTCTGGAATTTTTAAATTCATCTTCATCAGTTCATCTACACTGATGATTTTTAGTTCATCTTGAACTAACGTCAAAACTCTTCCCTCCTTATTGAAATCTAATGTCTTCATTATAACACATATATACTTTTTAAGTTCCCTGCAATAAATAATCTGATAATATAAAAGCACTCACGACAAAGCGTAAGTACTAAACTGATATTGTAATCGAACCAAATATAGAGAACATGGACACTTCTACTTCGCTGATAAATCAGCTCGTACAAGCAGTGATACTGCCTCAACATGATGCGTATTCGGGAGTAAAAAGGTCCTGTGGACCTTTTTAGCAGCTCGCCTTGAAACAAGAAAGCGAGATGGACTCTTACTCTACGGCTCTCTCTAGTAAACTAACAACTTCACAATGATGCGTCATTGGAAAAAGATCAACCGGCTGCACTTTTGTCAATTTATAACCCAATTCTTCGTAGAGTTTGATATCACGCGCCATGGTGGCTGGGTTACAGGAGACGTAGGTGATTTTGTCTGGTTGCATGGCAACGCTGGCTTTGATAAAACTTTCGGTGAGTCCTTTGCGTGGTGGGTCTACGAGGATAACGCTTGGCTGAATGCCTTGCTTACTCCAGTTGGCCATAGCGTTTTCAGCGCTATCAGCCACATAGTGGGCATTCGTAATGCCGTTTAACGCAGCATTTTTTTCCGCGTCACGGACAGCTGCTTCAATCACTTCCACACCATAAACTGCCTTAACTGATTTGGCAAAGGATAGGCCAATGGTTCCAATGCCTGAGTAAGCATCAATGACCACATCATCAGCTGTCAAATCTGAAAAATCAATAGCTGTCTGATAGAGCTTTTCTGCCCATTTTCCAAAAATATTCCCTAATTACTTATTAAATAATTTTGCCCAGTTTTGCTTTGAGTTCATGATACGAGAAATATAGACATTATGCTCCTCAATGTAGTAAAAAGCTAAATAATTCTCAATTGGCATATAGCGGTAACTTTTGCCATCAGCAGTTAATTCACCATAACCACGGCTCGCCACACGAGGACAAGCTTCAGGGAAGACTTCTAAAGTTTCTAAGGCAGATAAAATTAAATCAATTTTACCATCAGCAGATTGTTGGCTATAAAAGTTGAGAACAATGTACTCATGAATAGCTTTTAAATCCTGTTTAGCCGCATCAGATAAGGAAACACTGTAACGTTTATGACTAGTCAAGACCAAATTCCTTCCTTACGTCTGCAAGTGCTGTGACCTTACCTTGAGCAATATCTTGATGGCCTAACAGAATCTCTTTCTTTAAATCTTCAAAAGCAATTTGATACTGTGACTCTGGCAAGTCACTCGAAACAAATTCTTTGGCATCAACAGCACCAGTCGCAATCTTTCTTAATGCAGCATTAAAAACATCTGTAAGACTGATTTGCTCGTCTGCTAAAATGTCCTTAGTTTGTTGATAAAAAACAGAATCAGCACGAAAATTAACAGGTTGTGTAGTAGTCATATCAAAACCTCTTGTATATACATTTTGTATTTACATTATAGCATATCGTTAATGCCTATTTCAACTAAAAACTCAGTATACATCGTTCAGCATAGACACTTCCTTCGCTCCCTTGGTGACGAATACAAAAAATAAATGATGAATAAAATTATCTAATGACCCGTGGTGCTAGTTTATTTTTTAGTTAACAAAAAA
>NZ_BCLE01000016.1 GCF_001431045.1 Streptococcus orisasini
TTTGAAATATAGCTGAAGTAATTTTGAAACTCACTGTCAACGGCGGTGAGTGATTTATATTAACAACGAGGGAGGATCATCTTGATTTTCTCTTTTTTAGTGTCTAATTAATGAGAAATCTCCTTTTGAAAGTAGTAATGTTTTTGGAATTTTTTAGAGTTTTTCTTAGATTTGTCGAGAGTATTTGATTTTTTGTGTAACATTTTAGAATGTTGAAACAGTGCCCTCCATTTTTGTATAATAAAAAGACTGAAGAAATGTCCATTAAAGAACTCTTCTTCAATCTGAGATTAATTTATTTTATGCCTTTTGGCATAAGCTACAGAATAATTTCTAAAAGGGTATTTTCTTACCTCAAAGGTTTAATTATTCTGCTTCAAAGAAGGTTTGATAAAGAGCTCGAACGGCTGCTTTTTCCTGCTCTGTTTTGATAACGAACATAACAGAGACTTCACTGGATCCTTGGGAAATCATTTCCAAATTAATATGTTTCTTTGAAAAGGCTTCGGCGGCTTTAGCAGTGACACCAATGTGATTTTTCATGTTTTCTCCGACGATCATGATAATGGAGAGATCGCGCTCAATTTCTACCTCATCAACTTCTAATTTGCGGGTCAATTGTGAGATAATTTCCTGTTCTTTGATGGGTGTCAGTTCACGGCCTCTAAGAATAATGGACATGTCATCAATGCCGGTCGGAATATGTTCCCAGCGGATATTTAATTCTTCCAAGATTTGGAGGACTTTACGACCAAAACCAACTTCTCTGTTCATCAAATATTTAGAAATATTGATGCTGACAAAATTGTCATCACCAGAAATTCCGATAACTGGAATAGTGTCTCCAGTATGTTTCAGCACAATTTTGGTACCTGGGTGGTTGGGATTATTTGTGTTTTTGATGACGAGAGGAATTCTTCCACGATAGGCTGGGATTAGCGCTTCATCATGAAGGACTGAAAAACCAGCATAAGCCAATTCGCGCATTTCACGATATGTTAATTCAGAAATCGACTGTGGTTTATGAACAACACCAGGGTGTGCCGCAAAGATACCATCAACATCTGTGAAATTTTCATAAAGGTCAGCTTTGACACCGGCAGCTACAATTGATCCTGTAATGTCGGAACCACCTCGAGAGAAAGTACAAATTTGATCGTCAACCGTTACGCCGAAGAATCCTGGAATAACCAAGACTTCATCACTGTCGCACAGCTCTTCCAGTTTATCATAACTTGAAGGGAGAATCCGCGCATTTCCAGGTTCACTAGTGACAATAATACCAGCTTTTTTAGGATGGATGTAGCGAGCAGCTAAGTCATTTTTCTTGAAATATTCAGCGATTAGTTTTGCATTATTATCCTCTCCAGCGGCTAAAAAAGTATCATAGAGAAAATCATTATTGTCAATAGGTAGATTGGCCAGATCGATAATGGCCTTGGTGATTTTTTCTAAAATGCCTTTCCCAAGTCCTAGTTCATCAATAATAGTTCGATAGCGATTAATAATCCAAGCTTGGTCTGCAGTAACGTCTTTTTCTGCAACATAAGATTTGTAATACTTAATCAAAGCGTCAGTGACTTTTGTATCTTGAGCATCACGTTTTCCTGGAGCAGAGACAACAACAAAACGGCGGCTGTTATCAGATTTTACGATATTTAAAACCTTTTCAAGCTGTGCAGCAGAAGCGAGTGAGCTTCCTCCAAATTTTACGACTTTCATAATTTCTCCAAAATTTAATAAGATATCATAAATTATAGCAAAATTCAGAAAATTTGTCAGCAGTTTTTATGGTAAAATGATTGAAGGAAGGGGGCACCATGACAGTAAAAGCAATCATTTTTGATATGGATGGAGTTCTGTTTGATACAGAAAACTACTATTACAAAAGACGTGAAAAATTTTTAAGCAGCAAAGGGATTTCAACCAAGCATTTATCGCCAGTATTTTTCGTTGGCAGCAGTATGAAGCAGGCTTGGCGGCAGATTTTGGGAAGTGATTATGATAAGTGGGATATTGAGCAGCTGCAAAAAGATTATACGGCTTATAAAAGCAGCTATCCTGTACCATATAAAAGGTTGATTTTTTCAGATGTTAAAGACGTTTTAGAGAGGCTACGTAGGCAAGGCGTCAAGATGGCCTTGGCTTCTAGTTCAACTAAATCTGATATTTTGCTGGCCTTAAGGGAAACAGATATTTTATCCTATTTTGAATTTATTTTATCGGGAGAGGAGTTTCCTGAAAGTAAACCCAATCCAGAAATTTATAATGAAGCTGCACGTCGTTTAAGAATTCCTAAGTCTGACATTTTAATTATTGAAGACAGTGAAAGAGGGATTGCAGCAGGCCTAGCTGCAGGTATAGAAGTCTGGGCTATCAAGGATGAGACATTTGGTCTTAATCAGACAGCTGCTAATCGGCTTGTTACTAGTTTGACACAAGCAATTGATGACGCCTTTTAGTATAAAGATATCAGAAAGTGCTTTTTCTTTTTGAGAACTGCTTATTTTTATGATAGAATGAAATAGTTAAGAAGTTTGAGATTCAAACTATTTTAAAATTAAACAGCAGGCTGTTTTAGCAGCTTAAACATTTAGGAATTAGAGATGGAGAATTAGACAATGGATTTTAAAGAAATTCTGTACAGTGTAACTGATGGCGTAGCAACCCTGACTCTCAACCGTCCGGAGGTTTCAAATGGTTTTAATATTCCTATTTGTGAGGAAATTTTAGAAGCCATTTCTGCTGCAGCAGAAGATGAAAATGTCCAAATTTTATTAATTAATGCAAACGGGAAAGTCTTTTCAGTAGGCGGTGATTTGGTAGAAATGCAAAGAGCTGTTGATGCTGATGATGTTCAGTCTCTTGTGCGTATTGCAGAGCTGGTTAATGATATTTCTTTTGCTTTAAAACGTCTGCCTAAACCTGTAGTTATGAGTACAGATGGTGCGGTTGCTGGAGCTGCAGCCAATATGGCAGTAGCTGCTGATTTCTGTATTGCTAGTGATAAGACACGCTTTATTCAAGCTTTTGTTAATGTTGGCTTGGCTCCTGATGCTGGGGGACTTTTCCTCTTAACCAGAGCAATTGGAATAACTCGTGCCACACAATTGGCTATGACTGGAGAAGCACTGACAGCAGACAAGGCCTTGGAATACGGTGTTGTCTACAAAGTTTGTGAATCAGAAAAATTAGAAAAAATCACTAGTCGTGTTATTACCCGTTTGAAACGGGGTTCTGTAAATTCATATAAGGCTATCAAGGAAATGGTTTGGCAGAGCTCTTTTGCTGGCTGGCAGGAATATGCAGATTTAGAGTTAGATTTGCAAAAATCATTGGCCTTTACAGACGATTTCAAAGAAGGAGTTCGCGCCTATACAGAAAAACGGCGACCAAAATTCACTGGGAAATAACAGCTGCTAAGAGTGAACGAAAAAATAAGGCATCTCAGAGTCAATTATTTGAGATGCTTTCTTTTTTCTTTAAAATATTTTGTAATTAAACTTGCAATTTTGTTCATCTTTTGATAAACTTTGATAGTCAAAGTTTATTTTCGTATAGGAGGTGGCAGATTGGATTATAATCAAATTAATACTTACTTAGTTGATATTTTCAATAAAATCATGATTATTGAAGAGATGAGTTTAAAAACAAGTCAATTCAAGGACGTGTCTTTAAAAGAGATGCATACGGTAGATATTATTGGGAAAAATACCAATGTGACACCGAGTGACATTGCTCATGAGCTGCTAGTAACTTTGGGAACTGTCACTACCAGCTTAAATAAACTTGAAAAAAAGGGTTATATTGAGCGAACACGTTCTCAGTTAGACAGGCGTGTTGTTTATTTAACTCTGACACAAAAAGGCAGACTGCTTTATCGTTTACATAATAGATTTCATAAGAATGTTGTTAATCGCATTACGAAAGACATGGATACGACAGAGCTTAGTGCTTTAGAGAAGGGACTGAGTAACCTTCATCAATTTCTTGAGGGGTTGGTTTAATGGCTTTTGCAAAGATTAGTCAAGCAGCATATTATGTACCTTCACAGGTTGTGACTAATGATGACCTGTCCAAAATAATGGATACCAGCGATGAGTGGATTTCCAGCCGGACGGGGATTAAGGAACGTCGCATCAGTCAAGCAGAAGATACTGGTGAGTTAGCCAGTCGGGTTGCTGAAAAACTTTTGCAAAAGGCTTCATTAAAAGCAGAAGAAATAGATTTTATCATTGTTGCTACAATCACTCCTAATTCCATGATGCCTTCAACAGCAGCACGTGTTCAGGCTGCTATCGGAGCAGTTAATGCTTTTGCTTTTGATCTGACAGCAGCTTGCAGCGGTTTCATTTTTGCTCTGTCAACGGCTGAAAAGCTGATTAAGTCTGGTCAGTATCGAAAGGGCTTGGTTATTGGTGCGGAAGTACTGTCTAAAACGATTGATTGGACAGATCGGACAACAGCTGTGCTTTTTGGTGATGGCGCTGGCGGTGTGCTTTTGGAAGCAGATTCAGCAGAGCATTTTTTGGCAGAATCTATTCACTCAGATGGTAATCGCGGAGCAAGCTTGACCTCTGGCGGTCATAATATTTCCTCGCCGTTTTCGCAGGAGGCTGAAGAAGACAGTTACTACTTGAAAATGGATGGTCGGGCAATTTTTGATTTTGCTATCCGGGATGTGTCAAGGAGTATTTCTGATTTAATTGCACAGTCTGGTTTTTCGGTGGATGATATTGATTGGTTCTTGCTGCATCAGGCCAATATCCGTATTCTGGATAAAATGGCCAAGAAAATTGATGCTGACAGAGAAAAATTTCCTGCTAATATGATGAACTACGGCAATACCAGTGCCGCCAGCATTCCCATCTTATTAGCCGAATGTGTTGAAAATGGAACCATAACTTTGGATGGTTCACAAACTGTTCTCCTCAGCGGTTTCGGTGGAGGTTTGACATGGGGCAGTTTAATTGTTAAAATTTAGTTATACCTTTTGTGCTTAGCACAGTATATAAAATTATTTCTTAAATAAAGGAGAAAAAAATGGCAGTATTTGAAAAAGTACAAGAAATTATTGTTGAAGAACTTGGGAAAGATGCAGAAGAGGTTCAATTAGAAACAACTTTTGATGAACTTGATGCTGATTCTTTGGATGTATTCCAAGTCATTTCAGAAATCGAAGATGAATTTGATATTCAAATTGAATCTGAAGAAGGTCTTCAAACAGTTGGTGATTTAGTTGCTTTTGTTGAAGAAAAAACAAAATAAGTAAGTTTTTAAGAGTATTCTCATAAGAATATTCTTTCTTCTTATTGTGATAGTTTGACTGTCAAATTATTGAGAGAAAAGACTTAGAAAGTTTATATAAAAAATGAAAACGCGTATTACAGAATTATTAAATATAAAATATCCTATATTTCAAGGAGGAATGGCTTGGGTAGCTGACGGCGATTTGGCAGCTGCTGTATCAAAAGCAGGCGGCTTAGGAATTATTGGCGGCGGAAATGCTCCCAAAGAAGTTGTCAAAGCTAATATTGACAAGATAAAATCTGTAACAGATAAACCTTTTGGGGTTAATATTATGCTTTTGTCTCCTTTTGTAGATGATATCGTTGACTTAGTCATTGAAGAAGGAGTAAAAGTTGTCACAACTGGTGCTGGAAATCCTGGTAAATATATGGAACGTTTCCATGATGCAGGGATTACTGTTATTCCAGTTGTTCCTAGTGTGGCTCTTGCCAGACGTATGGAAAAGCTGGGTGCGGATGCTCTTATTGCTGAGGGCATGGAGGCCGGCGGCCATATCGGTAAATTGACAACCATGACTCTGGTGCGCCAAGTTGTGGATGCTGTTGATATTCCTGTTATCGGAGCAGGAGGCGTTGCTGATGGACGCGGTGCGGCTGCTGTATTTATGTTGGGAGCCGAAGCTGTTCAGGTAGGAACACGCTTTGTTGTTGCTAAAGAATCCAATGCCCATCAAAATTTTAAAAATAAAATTTTAAAAGCAAAAGATATTGATACTGTTGTTTCAGCTTCAGTAGTGGGTCATCCGGTTCGAGCTATTAAGAATAAATTATCTTCTGCCTACGGTCAAGCCGAAAAAGATTTCTTAGCAGGTAAAAAATCAGCTCAAGAAATTGAAGAACTAGGTGCTGGTGCTCTGCGCAATGCTGTTGTTGATGGAGATGTGGATAATGGTTCTGTTATGGCGGGGCAAATTGCAGGTTTTGTGACCAAAGAAGAAACCTGTGAAGAAATCTTAAAAGATCTATACTACGGAGCAGCAGAAGTAATTAAAGCTGAAGCAGCACGTTGGGCAGATGTAAAATAGTTCTCATTATTGATAATAAAAAAGACAACACAGAAAGGAATTAAATCCGGCAGAAAAGCTGAAAAAATACAGCTGTATCAGCAGTAGTTGTACTGCAATGCAGCTATGTTAGACAAAATTCATTAAGAGAGAGATTCTTAACGTTTTCAATCTTTCAGCCACTTTCTAGCCGACTTTGATATCTTAGTTATGACTAAAACAGCATTTTTATTTGCCGGTCAGGGTGCTCAAAAACTCGGCATGGCAAGGGATTTATATGAAACTTATCCAGTTGTCAAAGAAACTTTTCAAACAGCTGAATCTGTCTTAGGCTATGATGTGCGTGCTTTGATTGATAATGATGAAGAAAAACTAAATCAGACACGCTACACGCAGCCGGCTATTTTAACTACTTCAGTAGCTATCTACCGTCTTTTAAAAGAAAAAGGCTACCAGCCTGATATTGTTGCGGGGCTTTCTCTAGGAGAATACTCAGCGCTTGTTGCGGCTGGAGCCATTTCCTTTGAAGATGCGCTGAGTTTGGTTGCTAAACGCGGTGAATTCATGGAAACAGCTGCACCTGTAGGGACTGGGAAAATGGTTGCTGTTATGAATACTGATCCTCAGTTGATCGAAGATATTTGTCAACAGGCAGCTTCCAAGGGAATTGTAGCACCAGCTAATTACAATACACCAGCCCAGATTGTTATCGGTGGTGAAGTTGCTGCGGTTGATTATGCTGTGGAATTGCTAAAAGAAGCTGGCAGCAAGCGCCTTATCCCGCTTAAAGTTTCGGGTCCTTTCCATACAGCCCTTTTAGAATCCGCCAGCCAAAAATTGGCAGACGTTTTAAAAACTGTTGACTTTTCTGATTTTGAAATTCCTTTGGTTGGTAATACTAAAGCTGAAATTATGAAAGCAGAAGACATTAAAAGTTTGCTTGCTCGCCAAGTTAAAGAGCCTGTGCGTTTTTATGATTCTATTGCAATTATGCAGGAATTTGGTGTAGATCGTTATGTTGAAATTGGTCCTGGTAAGGTTTTAAGCGGCTTTATGAAAAAAATTGATAAATCTGCTAAGGTTTCAGCTGTTGAAGACTTATCAAGTCTGCAAGCCCTTTTGGAGAATTAGAAAGGTAACTACAGAAATGGAAATTAAAAATAAAAATGTTTTTATTACAGGCTCAACTCGAGGTATCGGGCTGGCCATTGCACATAAATTTGCCCAAGCCGGAGCCAATGTTGTCTTGAACGGCCGCTCAGAGATTTCAGAAGAATTACTGGCTGAATTCAAGGATTACGGGGTTTCAATTGTAGCTGTTTCAGGTGATGTATCGCATTTTGACGATGCTAAACGCATGGTTGATGAGGCGGTTGAAGCACTGGGCAGTGTGGATATCTTAGTTAATAATGCAGGTATTACCAATGATAAGCTGATGTTGAAAATGACAGAAGAGGACTTTGAAAAAGTTCTGAAAGTCAATTTAACTGGTTGCTTTAATATGACAAAATCTGTTTTGAAACCGATGACCAAGGCCCGTCAGGGTGCCATCATCAATATGTCCAGTGTTGTCGGGCTTGCTGGTAATGTCGGTCAGGCTAATTATGCGGCTTCTAAAGCTGGTCTAATCGGCTTTACCAAATCTGTTGCCCGTGAAGTTGCAGCTAGAAATGTACGTGTCAATGCAATCGCGCCGGGCTTTATTGAGTCTGATATGACAGATCGTATTCCAGACAAAATGAAAGATTCTATGTTAAATCAAATTCCGATGAAAAGGTTTGGTTCAACTGACGATGTAGCTGAGGTTGCATTCTTTTTAGCCCAGCAAGACTACCTTACAGGTCAGGTCATTGCTATTGACGGCGGTATGACCATGCAATAACAATTTATGAGATAAATAATTTCCCCAATAAAGGAGAACGATATGACTTTACAAAGAGTTGTCGTAACTGGTTACGGCGTAACTTCACCAATAGGACACACACCAGAAGAATTTTGGAAAAATCTTCATGACGGAAAAATTGGAATTAAACCAATTACTAAATTTGATGCTTCCGAAATTCCGGTTTTCAATGCTGGAGAGATTCAGGATTTTCCATTTGATAAATATTTTGTCAAAAAAGACACTAACCGTATGGATACTTATTCTTTGTATGCTATCTATGCTGCTATGGAAGCTTTAGAAAATGCTGCGCTTGATATGGCTAAAACGGTTCGTGATCGTGTAGGTGTCATTGTATCATCAGGTATTGGCGGTTTGCAGGAATTACAAGATCAAATTATTCGCATGCATGAACGCGGCATGAAACGCATTAAACCGATGTTTATTCCTAAAGCTCTTTCAAATATGGGTGCTGGTAACATTGCCCTTAAGATTGGTGCTCAAGGAGTATGTAAGTCTATTACAACTGCCTGTGCATCAGCTAATGATGCTATTGGAGAAGCCTTCCGTGAAATTAAATACGGCTTTCAGGATGTTGTCTTAGCTGGCGGATCAGAAGCTTCAATCACTAAAATTGGTATTGGTGGTTTCAACGCTCTCACTGCCCTTTCTACAACAGAAGATCCCGCTCGTTCGGCTATTCCTTTCGACAAAGATCGTAATGGTTTTGTCATGGGTGAAGGAGCTGGTGTGCTCGTTCTTGAAAGTTTAGAACATGCTCAAAAGCGTGGTGCGACTATTTTAGCTGAGGTTGTCGGATATGGCAGTAACTGTGACGCTTATCATATGACAACACCGACTCCTGATGGTTCAGGTGCGGCTAAGGCCATCAAACTGTCTATCAATGAAGCTGGTATTGCGCCAGAGGACGTTGATTATGTTAATGCACACGGAACATCAACACAGGCCAATGAAAAGGGTGAAAGCAAGGCTATCGTTTCTGTTTTAGGAAAAGACGTGCCGGTTTCTTCAACCAAATCATTTACAGGACATCTTCTCGGTGCAGCTGGCGGTGTTGAAGCAATTGCTACTATTGAAGCAATCCGCAATAGTTTTGTTCCGATGACAGCTGGAACTCAGGAACTTTCAGAAGATATCGAAGCGAATGTTATTTATGGTCAAGGTCAAGAAGCAGATATTAAATATGCTATCTCCAATACATTTGGTTTTGGCGGTCATAATGCAGTTCTTACCTTTAAGCGTTGGGAGGGCTAGTCTTGAATATTGCAGAAATTAAGGAATTAATGGCTCAGTTTGATGCTTCAAGCTTACGTGAATTTTCTTATAGGAATAGTACAGATGAGTTGTTTTTCAGTAAAAATGATGCTAAACCTGCAGCTTTAGCAGTGCCTGCACCAGAAGCAGCTGTTGCGCCTGTGGCTGTTGCCCCTGCTGCAGTTCCTCAGGCCGCTGAGACTTTGGAAACAGAAACGGCATCTTCACCAGAAGTCTTTGCTGCTGAAGGCGATGTTGTTGAAAGTCCTTTGGTCGGTGTAGCTTATTTAGCGCCGGCTCCAGATAAACCTGCCTTTGTTTCTGTTGGTGATCAAGTTAAGAAAGGACAGACGTTGCTTATCATTGAAGCTATGAAAGTGATGAATGAAGTACCGGCACCAAAAGACGGTATTGTCACAGAAATTCTGGTTGCCAATGAAGAAGTGGTTGAATTTGGAAAAGGATTGGTGCGTATCAAATGATTGATATTAATAAAATTCGTGAGGCTCTTCCTCACCGCTATCCTATGCTATTAGTTGATCGTGTTCTTGAAGTTAGTGATGATGAAATTGTTGCGATTAAGAATGTGACTATCAATGAGCCCTTTTTCAACGGTCACTTCCCTCAATATCCTGTGATGCCTGGTGTTCTCATTATGGAAGCCTTAGCACAGACTGCAGGTGTTCTTGAGCTGTCAAAAGAAGAAAATAAAGGTAAGCTTGTTTTTTACGCAGGTATGGATAAGGTAAAATTTAAAAAGCAAGTTGTTCCTGGAGATCAGCTCGTCATGACTGCTAAATTTGTTAAGCGTCGTGGTACTATTGCGGTGGTTGAAGCAAAAGCAGAAGTCGATGGGAAATTGGCTGCAAGTGGAACGTTAACATTTGCTATTGGAAACTAGAGTTTCGTAATTGCCAGGTTTCTTAGGAATTTGTTCCCACAAATACAAGGAAAGGAATTGAACCTGGGCTAAAAACAGTATGAAAAAAATAAATCTGCTGGTGCTTTTAAGAGCTCTTTGCAGATTTCCTGTTTTCATCTTGTTTTGGTGATGCCCTTGGTAGCTTGTTTTATGTTTAAGAAAATTTTGATTGCCAATCGTGGTGAAATTGCTGTGCGTATTATCCGTGCAGCCAGAGAATTAGGAATTGCGACTGTTGCAGTCTATTCAGAAGCAGATAAAAAATCGCTTCATACCCTCTTAGCAGATGAAGCTGTGTGTATCGGACCGGCTAAATCAACAGATTCCTATCTTAATATGAATGCTGTTTTGTCGGCAGCTATTATAACCGGTGCGGAAGCCATCCACCCAGGTTTTGGCTTTTTGAGTGAAAACTCTAAATTTGCAACCATGTGTGAAGAGATGCGGATTAAATTTATTGGCCCTGCAGCGTCTGTTATGGATAAAATGGGAGATAAAATTAATGCGCGTACTGAAATGATTAAGGCTGGAGTTCCTGTTATTCCAGGCTCTGACGGTGAGGTTTTTACGGCTGAAGAGGCTTTGAAAATTGCCGATAAAATTGGCTATCCGGTTATGCTGAAGGCTTCTGCCGGCGGCGGCGGCAAGGGCATTCGTAAGGTTGATAAAAAAGAAGACCTGACAGCAGCCTTTGAATCAGCTTCTCAGGAAGCTCTAGCAGCCTTTGGCAATGGAGCTATGTATCTGGAAAAGGTTATCTACCCGGCTCGTCACATTGAAGTGCAGATTTTGGGAGATTCTTTTGGGCATATTATTCACCTGGGAGAGCGCGATTGTTCTCTTCAGCGTAATAATCAAAAAGTTCTGGAAGAAAGCCCGTCTATTGCAATTGGTAAGACTTTGCGCGGTAAAATGGGAGATGCTGCTGTTCGGGCAGCAAAGGCCGTTGAATATGAGAACGCCGGCACAATTGAATTTCTTTTGGATGAAGCTTCGGGACAGTTTTATTTCATGGAAATGAATACGCGTGTTCAGGTCGAACATCCAGTGACAGAATTCGTTACCGGTGTTGATATTGTTAAGGAACAGATTCGGATTGCTGCAGGTCAGGAATTGGCTTATCAGCAAGAAGACATTCAGATTTCGGGCCATGCGATTGAATGCCGGATTAATGCAGAAAATCCTAAATTTAATTTTGCTCCCAGTCCAGGCAAGATTAGCGAGCTTTTCTTGCCGAGCGGCGGTGTTGGCCTGCGCGTGGATAGTGCTATGTATAATAACTACACCATTCCGCCTTACTATGACAGTATGATTGCCAAAATTATTGTTCACGGTGAAAATCGCTTTGATGCTCTAATGAAGATGCAGCGAGCTCTTTATGAGTTTGAAGTAAATGGTGTTGTGACGAATGCTGAATTCCAGCTTGATTTAATTTCTAATGCAAATGTTATTGCTGGTGACTATGATACCTCCTTTTTGATGGAGACTTTTTTGCCAGCCTACACAGAGGATAAAGAATAGGTGTTGATATGGCTTTATTTGAAAGAAAAAATAAGTATATCCGTATAAATCCTCAGCGATCCGTTAAAAGAACAGAACCTCGAGAAACTCCCGAAGTTCCCGATGAGCTCTTTGCCAAGTGTCCAGCTTGCAAGCATATGATTTATCAAAAGGATCTTGGGCTAGCCAAAATCTGTCCCAAGTGTTCTTATAATTTTCGTATCTCAGCACAGGAACGCTTAGCAATTACAGTTGATGAAGGTTCTTTTCAGGAAATGTTTACAGGCCTTGAAACAAAAGATCCTCTTGATTTTCCTCATTATAAGGAAAAATTAGCCAAGGTTCAGGCTAAAACGGGTCTAGACGAAGCTGTCATAACAGGAACAGCTACTTTTGCAGGTCAGAAAGCGGCTCTTGCTATCATGGATTCTCATTTTATTATGGCTTCAATGGGAACGATTGTTGGTGAGAAGATCACTCGTCTCTTTGAATATGCAAGGGCAGAGCAACTGCCGGTTGTCATTTTTACAGCCTCAGGCGGTGCCCGTATGCAGGAAGGAATTATGAGTCTGATGCAAATGGCTAAGGTCTCAGCGGCGGTAAAACGTCATTCTAATGCCGGTCTATTCTACTTAACTGTATTGACAGACCCCACAACCGGCGGTGTAACTGCTAGCTTTGCTATGGAAGGCGATATTATTTTAGCAGAGCCTCAGGCCTTGGTTGGCTTTGCTGGGCGCCGTGTTATTGAGACAACTGTCCGTGAAACTTTGCCTGAAGGCTTTCAAAAAGCTGAGTTTCTTTTGGAACATGGTTTTGTTGATGCCATTGTAAAAAGAACAGAGCTGAAAAAGACAATTGCTAAACTGCTGGCATTTCATGGAGGTAGTAAATGAGTAATGTATCAAGAATACTCAAAGAGGCTCGCAATCAGGCGCGTTTGACAACCCTGGATTATGCTGAGCAGATCTTTGATGACTTTATGGAATTGCATGGTGACCGTCATTTTGCAGATGACGGTGCTATTGTTGGTGGTATTGGACTCTTAGATGGTCAGCCAGTTACTGTTATTGGTGTCCAAAAAGGAAAAAACTTACAGGACAACCTTAATCGTAATTTTGGTCAGCCAAATCCAGAAGGCTATCGCAAGGCTTTGCGTTTGATGAAGCAGGCCGAAAAATTTAAGAGGCCTGTGGTCACCCTGATTAATACAGCAGGAGCTTATCCTGGAATTGGGGCAGAAGAAAGAGGGCAGGGAGAAGCAATTGCTCGTAACTTGTTGGAAATGAGCGATCTTAAAGTGCCCATTATTGCCATTATTATTGGTGAAGGCGGTTCAGGCGGAGCCTTAGCTCTGGCTGTTGCAGATCAGGTTTGGATGCTTGAGCACACCATGTATGCTGTTTTAAGTCCTGAAGGGTTTGCTTCAATTCTTTGGAAGGATGGCAGCCGATCTATTGAGGCCGCTGAATTGATGAAGATTACAGCCGGTGAGCTTCTTAAAATGGGAGTTGTTGATAAGGTTATTCCCGAGCATGGCTATTTTTCAAGTGAAATTGTTCAAATGATGAAGACGCATTTAATTGAGGAACTAAACAGTCTCAAAAAGCTGGATTTAGACGAATTATTAGAAAAACGTTACCAGCGTTTTAGAAAATATTAAAAATTAATCTCATCTTAAGGTGAGATTTTTCTATTTTTTTAAAAGAGATTTTCACCAAAGAAAAGTCCTTTTAGATATGATATAATTAAGAGATAAGGATAAAGGCGGAAAAAAGATGAGTAGATTGATTCCTGGACGTGTCCGGCATGAGGGCATTGACTTTTACGAAAAAAATTTAGTATCTATTTTAAAAGAAGAAGATAACTTTCTGGCAGCACGGGTTGCTGACTATAAAGTCCACTATGCTCTGGAAGACAGCCTTGTTTTTTGTTCCTGTGATATGTTTCAAAAGAAAGGTTACTGTTCTCATATAGCAGCTGTTGAGCACTATTTGAAAAATCATCCTAAGGGAAAGCACTTGGCTGATAATCTTGCTGCTGATGAGCAGAATGTAGAAGATAGAAGAGAAAAAACGTCATTTGGCAGTCTTTTTCTTGATGGTTTAGCGATGAATGAAGACGATAATGTTAAATATCGTCTGTCTGCTCAAGGTAGTCAGAGTCCTTATTCGTCAGACTTTTGGTGGACTTTAAAGATTAACCGCCTGCCTGATAAACGCTCCTATATCATCCGTGATATTAAAGCATTTTTGAACGTTGTAAAAAAAGAATCCTATTATCAGATAGGCAAGAATTATTATGAACCGCTCTCGTTTTTGCAATTTGATGCTGCCAGTCAAGAACTTATCGAGTTTTTGTGGCGTATTGTACCCGATGTTGCTGCTAATACAGAGTTTTTGCTGCCCAATCATGCCCGCAATTTGACCTTTCCAAGTGGCTTTTTTGAAGAAGGCATCAGTCTGTTAACGGAACTTTATGACTTTTCTTTTGAAGGAGAATCGCAAGTTTATCATGATCTAAATTTTATAGAATTAGACAGTTCGGCGCAATTTTATCATTTTAAAGTTGTTGTGCATCGTCAGTCTATCGAATTGATTATCAATGAAAAACCTGCAAAATTTTTCTTTGATAACCAGTATCTGCTTTATCGTAACACCTTTTATCATCTTGATCCCAAGCAAAGAAAGCTGGTTGGAGCAATTAAGAGCCTGCCTTTGGAAGAGGATTTGGCCAAGCATGTTTATTTTGATTTTGAAGATCAGGCAAAATTAGCGACCAGTCTTTTAGATTTCAAGAAACTGGGGAAAGTTGATGCACCTGCTGGTTTTGACATCCGTGATTTTGATGTTATTTTCAATTTCGATTTATCAAGCAATCAGGAACTTGTGCTGCGCTTGGTTTTTGATTATGGTCAAGTTCAAGTTTCCAGTCAGGAAGAAAAAGAAGCCCTGCCTTTTGCAAGTCATTTTAAGAAGGAAAAGAAAATTGCTGATCTGCTTGAACTCTATGGATTTTCAAAAGGATTTATTGCCTATCATCCCCCTTTAAAAGCTCAGGAGCTTTACGGCTTTTTCACCCAAACTCTAAAGCATTTTGAACGTTTAGGTAAGGTTGCTCTTTCTCCGGCATTGGAAGCTCTGCGCCATTTGGAGAAGCCAAAGATTGATATTAAAACAAATCAAGGACTGCTGGATATCTCATTTGATTTTTCAACTATTTTTGAGAGCGATATTGATGATGCCTTAACGGCTCTTTTTGAAAATCATTCCTATTTTATAAGTAAGTCTGGAAAATTAGTTCTTTTTGATGAAGAAACACAAAAAGTCAGCCAAGCTTTGCAGCGTTTGCGGGCTAAAAAGCTTTCTAACGGCCGCCTGCAGGTCAGTAAAATTGCTGCCTATCAAGTTTCGGAAGCATTGCAGGATATGAAGCAGGTCCAATTTTCTGAAGATTTCACTCAGTTGGTCGAGGATTTGCGGCATCCGGAAAACTTTTTGCTGCCGGACTTCCAAGTTAATGCTAATCTGCGCGATTATCAGCTTAAAGGTGTGAGATGGATGTCTATGCTTGATAAATACGGCTTTGGCGGTATCTTGGCTGATGATATGGGTTTGGGGAAAACCTTGCAGACCCTGACCTTTTTGACAAGCAGTCTCAACAAGGATTCCAAGGTTTTGATTTTATCACCATCCAGTCTAATTTATAATTGGAAAGACGAATGTCAGAAATTCACACCTAACTTAGATGTGGCGGTTTCTTATGGTCTTAAAACGGTCAGAGATGAGGTCATTGCTGAAGAGCATCAAATTACAATTACCAGTTATGCTTCCTTCCGTCAGGATTTTGAGCACTATCAAAAGATGCATTTTGACTATTTAATTTTGGATGAAGCTCAGGTGATGAAAAATACTCAAACCAAAATTGCTCAAAGTTTACGTGCTTTTGAAGTGAAAAATTGTTTT
This sequence comes from Streptococcus orisasini, assembly GCF_001431045.1. Taxonomy (GTDB): domain Bacteria; phylum Bacillota; class Bacilli; order Lactobacillales; family Streptococcaceae; genus Streptococcus; species Streptococcus orisasini. Next base: position 15,858 of record NZ_BCLE01000016.1, read on the forward strand.
GCTCTTTCTGGAACACCGATTGAAAATAAACTGTTAGAAATTTGGTCTATTTTTCAAATTGTTTTGCCAGGATTTCTGCCAGCAAAAAAAGAATTTTTGAAAATGGAACCGCAGAAAGTTGCTCGCTATATTAAGCCTTTTGTAATGCGCCGTCGCAAGGAGGATGTCTTACCGGAGCTTCCAGATTTAATTGAAATTAATTATCACAATGAACTGGCTGATAGCCAAAAGGCCATCTATTTAGCTCAGCTCCGTCAAATGCAGGATAATATTCGTCAATCTTCTGATGATGAAATCAATCGTCAAAAAATCGAAATTCTGTCAGGAATTACACGTTTGCGTCAAATCTGCGATACCCCTAAACTTTTCATGTCTTATGATGGGAAAAGCGGAAAAGTAGACAGTCTGCGCGAACTCTTGCATCAAATAAAAGAAAGCGGACATAGGGCTCTCATTTTTTCTCAGTTTCGTAATATGCTGGATCTGGCAGAAGAAGAACTGGCTGATCTTGGTTTGACTAGTTATAAAATAACCGGCTCTACACCTGCTGATGAACGTCAGGAAATGACACGGGCCTTCAACAATGGCAGCCGGGATATCTTTTTAATTTCTCTTAAAGCAGGTGGTGTCGGTCTTAATCTGACAGGAGCAGATACTGTTGTTCTGATTGATTTATGGTGGAACCCAGCAGTTGAAATGCAGGCTATCAGTCGTGCTCACCGCATTGGACAAAAAGAAAATGTTGAAGTTTATCGTATGATTACGCGAGGAACCATTGAAGAAAAAATCTTGGAGCTGCAAGAAAGTAAGAAAAATTTGGTGACGACTGTCTTAGATGGAAACGAAACTCGTGCCAGCATGAGCATTGAAGAAATTAAAGAAATTTTAGGAATTTCTGAATGATGGCTTTCAAAATTGTTATTTTTAGTTTATAATAGGAATGTTTCAGAAAGGATGTGAGTTAATGGGTCGTAAAAGAAAATTCCCTTTGGTTGCGGATGATGAGGCTGTTGTTGAAATTGCCAAAACAATGCGGTTATATGAAAATGAAGACCTGATTACTAACATTCGTGGTCCTTATGAAGATAAAGTTTATAATGATGTAACCCAAGGTTATCAGTTTATTCCTGATAATCCTAATCCTTTGGATGTAGCTTCAGAACGTATTATGACACAAAAAGCAGGTAAAACCTATGCTGAAATAGCACGTGAAAAGGCGCGTCAGGATTTGAAAAAGAAGCGTCAGTCTTTCATTGCCAATGATTACAGTAAACCAACCTCTAAGGCAGTAATTAAACAGCCTAAAAAAGAGGTTCCGGCTCCTAAGACTGAATTAGGCCGTTTTTCAAGTCACTTACATCAGAATTCCTATATTTTGGCTGAGCTGCCTAAGAATTACTCAGAACCAAAGAATCCTTCAAGAAAAGATAGTAAGAAAAATAATTACGATTTTTTAAAAACCAGTCAAATCTATAATCAGAAAGAAAATCAAGAACGCCGTGAGCGTCATGTGGCTCAGGAATTAAGTTTGGAACGTCTTGAAGATGTTAACTAGAGGAGAAATTAAAAACATGTCTAAAACCATTCACTTTATTGGAATCAAAGGCTCAGGAATGAGTGCCTTGGCACTGATGCTTCATCAAATGGGGTACAAGGTGCAGGGAAGTGATGTGGATAAGTATTATTTTACCCAGCATGGTCTTGAAAAAGCAGGTATTTCCATCATGCCATTTGCAGAAGCTAATATTACTGATGATATGGAAATTATTGCAGGAAATGCTTTCAGGGAAGATAATAACATTGAAGTGGCTTATGCTATCAAAAATGGCTATCAATTCAAGCGTTATCATGAATTTTTAGGTCAATTCATGCGCCAGTTTACCAGCCTTGGTGTGGCAGGAGCTCATGGTAAGACTTCAACAACTGGCCTTTTAGCTCACGTCTTAAAAAACATTACAGACACCAGCTATCTCATTGGTGATGGCACTGGGCGCGGTTTGGCCAACAGCCATTACTTTGTTTTTGAGTCTGATGAATACGAGCGTCATTTTATGCCTTATCATCCGGAATATTCTATCATCACGAACATTGACTTTGACCATCCTGATTACTTTACCAGTGTAGATGATGTTTTTGATGCCTTTAACGACTATGCCAAACAGGTTAAAAAAGGCCTTTTTGTCTATGGTGAGGATCCTTACCTACGCAAAATAACTTCTCCAGCACCAATTTATTATTATGGTTTTAAAGAAGATAATGATTTTGTTGCCTATGACATTATGAGAAATACTAATGGTTCTGATTTCAAGGTCAGACATGGCCAAGATGAACTCGGACGTTTTCATATACCGGCTTTTGGCCGTCACAATGTTTTAAATGCAACAGCTGTCATTGCTAATTTGTATACTGCCGGTGTTGATATGGAATTGGTAGCTCAGCATCTGCGGACTTTCTCCGGTGTTAAGCGCCGTTTCTCAGAAAAACGCATCAACGATACGACTATTATTGATGACTTCGCACATCATCCAACCGAAATTATCGCGACACTGGATGCGGCTCGGCAAAAGTATCCATCAAAAGAAATTGTGGCTATTTTTCAACCTCATACCTTTACAAGGACTATTGCGCTGTTAGACGATTTTGCGCAGGCTTTAAATGAGGCAGACAGCGTCTATCTTGCACAAATCTATGGTTCTGCGCGTGAAGAAGATCACGGTGATGTCAAAGTGGAAGACTTGGCAGAAAAGATTATTAAGCCAGCTAAGGTTATCACTGTTGAAAATGTTTCTCCTCTTTTAGACCATGATAATGCTGTCTATGTCTTTATGGGAGCAGGAGATATTCAGCTTTACGAGCGTTCCTTTGAAGAACTCTTATCCAATTTGACTAAGAATATGCAATAAAATAAAGGGTTACTTTACTTTTTAGTAAAGCCCTTTTTTCTAAAAGGAGAAAAAATGCTGATTAGACAAGTTCAGCTGGCTGATTTAGAAGCAGTCAATCGCATTGAAGCGGAAAACTTTTCGGCTGCTGAGGCTGCAGCGCCTGAGGCCATGAAAGAACGGATCGAAAAAATAGCAGACACTTTTTTGGTCGCAGAGCAAGATGATCAGCTTGTAGGCTATATTGAAGGTCCTGTGGTTATGTGCCGTTACCTGACAGATGATTTGTTTCAAACAGTTCAGACCAATCCACCCCAGTCTGGTTATATTGCTGTCACTAGCCTTTCTGTAGCTAAAGATTTTCAGAAGCAGGGAATTGGGACGACGCTGCTAGCAGTCCTTAAGGATTTGGCTGTTGCACAAAAACGTTTAGGAATTAGTCTAACCTGTCACGAACATTTAATTTCTTATTATGAAATGAATGGCTTTACAGATGAAGGACTCTCGACGTCAAATCATGGCGGCAGTACTTGGTACAATATGGTCTGGGATAATCCTGAAGCTTGATTTTTAGTTACATAGCTGTAACAAAAAATTGGTAAGATTGCCTTTAAAGCGTTTTTAGGTTATAATAGCCTGTGATAAACATTAGGAGGTTAAGCTTTGACTGATCATATCTTTAATGACAAAGAGAAGAAAAAAGCTCAACAGACAAAAAGTTTTAAAGAACAGATATTAGCAGATATGGAGAAGGCTCGCAGGAAACGTAAAGCTCGGCAGTCAGAAACAGAAGAACGTGAGAGTTCATCTGCCAGCAATTTCCAGCAGTCTCAAGAGTCACTCAGCACGACAGCAAAGGAAGAAAAAGCACCTACTGTTATGCCTGTTCCAGAAGGGAAGATTACAGATGAGGTTGTAGATGATGTTTTATCCAATTTAGATGAAATCTTTTCGCCAGAGTCAAATGCTGCTCCGGTAGATAATAAAAAGACGGCCGCTCAAAAAACGTCACATTCGGTTAAGCGTTCAGATTCTGTCCCATCATCAAAGGAACCTCAAAATACTAAATCCCATCCATCTGAAAAGCTTCAATCTAATCTTGCTGATACTGTTTCAGAAGCGCTCATCGCTAAGGCTTCTTCTGATAATTTAGAGGTAAAGGTCAAAACAACAGACAATTGGATTGATGATGGAAAGGCGGAGGATTGGCAATTACCTTCTGATTTTATAGAAAAACATCAAAACAAAAATAATACCGAGGAAGAGACCAAAGAATTACTTGTGTCAGATTTGGTGTCTAAGTCTGAACCAGAATCTCAGTCTAAACCTAAAGATAAAGAAAAGCCAGAAAAAACGCCTGAACCTGAGCCTAAAGGGAAAGAAGAGGAGGCAGCTACAATTACTAAAAAACCTCAAAAATCTAAAGGTAAGCAATCTTCTAAGAAAAAAGCTTCTAAGAAGAAAACGGCCAACCTGAATCAGAAACGGCAGCAGCGGCACAAAAAAACAAACAGACTGGCAAGAAAAATTTCAACCGTCTTAATAACTTTGATTCTTATTTTGCTGCTAGGATTTGGAGGGCTTGGCTATTATTATGTTTCAAGTGCCCTCAAGCCTTTGGACGCTAAATCGACCAAGTATATTCAAGTAGAAATTCCAAGTGGCTCAGGAAATCGAATGATTGGCCAGATTCTTGAAAAGGCTGGTGTTATTAAAAATGCAGCTGTTTTCAACTACTATACCAAATTCCGTAATTATGGCAATCTGCAGAGCGGTTATTATAATTTGCAAAAAAGCATGTCCTTGGATGACATCGCTAAAGCCCTTCAAAAGGGCGGAACAACGACACCTCAGGCTCCTGTTATGGGGAAAATTTTGATTCCTGAAGGTTATACCATTAAGCAAATTTCCCGAGCGATCACCAAGAATGCCAATACCAAGAAAAAAACAGATAAAACGCCTTTTACGTCAAAAGAATTTTTAGAGACAATTAAAAATAAAGATTTTATCAGCAGGATGGTGAAGAAATATCCTAAACTCTTGGGCAGTCTGCCGGATGCTTCTAAGGTAGATTATCAGTTGGAGGGCTACCTGTTCCCAGCCACCTATAATTATGAAAAGAAAACCAGTGTTGAAGATTTGATTGACAGCATGCTGGCTGCTATGGATGCCAATATGCAAAATTATTATGATACAATTGAATCAAAAGGCAAGAATGTCAATGAGATTTTGACAATGGCTTCCCTAGTTGAAAAGGAAGGGTCAACAGATGATGATCGTAGAAAAATTGCCAGCGTCTTCTACAATCGTATTGACCAAGACATGCCTCTTCAGTCCAATATTGCTATTCTTTATGCAATGGGGAAACTAGGTGAAAAAACAACCTTAAAAGAGGATGCTAATATTGACACTAAAATCAATTCCCCTTACAATGTTTATACTAACAAGGGCTTGATGCCTGGTGCAGTAGATAATCCTGGCCTGTCCGCAATTAAAGCAACAGTGGAGCCAGAATCTACAGATAATCTTTATTTTGTAGCAGATGTTACAACAGGTGAAGTTTACTATGCTAAAACCTTCGAAGAGCACTCTGCTAATGTTGAAAAATATGTCAACAAGAAAATAGATGACTCAAGCAAATGAGTCACTTAGAATGCTGGAGAATTTTATTTATTCCTTCCAGCATGAAGCAATCAATAGTCTTACCTTAAAGACAGCAAGCAGCTGACTTTTGCAGATTTGTACTTTTTAGATAGTACAGGCTTTCTGTAATTCAGTCGGTTTTACTTGCGCAGGGGTGGACGGCAAGCTTTGCAGCTTGAGTATTTGCAAAAGTTTGTCCCCACTCCCTTTTCATGTCCTTATACTCAATAAAAATCAAAATAGACTAGGTGACAAGCTGCAGACTGTACTAGGATACGGCAAAGCAAAGGAAGCAACCTATAGCTTTGATTTTTGAAGAGTGTTAAATATTTAAATATAGAAAAGAGAGAATACCTATGTCAGAAAAAACTTATCCCATGACCCTTGCTGAAAAAGAAAAACTTGAGCAGGAACTCGAAGAATTAAAATTAGTTCGCCGTCCAGAGGTTATTGAGCGTATTAAAATTGCTCGTTCTTACGGTGATTTGTCAGAAAACAGTGAGTATGAAGCTGCCAAGGATGAACAGGCTTTTGTTGAGGGGCAGATTTCAAGTATTGAAACAAAGATTCGCTATGCTGAAATTGTTGACAGCGATGCCGTGGCTAAAAATGAAGTTGCCATCGGCAAAACGGTTGTTGTCCGTGAAGTCGGCACAACAGATGAAGATACTTATTCTATTGTTGGTGCTGCCGGTGCAGATGTCTTTGCTGGGAAGATTTCTAATGAAAGTCCTATTGCGCAGGCCTTGATTGGAAAGAAAACTGGAGATAAGGTAATGATTGAGTCTCCAGCAGGCAGCTATGAAGTTGAAATTATTAAAGTTAGAAAATCAAATTAATTAAAAGTCATATAAAAAGAGTCTGCACAATGAACAGACTCTTTTTATATGACTAAGTTTACTAAGGAACAAATCGATTGCCTTAAAAAATTGCTGCTTAAAATTGTTCTTTTGCAGGTCTATTTTCTGCTGCGCTGTTTACCAGCATTGCGGTTTGATTTGTGCTTTCTAGGAGCTGTAATTGCTTGGCTGCTAGCCGCATTTTTAGGAGTAACATCTTTACGGGTATTAGATTTGAACGGTTTAGGAGGATTCTTTTCAAATTCCTCATCAATCTGTTGGCGAAGTTTAGGCTTGATAATATGATTTGTCAGCAACTGCTGAATAAGTCCAAAAACACCACTGATTAGCCAGTAGAGGGCACCCCCAGCAGGAGCACTCATGGAAATGAATATCATCATAATGGGCATGACCAACATCATGCCTTTCATTTGCTGCTGCTGTGTTTCAGGGACACTTCGCGCAGATAGCCATGATTGGATAAAGTAAAGAATTCCGATAGTGATTGTGATAATCAGACTTGGGCTGCCAAGATTAATGCCAAGAAAACTGTGGCCGGCAATTCCTTTGGTATAGCGGGTAGCATAGAAAAGAGCCGAGAAGAAAGGCATCTGAATTAAGAGGGGCAGACATCCAAAACTGCCAAACATGCTGATGCCGTAGTGTCGCTGAGCTTCCATCAGCTCAGTCTGCGCTGCTAATTTTTCTTCCTGTGTCTGAGCCTTCTTCATTCGTTCTTGAATAGGGTCAAAAACAGGTTTAAGGTAGGCCATTTTTTCTGTTTGATAGGTCATTTTTTTGACTTGGCTCAGCCCCAATGGCAGAATGAGCAGACGGACAACAATAGTAACAATAATGATTGCAAAGCCAAAGCCGATTCCTAAGTCATTGGCCAAATATTTAATAACATTGCCCATGGGCTCAACTAAAAGGTTGTAGACCCAGCCATCACCGGTCGGTTTGCCGTTTTTAGTCTGTACGCAGCCCGATAAGAAAAAGAGCATTGACAGAGCTAAGCCTGAAAATAAAAGTCGTTTATAAGTTTTTTTCACGATAATCTTCCTTTGTTTTAATAATACCTATCTATTTTACTGTTTTTTGCTAAAATTCTCAATAGTTCTTAGGAATGATTTTAGACTAAGTTAATTAGCCATTCTAAAATCGTGATAATCAGCAAAATTAGCCATATTGACATCTACGTAAGTCACTTTTGAAAAAGGTGAGGGACCTTTTCTGACTTCCTGGATAAATTTCGCAATTTTTTCAGAACTTTCAGACTGTGCTAAAATTTCAACCGTACCATCATCATTATTCCAAACACGGCCGTAAATATCACCTATTTCCAAAGCAAGACTGTAGGTTGAATAGCGAAAACCGACACCTTGGACACGGCCTGAGACGACTAATCTGACTTTTTGCATACTTCTTTCTCCTTTTTTGCTATAATATCCTTATGACTATTATAACCTCAAAAGCCAATTCCTTGGTTAAAAAAACGAAAAAATTATTACAAAAAAAATACCGCAAAGAGTCCTATTTAATCGAAGGCTGGCATCTTTTTGAAGAGGCTAAGGCTCATGGGGCTGAAATTCTAAATGTTTTTGTTTTACAGGACTATGCTTTTAAGGTGGTCGACTTAGCCAATGTTTTTATTGTATCAGAGGATATTTTAAAAGATTTGTCTGCCTCAAAAACACCGCAAGGAATTGTTGCTGAAGTGGCTTTGCCCGAGTCAAAGCTGCCGCAGGACTTTCAGGGGAAATATCTGATTTTAGAGGATGTTCAAGATCCTGGAAATGTAGGAACCATGATTCGAACAGCTGATGCCGCTGGTTTTGATGCTGTCTTTATTTCTGAAAAGACGGCTGATATCTATAATCTAAAAACCCTTCGTTCCATGCAGGGCAGTCATTTTCATCTGCCTGTCTACAGGGTTAAGCTGCTAGATGTAATGGTACTTTTGAAAGAAGCCGGAGTTTTAACCATCGCTACGACCCTGTCGGAAAACTCTCTTGACTACCGAACTTTGGATAACAATGAAAACTTTGCACTGATTATGGGAAATGAGGGGCAAGGGATTTCTCACGAAATGGCTAAGCAGGCGGATATTTTGACGCATATTAACATGCCTGGTCAGGCAGAAAGTCTGAATGTTGCCGTCGCTGCTGCCATAATTATTTTTAGCTTAATTTAAGCTGATATGGTATAATGATAAAGAGGTGACCGTCATGAAGAAATACGAACAGGACGAAGAATTCATGAAACTGGTAGGGCACTTAATTGCCCATCCGCGTTTTAAAAAACTGGATGGAATTGTTCAGCACCATCATTCGACGCGTTCAGAGCATTCCATTAATGTCAGCTACACTAGTTACAAGATCGCCAAAAAATTTGGCTGGGATGCCAGAAGCACTGCCCGCGGTGGGCTGCTGCACGATCTATTTTATTACGATTGGCGGGACACCAAGTTTAACAAAAGTCATGCCTGGGTGCATCCTAGGATTGCTGTTAAAAATGCCCGCAAGCTGACCAAGCTTAATAAAAGAGAAGAAGATATTATCTTAAAGCATATGTGGGGAGCTACTATTGCTCCGCCTCGTTATAAGGAAGGCTATATCGTAACCATGGTCGATAAATACTGGGCTATTAAGGAAGCAATAACCCCTTTGCGCAATAAGTGGCAAAAACGCCGTATCCTGCGTCGTAAGTTTTTGGGTAGTCACAATCATTAGAAAATTTTTAGGAGAAAGTAAATGGATAACAATACAATTTATACACAAAGCGACAGCAACATTAGCAGTTTCTTTGCGAAGATTTACGGTTTAGTCGGAATGGGAATTGGCCTGTCAGCTCTTGTTTCTTATTTGATGCTTTATGTTTTTCGAGACAATATGATAGCTATCATGGCAAATGCTTCTTGGATTTATTACCTGGCTATTTTTGGAGAACTTGCTTTGGTTCTTGTGGCTAGCAGTGCTGCCCGCAAAAATAGTCCTGCAGCTTTACCGCTGTTTCTGAGCTATTCTGCCTTGAATGGCTTTACTCTCAGTTTTATCATTGCTCTTTATACGCAGACAACAGTTTTGCAGGCCTTTGTTTCATCAGCTGCTGTTTTCTTTGCAATGGCTCTTATCGGTGTCACCGTGAAAAAAGATTTGTCTGGTATGGCTAAGGCTTTGATTGCTGCTTTAATTGGTATTATTATTGCCAGCCTGGTTAATATATTCATTGGCAGCGGTACGATGAGTTATGTCATTAGTATTCTTTCGGTATTGATTTTCTCAGGTCTCATTGCCTATGATAATCAGCTGATTAAACGTGTTTATGAACATACCGGCGGCAATGTCGGCGATGGTTGGGCTGTTTCAATGGCACTTAACCTCTACCTTGATTTTATTAACTTATTCTTGAACTTTTTGCGCTTGTTTGGCAATCGTAATTGATAAGAAAATTTAAAATAAGGCATCTCAAAGTCAATTATTTGAGATGATTTTTTAGTATAATCAAGACAAAAAGAAGAATTAGTGGGGTAATATCAATGTATTTTAAGGGAAAACGGATTGTCATTATTGGTGCAACAGGCGGCTTGGGTTCAGCTTATGCTGAACGCTTTTTAAAAGAAGGAGCTTATGTTTTTCTAGTGGGACGAAGTAAAGAAAAATTAGAAGCTCTTTGCCTGCAGCTATCGATGAAACTTCCGATTGTCAGTGCTGATATTACAAATGAAGAGTCTCTGGTTCATGCCGCTGAAAAAATAAAAGACTGGTCTGACAAGATTGACATTGTCATCAATGCTACAGGCTACGACGTTAGAAAGTCTTTATTAAAACATTCTCAGAAAGAGATTGAACAGAGCTTGTCGGTTAATCTTTTGGGAAGTATTTTGATGACAAAAGTTTTTCTCCCTTTGTTGAAGGATGAAAAAGGATCGACCATTGTACATTCAGGGGGCTTTGTTGATGGACGTCTGGCTTTTCCTTACTACAGCGCTGATGTTGCATCACGAGCTGGCTTATTCTCGTTTTTAGAATCTATGAATAGAGAATTAAAACAAGAAAAATCAACTATTCGTTTGACTTACTTCTGCCCCAATGCAGCTAATACAGAAGCAGAGATGCCCTTTCATAAGGTCTGGAAAGAGATGGGAATCCGTGTTTCATCAGTTGATGAAGTTGCTGGCGTGCTGCTAAGGGGACTTCGAAAGCAAAGGAAAGTTATTTTTATGGGAAGAGGGACGAGCCTGTTTGCCAAACTAAACCTGCTTTCACCACGTTTAGCAGACCGTTTGCTTCTAAACAAGTATGGTCGTATTCTGCAAAAATATTTAAGATAGGAAATAACAGAGCTTTATGCTATAATAGTCTTAATATTTTGAAAATTCGAGGATAAAAGATGAAAAGACCCTTTATTTCAGCAACAGACCTAGATAAGATTACAGCAGAATTTCCAACACCCTTTCACCTTTATGATGAAAAAGGCATTCGTGAAAAAGCTCGTGCAGTCAATAAAGCCTTTGCTTGGAATCCTGGTTTCAAGGAATTTTTTGCTGTTAAAGCGACACCAAATCCTGCTATCTTAAAGATTTTGAAAGAGGAAGGTTGCGGAGTGGATTGTGCGACAGATGTAGAGCTACTCATGAGTCATAAAATCGGTTTTGATAGCAGTGCTATCAGTTTTACGTCCAATGATACGCGTGCGTCTGAATTTGCCTATGCGCGTGAAATTGGGGCAACTATCAACCTTGACGCCTATGAAGATATTGCTTTTTTGGAAGAAGCAGCTGGGCTTCCCAAAACTGTTTCTCTACGTTACAATCCTGGCGGTGTCTTTACGCTGGGCACAGATATCATGGACAATCCAGAGGAATCTAAGTTTGGGATGACCAAAGCGCAGCTTTTTCAAGGTTATAAAGACTTGAAAGCTAAAGGTGTTCAGTCATTCGGCCTTCACGCCTTTCTTGCCTCAAATACAGTCACCAATGATTATTACCCAACCTTAGCTGCACAGCTCTTTAATCTTGCTGTTGAAATCAAGCAAGAACTTGGTATTAGTCTTGATTTCATCAACCTTTCAGGCGGTGTTGGTGTGGACTATACGCCAGCTGACCAGCAAAACGACATTGCAGTCATTGGTGAGGGTGTCCATCGCGTCTTTGACGAGATTTTGGTAGCAAACGGTTTGGGTCACATCAGCATCTACACAGAGCTTGGACGCTTCATGCTGGCTCCTCATGGTCTTTTGGTGACAAAGGTTTTGCACCGTAAGAAAACTTATCGCAACTATGTTGGTGTTGACGCATCAGCGGTGAATTTGCTGCGCCCTGCTATGTACGGTGCCTATCATCACATTACTAACATGACCAATCCAAATGGCAAGGTCGAAGTTGTTGACGTGGTTGGTTCGCTCTGTGAAAACAATGATAAATTTGCCAAACAGCGGGAATTGCCTGAGGCACGCATTGGAGATACTCTGGTTATCCATGACAGTGGAGCCCACGGCTTTTCAATGGGTTACAATTACAACGGCCGCCTGCGTTCAGCTGAAATTCTTTTCCAAGAAGATGGTTCAGCTCGTATGATTCGCCGTGCAGAGACGCCAGAAGATTACTTGGCAACGCTCTACGGTTTTGATTTTGAGAAATGATAATTTGTTGACTGGACTACAAAAAGCTCTTTACTGTGCTTTGATTCTTTTATGTTATTTTATTTGTGAAAGGTTTTCAAATCTGATATAATATTCATGTAAAAAAATTAGGAGACTTAAAATGAACACTTTTCTTTGGATTTTATTAGTTATTATAGCCCTGCTGGTAGGACTTGTCGGAGGAACTTTTATCGCCCGCAGGCAAATGGAAAAATATTTAGAAGAAAATCCGCCGCTTAATGAAGATGTTATTCGCAATATGATGAGCCAAATGGGGCAAAAACCAAGCGAAGCCAAAGTACAGCAAGTTGTCCGTCAAATGAATAAACAGCAAAAAGCAGCTAAAGCAAAGGCTAAAAAGAAGAAATAAATCTTTTATAAGACTGGGTTTTCCTAGTCTTATTTTAGAAAGAAGACAAGTATGGATAACAGACCGATTGGCTTTTTAGATTCTGGTGTGGGAGGCTTAACCGTTGTGCGTGAGCTTATGCGTCAGCTTCCTCATGAAGAGGTTGTCTATATTGGGGATTCAGCGCGTGCCCCTTATGGACCTCGTCCAGCTGAACAGATTAAAAGATATACATGGGAATTGGTAAATTTTCTCCTAACTAAAAATGTTAAAATGATTGTCTTTGCCTGCAATACCGCGACAGCAGTCGCTTGGGAAGAAGTTAAGGAAAGACTTGATATTCCGGTTTTAGGAGTTATTTTGCCGGGATCAAGCGCAGCTATTAAATCTACTGTATCCGGAAAAATTGGTGTCATTGGGACGCCTATGACTATTAAATCTAATATTTATGAAAAAAAGATACTGGATTTGTCGCCGCAGATGACTGTGCTTAGCCTAGCCTGTCCTAAGTTTGTTCCTATTGTTGAGTCTAATGAGATTCATTCCAGTGTAGCCAAAAAAATTGTTTATGAAAACCTGGCTCCCTTAGCTGGGAAAATTGATACGCTTGTGCTGGGCTGTACGCATTATCCACTTTTGAAAGCAATTATTCAAAATGTTATGGGGCCAAGTGTCAAGCTGATTGACAGCGGAGCAGAATGTGTCCGCGATATTTCTGTGCTGTTGAATTATTTTGAAATTAATCACAGCCGCAACCTTGAAAAATTAGAACATCGTTTTTATACAACGGCCAGTGTATCCGGCTTTAAAGAAATTGCTGACGACTGGCTGCCTATGACGATTGAAGTGGAGCATGTTACCTTATGAATCCAAAAATATATGATTATAAAGATGAGCAGAATTGGTTTATTGGCAAATGCTCTGAGACAGGCTCATCAGTATATTATCAAGAAGAAGCGAAGAAGACTTATGCCTCTCTTGAAAGAGATCTGAGAAGTTTGTTTGATGAAGGAACTTCCTTGATGCTGACTGTTGTTAAAATTACTTCTGCCATGGCCTTGGTTCAGTTTATTTTAGATATTATCAATGATCAGCAACAGCATACCTACAAAGCTAGCAGTCATAAAGGAGCTATACTGGTCACAGAAAATGACCGTTTGGTTTTGGTCTGCCTGCCTAAAAACGGACTTTTAATCAGTGATTTCTTTGGTGAAGAAAAGACCAAGCCTGCTGAGCTTGGAGATACCATCCTAATTGCAACTCGCAATGAAGGAAAGACTAAGGAATTTAGTCAGATGTTTGCTAAGCTGGGACTTAAAGTTGAAAACCTTAATCAGTATCCTGAACTTCCTGAAGTTGAAGAAACAGGTCTAACTTTTGAAGAGAATGCTCGGCTTAAGGCAGAAACGATTTCTAAGCTGACGGGCAAGGTAGTCTTAGCTGATGATTCAGGACTTCAGGTTGATATTCTGGGTGGTTTGCCGGGTGTCTGGTCAGCACGTTTTTCAGGTCCTGATGCCACGGATCAAAAAAACAATGCCAAGCTTTTGCATGAACTAGCCATGGTATTTGATCTTAAAGATCGTTCGGCTCACTTTCATACGACTTTAGTAGTTGCTGCTCCTGATAAGGACAGTCTGGTTGTCGAGGCTGACTGGCCAGGTTATATTGGTATGGAAGCTAGAGGCAGTAACGGTTTTGGTTATGATCCGCTGTTTATCGTAGGAGACAGTGGCAAAACAGCAGCTGAGCTTTCCGAACAGGAAAAGAATGACATTTCTCACAGAGGACAAGCAGTTAAAAAGCTTATGGAGGTATTCCCGACATGGCAGAACGCACATTAATCATTATGAGTGATTCACATGGTGATCGGCAAATTGTAAAAGAAATCAAAGAACGCTATCTCGGCAAGGCAGACGCTATTTTTCACAATGGGGATTCTGAGCTGCCTGCCAGTGATCCCATTTGGGAAGGCATTCAGGTAGTTTGCGGTAATTGTGATTTTGGCGACTATCCAGACTCTCTTGTAACCGACTTGCCTGGATTGACGGTTGCTCAGACACATGGTCACTTGTTTAATATTAATTTTGGTTTTGAACGACTGGATCTTTGGGCTCAAGAAGAAGATGCAGATATTTGCACTTATGGGCATCTTCACAGACCAGCTGTCTGGAAAAATGGTAAAACTGTTTTTATCAATCCAGGCAGTGTCTCTCAGCCTCGCGGGGAAATTAATGAGCGCCTTTATGCAAGGGTATGTTTTGATGAAAATACCATTAAAGTAGACTATTTCACACGGGATCACGAGATCTATCCGCCACTTTCACAGGAAATAAGACGATGATAGCAAAAGAATTTGAACATTTTTTAAAACCGTTTTTGGAAAATGACCTGACTCCGGCTGAAGAATTGGCGATCTTTATTGATACCCATAACACAGCTCATGTTATGCTGCTCCTTGCCAATAATGGCTTTTCACGGGTTCCTGTCATTACTAAAGACAAGAAATACATTGGCACTATCAGCATGTCAGATATTATTAGGTATCAGCAGGAAAATGATATTGACGATGAAAAACTGGCTATGTTGGATATCTCTTATATGACTAATGGCAGTTACGCTACTGTGGGGCCTAATGCTGATCTGACGGAAGTGATGCACAAGTTAGTAGATGCTAATTTTCTGCCGGTTGTTGAAGCAGACGGTACCTTTTTAGGTATCATTACACGAAAAGTTATTTTAAAGGCACTAAACAGCCTGCTTCATGAATTTACGAATGAATACACACTGATAAAAAAATGATAAGACTTATTCCAGAATTTATTGCTAGTAAATCCCTATCTTCGAATTCGCAAAAATCTTACCTCTACGATCTGCAGCAGTTTGCAGAAATTACTAAAGGGACAGTGAGTCAAAGCAAACTTAAGCTTTATGAGCAATCTTTGGCTGATTTAAAGGTATCAGCTAAAAAGCGTAAAATCTCAGCGGTTAACCAGTTTTTATTCTTTCTTTATGAGCGTGAAGAACTGGATCATTTTTACAAGATAAGAAATAAGGAAAAACTACCTCTTGCAAAATCTGTTTATCAGGAGACCGATCTGTCTGTTCTCTATCAGGAGACTCTAGATCGTACCGGGCAGCTCATAGCTCTTTTGATTGTGGAATTAGGACTGTCTCCAAGTGATATTATTGGATTGAAATGGGAAAATATCTCCCTAGATTTTCAGGTATTAACAGTAACAAGCAATAAATCAATGCGGGTCTTGGAGCTGTCTGACTCACTGCTGATTCACCTTGTAGAACAGCAAAAGGAGGCTGTTTACTTATTTGACAACAAGGGAGGTCCTTATTCGCGCCAGTGGCTTTTTAACAAATTAAGCCATTATCTGACAGCAGTCGGTTTAAATGAAATGACTGCCCAAAAATTGCGGGAACAATATATTATTAGGTCTAAGAATAAGGGAGTCAGTATTATGGACTTGGTCAAACAACTTGGCCTTAAGAGTCCAGTAACACTGGAAAAGTATTTTAAAAACTGATGGATATTAAATTAAAAGATTTTGAGGGGCCCTTGGATTTACTTTTACATTTGGTCTCTAAATACGAAGTAGATATTTACGATGTTCCGATTGTTGACGTTATTGAGCAATATCTGGCTTATATTGCAACGCTGCAAGCCATGAAGCTTGAAGTGGCTGGTGAATACATGGTTATGGCCAGCCAATTAATGCTGATTAAAAGTCGCAAATTGCTCCCTAAGGTTGTTGAAAGTGTTGAACCTGAGGAAGATCCGGAACTGCAACTGTTGCAGCAAATTGAAGAATATAGGACTTATAAACTTTTAGGGGAACAGCTGGCCCTTAAACACAGTGAGCGGGCACAGCATTTTTCCAAGCCCAAATTAGAGCTGATTTATGATGATGTGGAACTTAGGCAGGATAAATCAGTTGTGGATATTTTTCTAGCCTTTTCAAAGGTCATGGCTGAAAAACAAGAAGAAATCAAAAACAGCCATACAACAATTGATAGTGATGACTACCGCATTGAAGATATGATGCTGGTTGTCGAAGAAAAAGTTTCCAGCCAAAAGGAGATTAATTTATCGCTTCTTTTTAAGGAAGCTGTTTCTGTTAATGAGATGATTACTGTCTTTTTAGCAACCTTAGAGTTAATCAAAGTTCATCGTGTCTCTGTCTGGCAGGAACATAATTTTAGTGATATCATTTTAAGAAAGGAAACTGCATGACCCCTCTGTCAAAGATAGAAGCGCTGCTGTTTGTAGCGGGTGAAGACGGACTTGGCCTGCGTCAGCTGGCTGCTCTCTTAGATATGCCTGTCCCGGCGCTGGTTCAGCAGCTGGAAAAACTGGCTCAGAAATATGAAGCAGACCAAGATTCTGCCCTGTACCTAATGGAATCTTCAAAAACTTATAAATTAGTCACTAAAAAGGACTATGCCGAGCTTTTGCGTCAGTATTCCAAAACTCCTATCAATCAGAGCCTGTCGCGAGCCAGCCTTGAGGTGCTGTCTATCATTGCTTATAAACAGCCTATTACTAGAATTGAGGTTGATGATATTCGGGGTGTCAATTCCAGTGGAGCTATTTCCAAACTTCAAGCTTTTGATCTAATCCGTGAAAATGGCAAAAAGGAAGTATTGGGAAGGCCAAACCTTTATGTGACGACGGATTATTTTTTAGACTATATGGGAATTAATAGTTTAGAAGAGCTGCCAGATGCTTCTGGTATTGAATTAAAAGATGAAGAATTTACGCTTTTTGATAGTAAGAAAAAAGCAGCTGAAGAAATAAAGGAAGAAAATGAGAATCAATAAATATATTGCACATGCCGGCGTTGCCAGCCGCCGCAAGGCTGAAGAGCTGATTAAACAAGGGCTGGTGACTCTTAACGGTCAAGTGATTACAGAACTGGCAACAACTGTCAAATCAGGAGATAAGGTTGAAATTGATGGCCAGCCTATTTATAATGAAGAAAAAGTTTATTACCTACTCAACAAACCGCGCGGCGTAATCTCCAGCGTCTCTGATGACAAGGGGCGAAAGACTGTCATTGATTTGCTGCCGCAAGTTAAAGAAAGAATTTATCCTGTCGGCCGTTTGGATTGGGATACGTCAGGTCTGTTGATTTTAACCAATGACGGGGACTTCACAGACAAAATGATTCATCCGCGTAATGAGATTGATAAGGTCTATGTGGCGCGTGTGAAAGGGATTGCGGATAAGAATAATCTGCGACCTTTAACACGTGGTGTACTCATTGATGGCAGAACAACCAAACCAGCGCGTTATACCATTCTTAAAACAGATCGAGAAAAGAACCGTTCAGTTGTTGAATTGGTTATTCATGAAGGGCGCAACCATCAGGTTAAGAAGATGTTTGAAGCGGTGGGTTTAACGGTTGATAAACTGTCACGGACGCGCTTTGGCACACTTGATTTGTCAGGTCTTCGTCCGGGAGAATCAAGACGCTTAAATAAAAAAGAAATCAGTCAGCTCTACAATGCAGCTGTCAATCAAACAAACAGATGAAAAAATTGCTAATTGCTCCAGTCAGATTTTATCAGAAATTCATCTCACCCTTTTTTCCTGCTTCTTGTCGCTATCGTCCAACTTGCTCAGCTTACATGATAGAAGCCATTGAAAAGCATGGTTTAAAAGGGGTCTTGATGGGAATTGCCAGAATTTTGCGCTGCCATCCTTTTGTAAATGGCGGCTATGATCCGGTGCCAGATCATTTCACCTTGCGAAGGAATAAAAGAAGGAAATAATACCTACTACTAAAAAATCCCTCCAAAAGTTCAAGTTTTATGACTTTTGGGGGATTTTTTGTTTTGTGAAATAGAAATAAATCAGATTTTCGACCAAGTTTTTGGAATAAAGAGCAGCAGCATAGGATATATTTCCAACCGCCCTGCAATCATTGCAAAAGATAAAACCAATTTTGAAAATGGACTGAAGATTGCAAAAGTCTTATCTGTTCCCAACATTGGTCCGATATTATTAAAGGCACTAGCAGCTGCACTAAAGACGACTAAAAATTTATTGCTGTCAAGTGTCAGAATAAAGACCAAGCCGATAAAAATAGCAAGATAGATAGTGAGATATTTAAGAACGCTATGCTGTATCCGTTTATCAAGCGGTTGATGGTTAATATGCAAGGACATTACTCGGTTGGGATAGAGATTAGAGAGAACTTGATTTTTGGCAATCTTTGATAAAATTAAAGACCGCATGACCTTAAAACCGCCAGCCGTTGATCCTGCTGAACCGCCTATAAACATCAAAAGGAGTAAAATAAATTGGGAAAATAGCGGCCAAACTGTTAGATTGGTAATGCCAAAGCCTGTTGTTGTAATAACAGTTGCCACTTGAAAGAAAGAAATTTCCAAACCTTTTGCAGCTGTGTTAAAGAGTCCGCCAACATTCAACCAGATCAAGAGAGTTGAGACTAAAACAATACCGATGTAAACTCGTAATTCCTCATCACCGAAGAAAGATTTAAACTTACGAATGAGGAGTAAGTAATAAAGATTAAAGTTAACTCCAAAGGCTAACATGCCAAGTGCAACAAGGTTTGTAATAAGTGAGCTGTGATAATGGGCGATGCTGTCATTGAAGACAGTGAAGCCACCAGTACCAGCCGTACCCATGGCAGTTACTAGACTGTCATAAAATGGCATACCGGCTACCCAAAGAATAAAAGCAAAGATAGTAAACATGGCCAGATAAATAATATAGAGAATCTGTGCTGTATCTTTCAGTTTGGAAACTACTTTGCCAAAAACTGGGCCTGGAACTTCTGCTCGCATGACTTCAAGGTGACTGTTTTTGCTGTTTTCCATAATGGCAAGGGCAAAAACCAGTACTCCCATTCCGCCGATAAGGTGAGTGAAACTGCGCCAAAACAGCAGGGAATGAGATAAGACAGACACATCTGGCAAGATAGTGGCTCCTGTTGTTGTAAAGCCAGAACTAACTTCAAAAAAAGCATCAATGATACTAGGAATTTGACCCGTAAAGACAAAAGGCAAGGCTCCAAAGAAGGACCAAAGCACCCAGCAAAGAGCAACAATCAAAAGACCTTCCTTGGTATAAATATGCCGGTTCTTTGGTTTGACAATAATTCCCATGCTTCCGATAAAAAGCAGTATAGCCATGGTTCCTAAAAGACTGAAAATAGTTGCTAGCTTTTCTTGGTAAATCAAAGCAACAATCAAAGGAACTATCAGAAGTGCAGCTTCAATAAGCAGTAATTTGGATAAGAGAAAGCGTACCATACTTTTATTCATAGCTCTTACCTCTTCAATAAATCGTAAATATGCGTAATATTTTTACGTAGTGTGATAACAACAATCTTATCACCGACTTCAAAAACATCATCGCCAGTTGGGAAAATAGTCTTGCCACGGCGAATAATAGCAGCAATCAGAATATTATTTTTCAGTTTGAGTGTGGATAAGGCTTTGCCAGCCATTTTGTTGGTTTGACGAATTTCAAACTGTAACGTTTCGATCTGACCATTAGCCACATGATGCAGTGCATCTAAATTAGAGTCTTGAGCATTAACCCGTCCGCGGATAAAGTGCATCATGGAATCTACGGCAATGCTCTTGGGAGTGATAATACTTGAAAACTGTTCAGGGTTGATAATTTCAAGAAGACTGGTGCGGTTGATTTTAGTAATATTTTTGGAAACCCCCAGTGTTTCTAAAAACATGGAAGCGATAATATTTTCTTCGTCAACACCAGTAAGAGTAGCAATGGCATCGTAATTAGCAGCACTTTCTTCTAAAAGAATGTCTTTAGCTGTCCCATCTCCCTGAACAACATGAATGTGAGGAAACTCTTGACTGAAAAATTCTGCTTTTTTAGCATCAACTTCAATAACTTTAACCCGCAGATGCTGGTTGGTTGTTTTGAGAATATTGAGCAGATAATAAGAAATCTTTCCTGCTCCAATAATCATCAAACTTTTAATCATTTTATTTTTGACAAAGTTATGGAAGTGAATCATGTCCATACGAGTGCCAGTTACAAAAATCTTATCACCGGCCTGAATAGTATCATCTCCATCAGGAATAATCAACTGGTGATCTCTTTCGATAGCACAGATAACAATGTTGCTGAATTTTTTGCGGAACTGATTCAAGGACATTTGACAAAGGTTATTGCTGTCAACAATCTTAAATTCCATCAGCATAACACGGCCATTGACGAAATGCTCTACAGACAAAGCATTAGGGAAATCAACCATGTTGGCAATATAACGAGCTGTTAGTAATTCTGGATTCACTACCAAAGAAAAACCAAGAAAGTTTTTGTCTTTAAAGTAGGCATTCGAATACTCAGGATTGCGAACCCGTACGATAGTCTCCTTGACTCCCATTTTTTTAGCAAGGACAGCAGCCACCATGTTAACTTCATCCTTATCTGTGATAGCAATGAAAATATCACAGTTTTGGACATTGGCCTGCTCCAGAATTCTAAAATTAGCGCCGTTACCGACAATTCCCATGATATCAAGACGTTTTGTCACATGATTGAGAACAGTTTCATTCTCTTCAATGAGAATAACATCATGTTTTTCTTCTACCAGCGAGCGGCAGAGAGCCTTTCCAACCTTACCGCCGCCAACGACAATAATTTTCATGATTTACCTCCAAATTATAATAACTATCATACCTCTTTTCAGGAGAAAATGCACTATTTTTCTATGAAAAAATGAAGGAAAGAGATTTTTAAAGTCAAAATATATTTTTTGAAAAGAAGGCCTTCTTTTCTGAAAAAAATTTTAAAATTTTTCTTACATCTTCTTGACATCTTTGACAAAAGTGATATACTATATACCAAGCTACTCATTGTTTTAAATCAAACCTGTTATGATTTAAGATAATGAGGCCCCACCACCACGTTACCTGCTGAGCTTAACTCCGGGTTTCGTGGTTCTTTTTTTGTGATAGATGTACTAAGAAAGATTGCATAAGATGAATATTGAAAAACTGGAAAAAGAAAATAAATCCCTGACTGTGGGTAAAAATCATGTTGTCTTATTTGAACCGCAAATTCCTGCTAATACCGGCAATATTGCCCGGACCTGTGCAGCAACTAACAGTCCCCTTCATATTATCCGTCCCATGGGCTTTCCTATTGATGATAAGAAAATGAAGCGAGCAGGCCTTGATTATTGGGATAAGCTGGATGTGCATCTGTATGACAGTCTTGAAGACTTTATGGACAGCTGTTCTGGCCAGCTGCACTTGGTTACAAAATTTGCAGAAAAAACTTACTCAGATGAACATTATGATGACGGTCTGACGCACTATTTTTTGTTTGGGCGTGAGGATAAGGGGCTCCCAGAAGCCTTTATGCGTCAGCACGCTGAAAAAGCACTGCGCATTCCTATGAATGATCAGCATGTCAGAAGCCTCAATTTGTCAAATGCGGTTTGCATGTTGGTTTATGAAGCCCTGCGTCAGCAGCAATTCACTGGTCTGGAGCTCAGTCATACTTATGCTGCAGATAAATTAAAATAATTAATGGCTTGCCATAGATATTATTTGCTCTGCTATTTTATAGAAATAAAGATAATAAAAAACACTTGAACGAACCTTCTAAAGGAATGATTCTTCAAGTGTTTTTGATTTTTGCTTAACAATCAATTAATGCTAATTTTTTTCTATTTAATGTGAACGTTTCCTGTATCACCATTAACGCTCAAGCGATTTTTACCAGAATAACCTTGCAATAACTGATGGCTAATATCGACATTGCCAATATCGGTTTTTGCTGAGACGATAGTAGTTTTGGCACTTTGAGATGAGAGTGAAACAGTAGTATTGCCGGTATTATTATTTATCTTAACTAGATTTAAGATAGTAAGATTTTTGCCAGTAATATTGCCAGTATCATCATCAATGTCTATATCTGATAAGGAACTGTTTTGAATATTAATATTGCCAACATTTGAAACGATTTTTCCTTTAGCTAATTGACTATTGTAACTATTAAAATTACCGGTGTCCTGTTGGACTGTAATCTTGTTTGCATGCAGGTTTTTTAGTGTGACGTCCCCAGTATTATTGTCAATAGAGACATTTTTTAATTCAGTATTTTTAGGTACAGCCAGAGTGATAGTAGAGACTTCATCTTGATGGAACCAATTGACAAAGTCGCTTAGCATGAGGAAATGAATCTTAAATCTTTCTTGTTGTTTTAAGATCAATTTTTGATGCTGTAGGCTGTGAGATATTTTTTCGTCTGACTTTTTATAATAAGTCAGTCTAAAGTGTTGATCTTGAGAAGGCTTAATTTTAATATTTCTTATGGATATATTCAAATCAAGTGATTGAATATTATCGAATTTAATTTCTTTCTTGAGGGGTTGTTCTTCTTTATTTTGTAATTTATTAACTCCACCTGATGTTAGACCAAATCCGATTAAAATAAGACCAAGGCAAGTCAGTATTAATCCAATCCTTAAGGTAATTTTCCATGATTTTCTCATACTCTGTACCCCCTTTTAAAACCACGTCTAATAATCCATTGACTCAATTTAACAAAAGCAAGCTTAAACCATTGAGCTAATAAAAGAGTAAGAAAAGCAAAGATTAAAGCTAAACCAAGTGAGAGCATGCTAGCACCTAAACCAAGGCTAAAGGTTGAAAGAGAACTAGAGAGCTTGAAAATAGCTTCCCAGATAAGAGCGAAGGCTGAAATAAAAGCGGTTAAACCAATACTGACTGTAATAACAATACCAGACAAGGCAAGAATAACGACAGAAAAGACAAGCACCAAGGCAGTAATAGTCAGAGGAAGCGCTATTGGTGCAGCTAAAATAGCTAGAATAGTTATCCAAATAATGTGTTTAGATCTAATCGAAAGTATATGATCTTCTTCAACTTTTTTATCTAGCAGCTGACTTAAAATTTCATAGGCTGCTTCCTTAGGATCTCCTAAATCCTGAATAACCTGAGCTTCATTTTCTGGACCTGCTTCTTCAAAATATTCTGTAAAGTAATCCATAGCTTCTTCATAATCAGCTTGCGGCAATTTTCTTAAATAATGATCTAACTGATTAAGATATTCAGTTTTTGTCATGGCGGATTCTCCCTTCTACAATACCATCAATAGTCGTTTTATAAACTGACCATTCCTTAGTCAGATAAACGAGATGTTGTTTTCCGGAATCGGTTAGACGATAATACTTTCGACGTCGTCCTTGGTGTTCTTGTGTGTAGGTGGTTAAATAACCTGCTTTTTCTAATTTTTTTAAGATAGGATATAAGGTAGATTCTTTGATACTGGCGATCAGTTTAATGGTTTGACTGATATCATAACCATAAGAATCATGTTTGCTGACAATAGCCAATATCAAGTATTCTATCAGCAGGGCTGAAACAGGGAAATACATTCACTTACCTCCTATATATAAATATTTTATATATAAAATATATACCCATTAACAACTTTTGTCAAGGGCTGTAGAGGTTTATATGAAAAAATTTTTAATAAACTAATGATTAAAAGTTCTAAATAATGAATAAGAAAACTTGTTATTGATGCTATTTTTTGGTATGCTATAAGTGTCTTCAGGGCAGGGTGCAATTCCCGACCGGCGGTGACTGATATTTTGAATGCTTTGCTTTTTCTGCTTGTTCAGCTTGCTCATCTAAAGCGGCGCTGTAAGGCAGGATAAGTGTAGGTGTTAAATTATCAGAAGTCCGCGAGCGTAAAGCTGATGTGGTGTGATTCCACAACCGACAGTAAAGTCTGGATGGGAGAAGACAAAGGGTTTTTTGTGTTTGGCATCCATACTCTTTGTAGCTTCTTTCGATTTGTAAAAATTGGAGGAATTTTTTATGAAAAGAACACAGATTTTAGCCATCATTGCGGTTTTATCGGCACTTTCTTTTGTACTTATGATTTTCAATTTTCCCATTATTCCGGGTGTTGATTTTTTGAAGCTTGATTTTAGTATCATTCCAATATTGTTAGGATTGGTACTGTTTGATTTAAAGAGTGCTTATGCGATTTTGCTGTTTAGGTCATTGCTGAAGCTGTTGTTGGACAATGGCGGTCCCGGAGGCATTATTGGTCTGCCCATGAATATGGCAGCACTGGGTGTCTTTGTCTTAGCATTTGGTCTGATTTGGAAAAGCAAGGAAGAAAAGAAAGCCTTTGTAATTGCCAGCGCTGTCGGAACAGTTGCAATGACTGTGATTATGGTTGTTTTGAACTATATCTATGCCATTCCGCTTTATGCTAAGTTTGCCGGATTTGACATTGCTAAATTCATTGGTATTGGAAAATACTTGGTTAGCATGGTCGTTCCCTTTAATCTTCTTGAAGGAATTATTTTTGCAGTCAGCTTTGCTCTTATTTACGCAGCAGCTAAACCCATTTTGAAAAATTATAGGATTCATGAAAAATAAACAACTTTATCTTTTAAGTGCCTCATTTGCGATTCTGCTCTTTTTTACGCTGGGATATATAGTTAAATTTTATCCTGATGCTTTAAAGGTTTTTGACAGCAGTGTGCAGGAGGCAGTGCGCGGCGACTTGCCTAAGGGCGCAACGATGTTTTTTAAAGCGGTAACTCAGCTGGGACATGAGACCTACATTTTGACTTATGTCTTTCTTATGGCTTTGCTCTGCTATTTTTGGAAAAAATGGAAGGCAGAGTCTTACTTTTTAGCTGGCAATCTCTTTTTAATGGGTATTTTTTCGACAGCTTTTAAATATTTGTATAATCGTGCAAGACCTGACCTTTACTATCTCATTGAAAAACCGATGGGTGCCTCCTTTCCAAGCTGGCATGCGGCATCAACCATGATTGTTGCTCTGAGCTTGGCCGCTATTGTTCAGCAGCGGATGACAAAAGAAGAGTCCAAGCGGATTGTACAGGCAATCCTAGTTCTCTTGGCGGTCTTAACAGCACTGTCACGGATTTATTTGGGAGTTCATTATCCTTCTGACATCGTGGGGGGCTGGCTGCTTGCCATCGCCATTGCCGCCTTTGTCTATCCTTTTTACGATCAAAAGCGTTTTGAATGGCGTTTTCAAGGCCGGCAGAAGTAGCATTAAAACTGGTATTAATAGTCTAACGGAGCTGTTCGTGATACTGTAAATGTATCCATGGAACAGTTCTTTTTTCTTAAAAAATGCCGGTAATACCAGTAGTTCATGTTATAATAAAGTTAATCAACAAAACTTTATTCAAAAAAAATAGATTAAAAAGGAGTGGGATCAAGCTCAAAAATGAAAATTTTGGTTTCTTTCTCACTCTCAATCACACTGCGTCAAGAGCTTATTCCAAAACAGAAATACTGGATGAGTTTTGAATCAGCCTCTTTGCGCAGCTGCCTTAGCGGTTTTAGCCGTAATACCAATAACAGATGAGCCATGAGCCGAAGGGAACCGATATTGTTTCCGTGAGGCGAATC
>NZ_BCLE01000017.1 GCF_001431045.1 Streptococcus orisasini
ACCCCCAGGACTTTGCGTAGTTGTATTAGCGGCTTTAGCCGCAATACAACTAACAAATTGAAAGGAGAAAGTATGGAAACTCATAAGCATCATCACCACGATCATCATCACAATGTTGCTCATCAGTCAACCAGTCGCATTTTTATCGCTTTTATGTCCAATTTTGTTTTTGCCATTGTTGAGATGATTTTCGGTGGTATTTTTAATTCCAGTGCCATTTTAGCCGATTCTGTCCACGATTTTGGCGACGCCTTGGCTATTGGTCTGTCTTATTATTTTGAGCGCCTGTCCAAGCGCAGAAGTGACTATCGCTACACACTGGGCTATTGGCGTTTTAGCCTGCTGGGAGCTTTGATGACCGCCGTTATTTTGATTATTGGATCCGGCTTGGTTTTATTTGAAAATGTTCAAAAAATAATGCATCCTGAGCCGGTTAATTACAATGGTATGTTGATCCTTGGCTTGATTGCTATTGCTGTCAATATTGTGGCCAGCCGTGTTTTAAATGGGGAAGCATCTGAACACGAATCCATTTTAAGCCTGCATTTTCTTGAAGATATTTTAGGCTGGGTGGCTGTTATTATTGTCTCACTGGTTTTGAGAGTGACGGACTGGTATATTCTTGATCCGTTCTTGTCTGTGGCGATTGCGCTCTTTATTTTGAGTCAGGCCCTGCCTAAGTTTATCAGGAATCTGTCTGTATTCTTGGAACATGCTCCCGGAAATTGTGATGTTCAGGAGCTGGAGAGGGAAATTTTGGCACTGGAATGGGTTCAGGCCATCAATCAATTTAATCTTTGGTCTTTAGATGGCCGAAAAAATATTGCCATGATTCACCTGCTGGTTGCTCCTGACTGCAATGAACAGCTGCTGAAAGACCGGGTGCACCATCTTTTTCAGACCTACCATATTGTGGAATCGGCTGTTGAATGCGATCATTCTACCTTTCAACACCTGCACCACAGTCCTTATATAAAAAATAATTTTAAAAGAAATAATAGTTATGAATAAACGTTACAATACTCTGAATGCCTATTACCGTCGCCTTTTTGGCGAAAAAATTTTTAAAGTGCCTATTGATGCTGGCTTTGACTGTCCCAATCGTGACGGTACTGTAGCCCATGGCGGCTGTACTTTTTGCACGGTATCTGGCTCTGGTGATGCTATCGTAGCACCTGAGGCTCCGATTCGCGACCAATTTTACAAGGAAATTGATTTTATGCACCGCAAGTGGCCAGATGTTAAGAAATATTTGGTCTATTTTCAAAATTTCACCAATACTCATGACAAGGTAGAGGTCATTCGTGAACGCTACGAGCAGGCCATCAATGAACCTGGAGTTATTGGTGTCAATATTGGTACTCGTCCAGACTGCCTGCCTGATGAAACCATTGCCTATTTGGCAGAACTTTCTGAGCGAATGCATGTGACAGTTGAGCTGGGCTTGCAGACAACCTACGAAGAAACCTCAAAACTTATCAATCGGGCGCACAGCTATGAACTATATGTCGAGACGGTAGAGCGCTTGCGTCAATTGGCTCCCAAAGCAGAAATCGTTTCCCATCTGATTAACGGTTTGCCGGGGGAAACTCATGAGATGATGTTGGAAAATGTCCGCCGCTGTGTGACCGATAATGACATTGATGGTATCAAACTGCATTTGCTGCATCTGATGACCAATACCCGCATGCAGCGGGACTACCACGAGGGCAGATTGCAGCTGCTTAGTCAAGACGAGTATGTCAATATTATCTGCGATCAGCTGGAAATTATTCCGAAAGATATCATTATTCACCGCATTACTGGCGATGCTCCTCGCCACATGCTGATCGGTCCCATGTGGAGTCTCAACAAATGGGAGGTCCTAAATGCTATTGACAAGGAGATGGAGAGACGCAGAAGTGTGCAAGGGTGCAAAATAGAGGCAATTAGCCAATCCGTTTGATTAATCAATGATGCGAAAATTGGTGTAAGAGGAAAAACGATGATCTACGATTTAACGCTTTTATTGACTGCTGTCGTTGCTGGATTTATGCTGACTTATTCGATCACATTAGGAGCCTATTTTAATTATTTATTAAGTCATAACATGGATCAAGGATTTTCTAATTTTTACAGCAAATTTAGACAGGACACTTGGGCTGTGAATTTATATCAAGCTTGTGTTGGTCTGCAATTTTTCTTGGGACTAACAACCCTTTTGCTGACCTCTTATCCCATAACTGTTCGTAGTCTGGCTGTTATCCCGCTGATTGTCCTATTGTCCTGCCATCGCCTGACTGGTTTTTCAAAAAGTGAAGAAGAGGTGAACAGCGGTAAACCTATTTCAAATGAGACAAGACAAAATTATTTGAAATGGAATCTGCCGCTTCATTATCTTTATTTTTGTGTTTATTTTATTAGCGCCTTGGTTCAGCTCTTACTTCATTAAAACTTGTCAGAATTCCAAGCATTATTTTTTCAAAATACAGGAGATGTTTTTTAAATTATGATCAAACGCCCCATTGACCTTTCTCATGATTTTTTGGCAGAAGTTTTAGATAAGGATAGTATCGCGGTGGATGCGACCATGGGCAATGGCCACGATACCGCTTTTTTAGCTGCTTTAGCTAAGACGGTCTATGCCTTTGATGTGCAAGAACAGGCAGTGCAGAACACTCAAAAACGTTTAACTCAGCTGAACTTGACTAATGTTAAGCTCATTTTGGATGGGCATGAAAATCTGAATCGGTATGTGACCGAACCCATCCGCGCAGCTATTTTCAATCTGGGCTACCTACCGTCTGCTGATAAGTCTGTTATCACAAAGCCTGACACGACCCTGCAGGCTATTGAGAAAATTCTAGCAGGCTTAGAAGTCGGCGGCCGTCTGTCCATTATGATTTACTATGGGCATGAGGGAGGTGATAGGGAAAAAGATGCCGTACTGGAGTTTGTCAAAGAGCTGCCGCAGGAAAACTTTGCGGCCATGCTTTACCAGCCGCTCAATCAAATCAATACGCCACCTTTTTTGGTCATGGTGGAGAAATTGAAAGAACAGGGGTCTGAGTGAGCAATTAGCCCTTGATTTATAGTTCTAAAGACAAATAGATTAAAGAACAGTAAAAAGTTTTTTTCTATTAAACAATTGAATAATAAAATGAAACAGCAACCTGATTCCTAAAGTGTAAGGGAATCAGGTCTTTTTATTTTTTCTCTAAAAAGGCTCAGAATCTTAAAATTAGTTGTCAAATTTTAACTGTCCATAAAGCTTAAAATTTTTGTGGCGGTGAAGTTTTGTTTTGAAATATCCCAAAATACTTTGTCATCAGTGTATTAAACGCCAATCTTATCTAATGAGAGTATGATATTTTTATTATTGATCGAAAACAAAAAAAGCGTACACCTTGGCACACTTTGATCAAATTAATATTCCAATTTTGCTACTGAAACGTCTTGATAGACCGAATCAAAGACACTATTTTCTAAAAATCCTGTTTTGACATCTAAAGAGTTAGCAGTTCCTGCTGCAGAACCATATTTTAATACATCAATGAAAGATTTGTGTTTATCAATAGCAGACAAGATACCACCGACTGTTGCATCACCAGATCCTTGTGTATTAATAGCCTTGACTTTTGGAAATGTAACTCTATAGAATTCATCTTCATACTTGATAAGCGATCCGCTTGCTCCCAATGATACAAAGATAATAGGGATATTAGAGAGCAGCTCATTAGCTGTGATATTTTTTTGCAGCATTTTTGCATCAGTAGTTATTTCTGTATTTAGTAATTCGGCGATTTCGGTCTCATTAGGTTTAATGATATCCGGTAGAAAACCTGAGTCTAAGCAGTCTTTTAATGCCTCACCAGAAGTGTCTAGCAAGATTTTGATATTCTGATTGAGCCTTCTTATTTTCTGTATTAAGGTAGAATAAAAATTATGTGGACAATTAAGTGGCAGGCTGCCATTAATTGAAATCGCTGTAATATCTTTGACTTTAATATAAGATTCCATCTTTTCCTCAAGTTCACTTAGAACAGGTTGGGTGATGGCTGCTCCCAATTCATTTATTTCTGTCTTCACATTCTCTTTATCTAAAATGACGTAGCAATTTCTAGTTTCATCAGTTGTATGGATAAAATCTGACGTGAATTTATCATTTTTTGTTTGGGAAAGAATATAATCTCCATTCATTCCGCCGATGATACTAAGTGCAGTCGTTTCTGTGCCAAGTATTGCAGAAACGCGTGCCGCATTAATTCCCTTTCCTCCCACCATTTTGGTTATTAGTTGTACTCTGTTTAATTTTCCTGAGGATAGGCTATCGACTTTATAGAGGTAGTCTACAGAAGGATTCATGGTAAGTGTAATAATCATATAGGACTTCCTTTCCAGATATTTATAGTATCTTTGTATATTTTGAGTACTCGTCCTTTTTAGTGGGTTCCCAGTTATCATCGCTGACTAAAATATCAAAAGCTTCTAGAGGAGCAAATGTTATCATATCAGATATTCCAATCTTTGATGTATCTGCTACAATGATTTTTTTATTTGCACAATGCATAGCTGTCAATTGTATACTTCCCTGTGTAGAGTTACTGGTTGTAACTCTATTTTTACTAATGCCATTTGTGGAACAAAGAGCAAAGTCTATATTTAAATCTTTAAACGAAGCTTCAGCAATCGGCCCTAAAAATTCACCAGTTCTCTTATAAAACTCACCGGCAGTTAATATGATTTGATTGTCGTATTCCAGTAATGCTTGAAAGGCAGGATAACTGTTTGTGACAAATCTTATATTTTTGGTTGCTAGATAAGGTATTGCTAAAAGAAGTGTAGTACCAGCACCAAGATACACAGTAGAATTGCTGGGAATTAAATCACCAAGTTTTTTTCCTATGTTGTTTTTCTTTTCGACATTTAGCAGTAATTTTTCATCTGTTGAAAATTCAATATGTCTTGAGCGATCAATGGATAAGGCTCCACCATGCTCTCGTTTTAATTTTCCCTGCTCTTCTAATTGTTTCAGATCGCGACGAATTGTGACTTCAGACACCCCAGTTAGGGCGGCAATTTCAGAGGTTGTCATCATTCCCCCGTTCATATTTATTAAATCAATGATTTTATTCCACCGAATATTTTTAATCACTATTCATACCTCTTCATTAAATGTATTTGTTTTTATTATAGTATACAATTAAGGAATAATCAATGAATAATCAATATCGTAAAAAAACATTCAAAAAAGTTTCGAAAATGATTGACTTATGAATTATTTTGATTATAATTAGAGATGTAAGCGATATCATTTACGAAAGGAGAGATTGTCATGATTAGTGAAATGTTCAAAGAAGACCTGATTGACTTGGACATTGCTGTATCAGATGAAGCACAGCTGTTTGACCTAATAGGAATGCGAGCTATAGAAAAAGGCGTTGCAGAGCTAGGCTACATTGCTGGTTTAGAAAAACGGGAATTGTCCTACCCAACAGGGCTGCAATTTCCAGAGATATCTGTTGCCTTTCCGCATGTGGATAGTAAGTATATCAAAGAGCCATTTATCTACATTGCAAGGAACAATGGCGTCTTAGATGTTAGACAAATGGGAGATGCAGCGGAAATGTCTGCTAGAGATTTCCTGTTTTTAGGAATCAAAGATGGATCGAAACAGCCGCAATTATTAGCAAGTATGATGGCAGCGTTTCAAGATAGTGAATTTGTCAATAAATTTAAAAAGGTCACAACTAAAAAAGAAATGCACGATTTAGTTGTCAACAGTTTTGAAGAATGAAAAGGAGTGCTTTTATGAAAACAATTTTAGTGTGCTGTGGTTCAGGTGTTGCCACAAGTCCCCAAGTAACAAATAAGGTAAATGACTATCTGGCCTCAGTAGGATTAGATGGGTATGCTAAAGCAGCTCCTAAACCTATTGAAACAGCTAAATCAACAATCGAAAATGATCCAAGCATTATTGTCTATATCGGAATTGCCCCAGCGAATAAAGAACTTCAAGAGGTACTTGATGATCATGGTGTAGTTGGAATGGTCGGCTTGCCCTGGCTGACAGGTATGGGACAAGATGAGGCGAACGAACGTATTAAAGAAATTGTTGAAAAACATAAACAAGCGTAATTAAAATATAGAATTCTCAGGGGGAATTTATTATGAACTGGAATGATATTGTTCAAGCTATATTGGGAGTTGGATCTACTGTTCTTATTCCCATCTTTATTGCTATCTTGGGTTTGATCTTCGGAATGAAGCCTTCTAAAGCTTTGCTATCAGGACTTTATCTAGGGACTGGTTTTATTGGAATGAGCTTAGCTATTAATCAATTGACTGCAGCAGTTAGTCCAGCAGCGAAAGCTTTGGCAAAAAACACAGGAATTAACTTGCCAGTTGTTGACTTTGGCTGGACAGGAGCTTCAGCAATCACTTGGGCTTGGCCGCTGGCATTTGCATTTTTTGCAGTTGAACTTGGGATTAATTTGGTTATGCTGCTTAGTAAAATGACCAAAACCTTGAATGCTGATATGTGGAATGTATGGGGAGTTGCTCTGACTGGCTACATCGTATATCAATTCTCTGGAAATATGCTTTGGAGTTTTGTAGTTGCAGGTATTCAAGTTGTCATCTCCTTAAAATTAGGCGACATGTGGGCAGATGAAATTAAGGATATGTTAGGTTATGAAGGTGTAACTGTAACACACATTGAAACCTTTACTGCAGTAATTATGAGTCCTGTCAATAAATTGATGGACTATATTCCTGTCTTTAATAAAAAATGGGATGCCGATGCCTTAAAACGTAAAATTGGTATTTTGAGTGAACCTGTCGTGATGGGGGCTATTATTGGCTTGCTTTTAGGGTTGATTGGACAGTATGGAATTGCTAATTCATTGAATCTTGCAGTCACAACTGGTGCCGTCATGGCCATTTTCCCAGTCATGGCTAAATTTTTCATGGATGCGTTGACACCATTTGGTACCACAATGAGCGATTTCATGAAAAAACACGTAAAAGGCCGTGAATTTGTTATTGGTTTGGACTGGCCTATTGTTGGTCAAAGTACAGAGCTATGGGTGACAATGGTTCTCTTGATACCTGTATCTATTTTGTTTGCTGCGATTCTGCCAGGCAATGAAATCTTGCCTCTTGCTGGTGTCATTAACTATTGTCTTGGTGTAGGTGGTCTTCTATTAACAGGTGGCAATTTGCTGAGAATGCTTGTCCTAGGTATTATCTACGAACCACTGTTCTTATATGGCTCAACCTACTTTGCAAACATCTTTACAAAATTGGCTAAAAGCACTGGAGCAATCAACGTTCCCAAAGGATCAGAAGTTTCATGGAGTTCTATCGAAGCGCCAGATCTCCGCTTCTTGGCAGGCTGGGCTGGCCGCGGCAATATCATGGCAATTGTTGGTTTGATGGCACTGTTGGCATTGTTTTATGTTTTGTACAGAGGCTTCAAGAAAAATCCAATCCCAGCAAGCAAATACAAAGACTAGTAAATCTTTAGAAGGAACTGAGTATGACTGTAAAATCTAAAGTATTTTGGACTTTCCTAAGCTTTCTAGCATTTTTGCTATTTATAGTGGCCATCTATACAAAATTATATTGGCTAAATATTTTTGTGATTGTATTAGGTTTACTAGTAAATAAACAAGGAACTTCTATTTTGTTCCCTAAATATTTAGAAAAGAAAAAGCTTGCCTCAGAAAAAATGAAGGCGCTGCATCAATCTAGAGGAAAATAGAAAGGTGGATTAGTTATGAGATATCCAGCAGGTCGTATTCCGTTTGAATACGAACGTGAAGATTTGGCAAAAGTTGTAAAAACAGTTATGGATCGCCGTGACACCAATATTGTTGGAGGAAATATCAGTATTCGTGTGACAGATGAAGAAGGAAAAGAATACTATGTGATGACTCCGACAATGATGTCTGAAGCTTATTTGGGCCATTTAACAGCCGATCAAATTTTAGTCATTGAACCGCATACGCGAAAAGTCCTTTCAGGTAATGGCAAGGTTACGCGCGAAATTAATATGCACGAAGCGATTTACGATGCTAACCCAGATATTAAATGTGTATTCCATTCACACGCTGATCAATCAATGTTTTGGGCCACCACTGGACTAAATATGCCAAATCTGACAGAAGCAACCCAAAAATTAAAAGAAATTCGTACATTAAACTGGCACCCCATGTGTTCTGAAGAACTAGCAGAATATGTTGCTGAAGAAATTAAAAAAATTGGTGATAAAGCTCTTCGAAATGGTTTCTTATTGAACTCCCACGGAACCTTATTTACATCTGGTGGAAAAGACATGGATCCCATTACAGCTCTGCATAAATCTCTAGCAGATGTTGATATCACAGAATGGAATTCTAAAGTAGCCTATGAACAAACTGTTTTACAGCGCGAAGGTGCACTGGATGGTTACTATTCAGAAGGTGTCAAAATTGGGACATGGGAAGATGTCAAAGCTGGCAAAGCTTTGTACAATACAGTAACTGTTCAAAACAAGAATGGGGATTAGTACTAAGACCCTTTAACCTTTAATTTATTGCTAACTAAAACCGATGATCTCTTATTTGAGATTATCGGTTTTAACTTCTTATTTAACTTATACTTCCGGCTTGATAAAGAAGCGCTCTTCATCGATAGGAATAATTTTTACGTGATTGTCATAGAAGTCTGACAGAACTTCCTGAGTGATAATGTCTTCTTTTTTGCCCTGAGCAATAATTCTTCCTTTCTTCAAGAGAAGAATGTGATCCATGGTACTGGTGATTTCCTCAGCATGGTGGGTGACATACAAGATCAAAGGAGAATGCGGAAGTTTGGCAATTTTATCAACCTGCGTAAGCAGTTTTTCTCTGGCAAAGAGGTCAAGTCCGCTCGTTGCCTCATCTAAAATGATAATTTCAGGATCTTCCATTAAACTTCTGGCAATCAAGAGGAGTTGTTTTTCACCTTGTGATAGGCCAGCATAGGAACGGCCTATAAGATGCTCTCCGCCAATTGCTCTCAGCATATGGCGCGCCTCATCTAATTCCTTATCGCCGTAAGCCTTATAAAGAATGCTGGATTTGTATTTTCCAGTCAGGACAATTTTTTCAGCCAACATATTTTTGGGCAGACGCTCAGCAATAAAGGATCCGACAACACCAATTTTAGTCCGCATGTTAGGGATGTTTCCCTGTCCGAATTTGGTGCCCAAAACCTCAACCTGACCTTCTGAAGACCAATACTCAGCCATAATTAATTTCAGCAGGGTCGTTTTGCCAGAACCGTTAAGTCCTAAAATAGCCCAATTCTCTCCCTTATGGACTTGCCAGTTCAGATTGTCCAGAAGAATTTTTCCTTGCCTTTTCAGAGTTACATGTTCTAGTGAAATAAGTGCCATCTTTTACCCCTTTGTCGCTTAATTGTTATTTATTATAACACAAAAATGTGGTAAAATAAGCGCAAAAGGAGGGGTTATGTTTAAGAATAACAAGTTATTTTTTTGGACAGTAGAAATTTTGCTGCTAACCTTGATTCTGTTTACTTGGCGGCAGATGGGGAGCATCCTTAGTCCTTTTTTCAGCGTTGCTAAGACCTTTTTGATGCCTTTTTTGCTGGGTGGCTTTCTTTATTATCTTACTGACCCTGCTGTTACTTTCTTAGAAAAGCATTTTAAGGTGAAGCGGATTTGGGGAATTGTCATTATCTTTGCGGCCTTAATTTCCTTACTGATCTTCTCGATTACCAGCCTGATTCCTAATTTAATTAATCAGCTGACGGATTTGATATCGGCTAGCCAGAATATCTATGTAGGTCTGCAGGATTTAGTTAATGAATGGAAGGATAATCCGGCTTTTAAAAATATTGATATTAATGCCCTTTTGAAACAATTCAACCTGTCTTATGTGGATATTTTGAAAAATGTTCTTAACAGCGTGACGGTTAGTGTGTCCAGCATTGTTTCTATGATTACAAATACCGTCATGATATTGATTATTACACCGGTTATCTTATTTTATTTGCTAAAGGATGGCGAAGGACTGCTGCCCATGCTGGAGCGTTCTGTTTTGAAGAATGATACTCATAATATCAGTCAACTCTTAGGACAGATGAATAAGACCATTGCCCGTTATATTAGCGGTGTGGCAATTGACGCGGCCTTTATTTTTGTTTTTGCTCTGATTGGCTATAAAGTTATGGGAGTCCAGTATGCTTTCTTATTTGCTCTGGTCGCTGGGATTACGAATGTTGTGCCTTATGTCGGTCCTTATCTGGGGTTGACCCCAGTAGTTTTAGCCTATATCGCCAGCGATCCTAAAAAAATGGTTATCGCCATTATCTATATTATGACCTTGCAGCAGATTGACGGAAATATTGTTTATCCGCGTGTTGTTGGCAGTGCCATGAAAATTCATCCCTTGACCATTATGGTGCTTTTGGTCTTGGGAAGTAATATTGCAGGACTTGTCGGCATGTTAGTTGCGGTACCGGCTTACGCTATTATTAAGGAAATTGTAAAATTCATTGCCGGTGTTTATGAGTATCACAAGAAAAATAAAATTGTGTTATAATAGACTGACTATATATCATTTAGGAGAGAAATAACGAATGGAAGACCCTAGTAGTCAATCCTTGATCTTACAGTTTTTATTACTGCTTATTTTAACGCTTTGCAATGCCTTTTTCTCGGCTACAGAAATGGCTCTGGTGTCTTTAAACCGGGCACGTGTTGAACAAAAGGCTGAGGATGGTGAAAAGAAATACATCCGTCTCTTGAGAGTTTTAGAAAAACCAAATCATTTTCTATCAACTATTCAGGTCGGGATAACACTCATTACCCTCTTATCTGGGGCAAGTTTAGCAGATTCTCTGGGACGTGAGATTGCCACTTGGTTTGGTAATTCTGCAACAGCACGAACCGCAGGCAGTGTTATTGCGCTTGCTTTCTTGACTTATATTTCGATTGTCTTGGGAGAGCTCTATCCTAAACGCATTGCCCTGAATCTCAAGGACAGTCTGGCGGTGTATTCAGCTCCGATTATCATTTTTCTTGGAAAACTTGTCAGTCCTTTTGTCTGGCTTCTTTCGGCTTCAACCAATCTGCTGAGTTACATCACTCCAATGACCTTTGATGATGCGGATGAAAAAATGACGCGTGATGAAATCGAATATATGCTGACAAACAGTGAAGAGACTCTGGATGCTGATGAAATTGAAATGCTGCAGGGTGTCTTTTCCCTCGATGAGCTGATGGCGCGTGAAGTTATGGTTCCTAGAACTGATGCCTTCATGGTGGATATCAATGACGATACCAGTGACATTATTCAATCTATTTTGAATGAGAGATTTTCCCGTATTCCTGTTTATGATGGGGATAAAGATAAGATTATTGGTTTAATTCATACAAAGAGGCTCTTAGATGCTGGTTTTAAAGAAGGATTTGACCATATTAATCTTCGCAAGATCTTACAGGAACCGCTTTTTGTGCCAGAGACTATTTTTGTCAATGACCTTTTGGCGGCTCTTAGAAACACTCAAAATCAAATGGCCATTCTATTGGATGAATACGGCGGTGTGGCAGGTCTTGTAACGCTGGAAGATCTTTTGGAAGAAATTGTCGGTGAAATCGATGACGAGACGGACAAGGCTGCGGTCTCTGTCCGCGAGATTGCCGACAATACTTATATCGTTCTTGGAACGATGACGCTTAATGATTTCAATGAATATTTTGAAACAGACCTTGAAAGCGATGATGTTGATACTATTGCCGGCTTTTACCTGACCGGTGTTGGAACAATTCCAAGCCAGGATGAGAAAGAGCATTTCAGTGTTGACAGCAATAATAAGCACTTGGAGCTAATCAACGATAAGGTTAAAGACGGACGTATCACTAAGCTTAAATTGCTGGTGACAGAAATTGAAGAAAAAGAAGATGAAAAAGACTGAACAGAATGTTAGTCTTTTTTGTGCTTAAAGTGTTATAATGAAATAAGAAAAACGTTTACAGGAAAGAAAATTATGACAGAAGAAATTGATTACAGGAAGGTAACCGGACTTGTTAATTCCACAGAATCTTTTGGTTCCGTAGATGGTCCTGGCGTGCGCTTTGTTGTCTTTATGCAGGGTTGCCAAATGCGGTGCCAGTACTGCCACAATCCGGATACTTGGGCACTGAAAAATGACAGGGCAACAGAGCGAACAGCAGAAGATGTTTTAGAGGAAGCTCTGCGTTTCAAAGGATTTTGGGGCGATAAGGGAGGCATCACTGTTTCTGGCGGTGAAGCAACGCTGCAAATTGATTTTTTGATTGCTCTTTTTACCTTGGCTAAGGAAAAGGGCATTCATACAACTCTAGATACCTGTGCACTTACTTTCAGAAATACGCCTACCTATTTGGAAAAATACAATAAGCTGATGGCAGTTACAGATTTAGTGCTGCTGGATATTAAAGAAATCAATCCGGCTCAGCATAAAATTGTTACCGGCCACGGCAATAAAAACATTCTGGACTGCGCCCGTTATCTGTCTGATATCGGCAAACCTGTTTGGATTCGTCATGTTTTAGTGCCTGGACTGACAGACCGCGATGAGGATTTGATTAAATTGGGTGAATTTGTCAAGACCTTGAAAAATGTTGAACGTTTTGAAGTACTTCCTTATCACACTATGGGAATTTTTAAGTGGCATGAACTGGGAATTCCTTATTCTCTGGAAGATGTAAAACCGCCTACACCTGACCGTGTACGCAATGCCAAAGAACTCATGCACACAGAAACATACGAGGAATACAAGCGCAGAATTAATGTCTAAGATCCTAAGCGGTGACAGATTGCAAAGGCAGCTACTCTAATGTTTTTGTTCTTATAACTGATTATAGAAGGCCGAAATGAATGTTTTCGGTCTTTTTTGTTGCTTAAAAACTGTTCTTTAAATTCTTAAAAATTCGGCTAAAGCTTCTTTTGCTTAATGGCATCAAATTTGGTAAAATGAGATGAAAAATAAAAACGAGGTAATGTTATGTCTAAAATTTTAGTTTTTGGTCACCAAAATCCAGATTCAGATGCTATTGGATCATCAGTTGCATATGCTCATTTAAAAGCTCAGCTTGGTGTTAATGCTGAAGCTGTTGCTCTGGGAGAACCTAACGAAGAAACAGCTTTTGTGCTGGATTATTTTGGCCTTGAAGCACCGCGTGTTGTTACTTCTGCTAAAGCAGAAGGTGCTGAACAAGTTATCCTAACTGACCATAATGAGTTTCAGCAGTCAATTGCTGACATTCGTGATGTTGAAGTGATTGAAGTGGTTGACCATCACCGTGTCGCTAATTTTGAAACGGCAAATCCTCTTTATATGCGTTTAGAACCCGTCGGATCTGCTTCATCAATCGTTTATCGTCTCTATAAGGAAAACGGCCTAGCTATTCCAAAAGAAATTGCAGGATTAATGCTGTCAGGTCTGATTTCAGATACGCTTTTGCTGAAATCGCCAACGACTCATGCTTCTGATCCAGCAGTTGCTGAAGATTTGGCTAAAATTGCTGGCGTTGATTTACAAGAATATGGCTTGGCTATGCTTAAGGCTGGTACTAATTTGGCTAGCAAATCAGCTGCAGAGCTTATTGATATCGATGCCAAAACATTTGAACTTAAGGGCAATCAAGTTCGTGTGGCTCAAGTAAACACTGTTGATATCAACGATGTTTTAGAACGTCAATCTGAAATTGAAGAAGCAATTCAAGCTTCACAAGCAGCCAACGGTTACTCAGATTTTGTCTTGATGATTACAGATATTTTAAATTCGAACTCAGAAATTTTGGCTTTGGGCAGCAATACTGATAAGGTTGAAGCAGCTTTCAACTTCAAACTTGAAAACAACCATGCCTTTCTTAAAGGTGCTGTTTCACGTAAGAAACAAGTGGTGCCTCAGCTGACGGAAAGCTTTAACGCCTAAGATAATCAATAAACAAGGAAGAGGTTGAGACAAAAGTTCTCAGCCTTATTTATTTGGTCAATTTTATTTGCTAGGCGCAGTGGTTGGTTGGATATCCTTATCCCTTGCTATACAAATGATAGTTCCAACAGTCTGGGGAACTGTTGGAGGATATCCAATTCTATGAACGTTAGTTCATGTCAATCCCTAACCAACTTTGCAGAGGTGGGATAGAAATCAAATTCTTCGAATTATTGATTTCTATCCACTCTCTTTTTTTGCTGTAAAAACAATGGTTTCTGTCAATGCCTTATTTTATGATACAATAGAGCTATTATGAAAATTCAACATTTGCAAAGCGGTGATTTGTTTTTTACAGCCGATCAGTCTGATATGGCTCAGGCGATTAAAGCAACAACAGGGCGCTACAATCATGTTGCTGTTTATTTGGATGGTCAGGTTTACCATGCAAGAGGAGAAGACGGGGTTATCAAACAAGATTTGGCAGCATTTTTGGCAGATAAAAATCAAAAGGTTTTTGTCTACCGCTATCCGCAGATTGACAGTCAGGCTGTCCTTGCGGAGGCTGAAAAACACTTGGGTAAGCCCTACAATGCAAGCTTTTATCCAGGGGAACAGAGCTTTTATTGCTCTCAGTATATTGCTGCTATTCTGCCCATTTTTGATACTATTCCTATGCAGTTTGGCGATGATGAAAAGGCTGTTTCGGATTTTTGGCAGGCCTATTATGATGATTTGGGGCTGGCTGTGCCTTTAAATCAAGCGGGAACCAATCCCAGTCAGCTGGCCCAGTCCAAGCACTTAGTTTATTTAGGAGAACTGGATGATTAAAATTTACAATGGTAGCAAATTAATGCGCCAGCCATTTTTTACAGACCTTATCAATTATCTGCAGCTTCATGATGATGTCACTTTGCGACAGATTAAGAAGGACTTTGCTGCAGTTAAGAATTTAGAGCGTTCGATTGAAGACTATGTTCAGGCGGGTTATATTTTGCGTGAAAATAAGCGTTACAGCAATGCTTTTGAACTGTTAAAAAATCTTGACGGTCTAACATTGGACAGTCAGATTTTTGTAGATGACCAGTCGTCCATTTATCAGGATTTACTGACTTTAACTTTTGAAACCTGTCTGTCCAATCAGACAAACAAGGCGCTTATTGTTGAGAAAACAAGTATTAGCAGGGATTCACTGACCTTATCTAATTACTTTTTTAAACTTCAAGAAAATCTGCCTCTGTCAAGAAAACAAGAGACTCTCTATCGTTTGTTGGGGGATGTCAATCCCGAATACGCCCTCAAATACATGACCAGCTTTCTTTTGAAATTTGGCCGCAAGGAGGAAGTTGCCCAAAGACGTCCTGATATTTTTGTGCAGGCTCTGGATTTGCTGGGTTATATTGAAAAAAATGCTGAGGACAAGTACCAACTGAAGATGACTTTTAATAAGGACAGCCTGACCTTCACATCATAAAGATTTTGACAGATAGGAAAAATGAAATTAGAAAGATTACTGGCTATTTTGTCCCTACTTTCAGAAAGAGATAAGGTAACCGCTAAAGAACTGGCAGAGAAATTTGAGGTGTCCAAGCGCACGATTTACCGGGACTTGGACAGTCTTAATCAAGCGGGAATTCCCATTGTTTCTTATGCCGGCCGCTGTGGTGGCCTTTCGCTAATGAAAAGCTATAAAATAGACAAACGTATTTTATCAAAAGTAGACATTACAAATCTTGAGAGTGCTTTAAAGGGTCTGCAAAGTATCAAGCAGCAGCCGGATTTGACTGCTTTGATAGCAAAACTTTTGCCTGAGGAAAAAGATGAGACTTCTCGAGCTAATCATTATATTAATTTTTCTTCTTGGTATGCAGACAGTTTTGTTCAAAAGAAGATTGAGATCTTGCAGAAAGCCATTGAAACAAGAAATTGTATTCTGTTAGACTATGTTTCAAAAACTGGCAGAAGAAAGCGAGAAATTGAGCCGTATCAATTAGTTTTTAAGGATTCGGCTTGGTATTTATATGCTTTTTGCCGAGAACGAGAAGACTTTCGTCTTTTTAAACTGCAGCGAATGGCCTCACTGACCTTGTTGGAGGACGTGTTTACAAGTCGCTCTTGTCCGCCGTTAACATTTCAAAAGCCAGCTTATTCTGATTTTTCTTTAGAGCCGATTGAAGGCTATGCCAAGGTTGTTTTAGCTTACAAGCCTGAAGATATCTTTGCTATAACCAAGGTACTGGATGCGTCAATATTAGCTGCTTGTAAAGAGCAGGGCAAGATTGTGTTTTATACTTCAAGTTTGTCTGTCGCCTGTCATTTGGTGTTTCAGCTGCTAACAGCAGTCGAGGTTTTGGCACCTGTTGAGCTGCAGCAGTTGGTCAAAGAAAAGCTGAAGACAATTGAATCAATGTATAAAAGATGACATAAGGCTGTCATCTTTTTTGGGTTATACTATAGGCGATAATAGAAGAAAGCAGGCAGAACAATGAAAAATGACATTCTTGTTTATGTATTTGATGATTATGCAGACTGGGAGCCAGCCTATGTTTGCTCGGAATTAAACCGGCAGGACAACCCCTTTCAGATTAAAACCATTGGCTCAGACAAACAGCCTAAAAAATCCATGGGTGGATTTCGCGTGATTCCTGACCATGATCTGACGGATTACCCCAAGGATTTTAAACTGCTGATTATTCCTGGCGGAGACAGCTGGTTGGAGGGCAAAAATAGGGAGATTTTGCCTGTGGTGGACTATGCTGTTTGTCATCAGATACCGATTGCTGCTATTTGTGCCGCGACTAATTTTTTAGCTGAAAATAGCTATTTAGATCATGTCAAGCACACTGGCAATACCCTTGAATTTATGAAAAAAGCAGCTCCGCATTATCGTGGAGAAGATTTTTATATAGAAAAACAGGCAGTCAGTGATGCTGGTATTGTGACAGCAAATGGGACAGCTACCTTAGAATTTGCTAGAGAAATTCTTTTGTTACTCAATATTAAAAATCCTCAGGAAATAGAGGATTGGTACCATTTTAATAAATTGGGTTTTTATCATTAAACAGCTTTTAATATCATCTTATTTTGAAAAAATGTATAATAATAGAAAGTAGGGAATTATGATTGATCATTATGATAAAGCGTCCAGAATTTTTTCAGATTAAAACTTATGAGGAGTTTTGTAACTATTATTGGTATCGGACAGAACTGTCGCAAATTTGCCGACAGTTGGGATTGGTACACTCGGGGACAAAGCAGGAATTAAATGAGGCGTTAGCAGCTTATTTTGCAGGGCAGCCGCTCAAAAAAGTTAACAAACAGACTGTTAAACCGAAAAACAAGCAGGAAATCGGCTTGTCCAGTTCCTTGCTGCTGTGCGGCTTTGCTTTTAATCAGACCTTCAGGGCTTATTTTGCTCGGCAGACTGGAGTTAAGTCTTTTAAATTCACTGCTGATATGGCAGCAGCTTGGCGTAAAGTTAAGGCAGAAAATGATGTCAATTTTACGCTTGAAGACATGCTGGCTGTTTATGCCGGAGAATCTGATTATGCCAAATATGACAATCGCGCCTGTCAATGGAATCAATTTTATAAGGATTTTTGTGCAGATAAAAGAAACGCTGACCTCAAAAACAAAATGCAGGCAGCTTCCCTTCTTTGGAGGGCTGTCAAGGAATCTGATAAGGCCAAAGTTTACACAACTCAATTATGGGATAGCTATCCAAATTTATTAAAAAATGAATCAAAGAGCAAGAGAGGAGGTGTTTGATATGATAGAAAGATTGGACTTCATTTGTCCGACTATTCCTGAAGGTGGGGAATTTCCACTGGAACATACAGGAAAAGGAGAGGATAGGTCACCCGAATTTTTTATCAAAAACCTCTCCTCTCATGCTGAAACGCTGGTTATTACTTTGGAAGATCTGACACATCCTCTTAAAAAGGAATTTACTCATTGGCTGATTTGGAATCTTCCTGCTTCTAGCCATATTAAGGCTAATGTTTCTCGTGGGTTTGAAGTGAAAGATCCTGACGGAGCCAGACAGGGCTTGGCTTATGGCTGGTATTGCTATGCCGGTCCTAACCCACCCTTAGGTCAAAACCATAAGTATCGCTTTACCATTTACAGTTTGGACTGTTCCTTGGATTTAAATCGCTGGACAGGCAAGGGCAAATTATTAAAAAACATGGAAGGACATATTCTGCAAAAGGGGCAACTGACAGCTTCTTTTGGTAAT
Source organism: Streptococcus orisasini (assembly GCF_001431045.1). Classification (GTDB taxonomy): domain Bacteria; phylum Bacillota; class Bacilli; order Lactobacillales; family Streptococcaceae; genus Streptococcus; species Streptococcus orisasini. Next base: position 18,188 of record NZ_BCLE01000017.1, read on the forward strand.
AAAAAGATCTGGAATCAAAATTCCAGACCTCTTATGACATCATAAGTAGGGCAGGGCAGTTAACAGGTTCAGCCCAGAGCCGCTTGAATATTATGAAAAGGATAGACTTATTAGCAAACGGTCTATCCTTTTATTGAGTATAAAGTTAGAGGAGGCTGGACAAGACATCCATGATGGCTCCGCCCTCACCCACAGAATAAACAGAATAATGAAAAATTTGTCCAATATTCCTGTTTTGGAATAAGGTCTTGACGCAGTGGTTGGGAGTCAAACGGTCTAGGGAGAGACCGTTTCAGGTCACCGCCTAGAAATTAGGAAGTGGTGAGGACCAAAATTTTCAATTTTTGGGTTGATCCCACTCCCTTCTCAAAATTTATTTTTCCACTTTTGCCATCAGGTAAAGAAAATAGGGAGCGCCCAAAACAGCCACAATCAATCCTGTCGGAATACCTGTACCGACCAAAAGCACACGGCTAATGGTATCTGCTATAAGTAAAATAAGCATACCAATCAACATGGCAGCAGGTAAGCTGACAAAGTGATTGCTGCCCAGCAATCTTCTGGCAATATGTCCAGCGACCAGACCGATAAAGGTGATATTACCGACCAAAATAACACTGAAAGCAGCTAGGCTAGTTGCTAGAATGAGGCTTATCAGCCGCTCTTTTTGTAAATGCAATCCAAGAGCCAAGGCTGTATGGTCATTTAAATTCATAATATTTAAAGTCTGACTACGGCTGTAAGTCCAGCACCAAAGCATAATTAGCAGCGGCGCTAGGTTCATCAGTGTTGTCCAATTGTCTCCGTTAATCTGTCCGCTCAGCCAATGAACAATGTAGTCAACTTTATACCGATTAACGCTGCCGACAACAGAAACCATAGTTCCTGACAGCATGGTAGAGACACCCACGCCTGTAATAATCAAGCGTGTTGGGCTAATATTGTTATTTTTCTGACGTGCAATGAGGTAAACAAGCATGATAGTAAGACAGCCACCTAACATGGCAATTAAGGGTAAAAAACTAATGACCAGATGGCTTTCAATATTAAGATAGGAAACGCTCAAAGCAATAACCATACCAGCCCCAGTGTTGATACCTAAAATACCTGAATCAGCTAAGGGATTGTGAGTCAGAGTCTGCAGCAGCATCCCACTTAGGGCAAGAGAAGCTCCTGCCAATAAGCAGACCAAGATTCGCGGCAGACGAATATTAGTGATAATCATCATCATGGCATCAGAGGAGCGGCCAAGAAAGATGTCCAGTATATCAAAAATAGAAAAGCTGACTTGTCCGATTGACAGTGAGATGATGCTGAAGATAAATAGTAGGAGAACCAACAGCAGAAAAATGGACTTTGTATTTGCAGAAGTTTTCATAATTGCCGCCCCCTTCTAATCAGCCATAAAAAGCAGGGCAGACCAATAAGGCTGATAACAGCGCTGAGCGGTGTTTCATAGCCTGGGTTAAGTGTCCGGCAAATCAGATCAACCCAAAGCATAAAAACGGCTCCTAAAAAAGCTGTCAAGGGGAGAAGATAGCGGTAGTTTCTGCCGACAAACATTCTTATAAAGTGGGGGATAATCAAGCCTACAAAAGCCAGAGAACCAACCAAAGCAACAGCAGAAGCAGACAAGAGCAGTACCAGTCCTAAAAAAACAGCAGTCATCATAAAAGTCTTTTGTCCCAATGATTTAGCCACAGTTTCATTGAGGCTCAGGATTGTTAACTGATGAGCAAAAAGTTGGGCTAAACACAAACCAATCAGAATAAATGGAGCAATGATTTTAATCATGTTCCAGTTAAGAGCAACTAGGCCGCCAGCCTGCCAACCAATGACTGAGGTAGAGAGGTTGAAGTAAATAACGATAGCCTGTCCAAAAGAATTAAAGAGGGTTGCAATCATGGCACCAGCCAAGATGAGACGCAATTGATTGTAACCCTTTCTGGGGGAGTAGGACAAAGAAAAGACCAAGAGAGCAGCTAAGGTTGCCCCTAAAAGGCATAGCAAAAGAATAAGGCTGTAGTGAAGGTGTCTGAAAAAAGCATAACCAATAATCAAAGCTAAAGCAGATCCGGCATTGATCCCTAACAGACCGGGATCTGCAATTGGATTTCTGGTTATTCCCTGCATAATACTGCCAGCTGTGGCCATGGCAGAACCAACCAAGAGAGCACCAATTATCCGCGGAATTCTGACATCAATAAGAACGTCCTGAATATCAGATGAAGTAAAGGGGTGGCTCAATCCTCTTATCAGATCTTGATTGGAATAATTGACAGCTCCAAATTTCAAGCTGCAGTACAAGCCGCTGATGAAGAGCAGTAAAATAGTGAAAAAAACAAGCCAAAAATGCTTTGGCTTATTTTCCTGAACAACTGATTTCATAAGCATTTCAACCTCATTGAGCGACTTTTAGGATGCCCTTTTGAAGAGTGCTCAGTTCATACTCCAGTGTCAGCGGATCGTTAAAGTAAAAAGCATTGGCATTAACTTTAATAACATGACCTTTTTTGACAGCAGGAATATTTTTCCAAACATCACTTTCATAAAGCGATGCACCTGTCTTTTTATCCTCTGCTGCGACAATGACATAATCGTCAATATAATCGCCTATAACTTCCTGTGAGGTAGACAGGTAGCCTTTTGGAAAGACTTCTTTAGTGACCTTGTCAGGTGCTTTAAAGCCAAGTGCCTGATAGATCACTTCACCACCGCGGCCCCAATTGTTACCAAAAAGATAAATCTCTTTTTCAAAGAGGCCCATAACAGTAAATTTTGCGTCGCTGCCGACAGCCTTAGTCAGTTTTTTCTTAGCTTTGGCAGTTTTGGCTTTCCAGTCGCTGCGCCATTGTTTGGCTTCTTTTTCCTTATTGAAAATTCTGCCAAAGTCAGAGAAAATATCAAGGTAATTGCGCTTGCCGTATTCAATTGAAATGACAGGGGCAATTTTTTTCAACTGATCAATTTTTTCTTCTGTTGAACCGACAACAATTAAATCAGGTTTTAAGGCTGTAATAGCTTCAAGATCCGATGAAGTGACCTGTTTGGCTTTTTTAACCTTGTTTTTAAGAACCGGATTTTTCTTATCATAGGAGGAGACTCCAACAAGATTTTGGTCTAACTTTAAAAGATAACCCGTATAGGTAGATGTGATGCTAACGACACGTTTGGGTGATTGAGGAACCTTGCCGTAATAAGTAACACCGGAAATTTTAGGCATGCTGGAAACAGCTGCTTTTTTATCTGATGATTTTGAAGCATTGCCGCAGGAAGCAAGGATAAGTGCAGCAGCAAATGCGATAAAAACAGTTAAACATTTTTTAAAGGTCATATGTTGTCTCCTAAAAATCTATACTAGCTGATAAGTCAGCAAAACAGGGCATTTGTGGATAGGGTCTTCAATTATCTGAGCATCAATATGAAAGATGTCTCTTAAAACAGGAGTAGTCATGATCTCTTTGACCTCTCCCTGATATTTGACAGCTCCGTTTTTCATGGCAATGAGGTGATTAGAAAAACGAGCTGATAGATTTAAGTCGTGAAGGACCATAATGATGGTTTTTTGCATTTTTTGATTGAGACTTTGCAGCAGCTCTAAAACCTCTAACTGATGATTCATATCGAGGTAGGTTGTTGGCTCATCAAGAAAAATTGTATCTGTATCTTGAGCGAGCGCCATGGCAATCCAAACACGTTGGCGTTGGCCACCGGAGAGGCTGTCAACATCAAGTTTAGCAAATTTTGCAACCTTGGTCACTTCCATAGCCCAGTGAATTTTGTCCCTATCATACTGAGAAAGATTTCCTAGATATTTCTGATGAGGAAATCGTCCGTATGAAATTAATTCATAGACTGAAATCCCTTCAGTTGCTTCTAGCACCTGAGGTAGCAGAGCCAGCTTTTTAGCTACCTTTTTAGTAGGTAACTGGTTAATGGTCTGTCCGTCCAGCAAAATCTGCCCTTTTTGAATAGCTTGAATGCGCGTGAAGGCTTTCAGCAGGGTTGATTTGCCGCAGCCGTTTGCACCAATGATGGTCGTAATTTTCTCATGTGGTATCTCAAGAGAAAGGTTGTCAATGATAATATCCTTATCATAAGCAACTTGAATGGCTTCAGCACGAATATCTGACATGCATAACCTCCTTTCATTAAATAGTTTTTTTATTATAGCATAGAAAAAAGACTTAAGAAAGCCTTTTCGAAAGAATTAATAGTTTTTAGCCCGTCTTTGGAATCATTCAAATTATTCTTTAAAATGATTCTTTTTAAGACGATAATAAATGGGTTGTTTGATCTTTTATCCAACAGTCTTTTTATCGGTTAAAAATGACAAAAGAAAGCATCAAAAACACAATCTTATTAGTGGACAGCAGTGGTATTTTGCCTTATATCATTTAAAGATATTTTTTGGCAACTTCAATATCGCCAGCATAGTCTGCCCGTTGACCCTTGACAATTTGGAAAGCATCAGCTCCCTTGCCTGCAATAATCACAGCATCGTTTTTGGTCTGCGTCACTGCCATTGCTTTTTGAATGGCTTGCTCGCGATCAACAATAATATCTACAGGACGCTTAATATGACCAGCGATTTCTTCTGAAATCAGTTGTGGATCTTCATTATTAGGATCATCTGCCGTTAAAATAACGTGTAGATCTGGATGAGTGTTGATAACACGGCCAAAGTCAGCGCGGCGGCTTTCTCCTTTATTGCCAGGCGCACCGAGAACAAGAACAAGCTGCCCCTTTTGATGTTCCTCGACAACAGATAATAGTTTTTCCAGACTGTCTCCATTATGGGCATAATCCACAAAAACCTTAGCTCCCTTGCCTTGCGTCAGCACTTCCATACGACCTGGGACTGTGGTTTGAGCAATACCTTTTTGGATATCGCTTGGACTAGCTCCCAATTGCAGGCAGGCCAGCCCTGCAGCGACAGCATTTTCCTGGTTGAAAGAACCGATTAGCTGAATGTCGTAATGACCGGCCAATTTTCCTGTAAGATCAAAGGAGAAGGCCTTACTGTTTGTGATTTGATTGTCAGAATATTTCCCATAAAAATCATGCGGCTGATCAGCAACCTGATTCTCAACAAGAGCAAAATGGTCCATCTGACTGTTGACAACAGCATAACGGCTGTTCTTAAGCAAAAGTCGCTTGTGGTAGAAATAGTCTTCAAAAGTAGGATGTTCAATTGGTCCGATGTGATCGGGACTGATATTGAGAAAAACACCAACATCAAACGTTAAACCATAAACCCGCTTAACCAAGTAAGCCTGGCTGGAAACTTCCATAATAAGATGGGTCATACCGTTGTCAACGGCCTGTGCCATCATTTTAAAAAGGTCTAAACTTTCAGGAGTTGTCAGTTTGGATTTAAAAAAGGTTTTTCCATCCAGAGTTGTATTCATGGTAGAAAGCATGGCTGGACGGTGGCTTTGTTTTAAAATATTATAAGCAAAATAAGCAGCAGTTGTCTTACCTTTGGTTCCGGTAAAGGCAAGCAGTTTTAATTTTTCTTGAGGGTTGTCGTAGAAGGCCATTGCAATGAGGCTCATGGCTCTTTTTATATCGTTAACGATAATTGCCGGAATGCCAACCTGATAATCTTTTTTAGCAATATAAAAAGGAAGTCCTTCTTGTACGGCAGCTGTGAGAAATTCTTTTTTAAAACTTGCTCCTTTGGCAAAAAAAAGAGTGCTCTTTGTTACCTCTCTGCTGTCGTAAGAAATATGACTGAAAGTAAAGTCAGGATAGGTCATTTGGTAGTGGCCATTATCAATAATTTCACGAAAATTATTGTCGTCTTTAAGAATAGTGAGAATCTTGTTTAAAGTAATCATATCTTTTATTGTAGACTTAAAGTTAGTGTTTTACAAGTACCAAGCAAAAGTTTATAATAAATTTATCAAAAAGCTAGAAAGAAATTGCATGTCTGAAAAAAAAACTAAAATGAGTCAGCAGGAGCAGATGGTTCGCGGGACGGTCTGGCTGACTGCCGGTAATTTCATCAGCCGCTTGCTAGGAGCTGTTTATATTATTCCTTGGTATGCCTGGATGGGAAGGTACGCTGCTGAAGCTAATGCCCTGTTTGGAATGGGCTATGAGATCTATGCCTTATTCTTGTTGATTTCAACAGTCGGTATTCCGGTTGCTGTTGCCAAGCAGGTTTCCAAGTATAACACATTGGGAGATCCACAAAAAAGCACCTATTTAGTTCGTAAAATTTTACATTTTATGCTGATTTTAGGTGCTGTCTTTGCCTTAATAATGTATGTGGGTTCCCCCTTTTTTGCTTCTCTTAGCCGCGGCGGACGGGATTTGGTTCCTGTTCTTAGGAGCCTGACTTTGGCTGTCCTTGTTTTCCCTTCTATGAGTGTGCTCAGAGGGTTCTTTCAGGGATTTAACAATTTAAAACCATATGCCATGAGTCAGATTGCTGAGCAGGTTATCCGTGTCATCTGGATGCTTTTAACGGCCTTTTTCATTATGAAAATGGGATCGGGCAACTATGTTGAGGCTGTAACTCAGTCTACGTTTGCTGCCTTTGTGGGAATGTTTGCCGGTATTGCTGTTTTAATCTATTTCTTGTGGAAAAACAGCCTTTTAGCAGTTCTGTTTGGCAAGAAGCCTGACAACATGGTGATTGATACCAAGGATCTTTTGATTGAAACAGTCAAGGAAGCCATTCCTTTTATCATCACGGGATCGGCCATTCAGGTTTTCAAGCTGATTGACCAATTTACCTTTGGCAATACCATGGCTCTGTTTACTGATTATTCCGATAGAGAATTAAAGGTCATGTTTGCTTATTTCTCAACTAATCCCGGCAAGGTAACCATGATTTTGATTGCAGTTGCGACTGCTATTGCTGGTGTTGGTATCCCGCTTTTGACGGAAAATTTTGTTAAAAAAGACAGGAAAGCTTCTGCCCGTTTGGTTGTCAATAATCTGCAAATGCTGATGACCTTTATTATTCCTGCCATCGCAGGTTCTGTTATTTTGGCTAAACCACTTTATACTGTTTTTTATGGTCTGCCGCAGGGGCAGGCTCTGGGACTGTTTACAGCTTCTCTTTTACAAACTGTTATTTTGGCAGTTTATACTGTTTTAGCGCCCATGCTGCAAGCCTTGTTTGAAAATCGTAAAGCTATTAGGTACTTCGTTTACGGGGTTATTGTTAAATTTATTCTGCAAGTTCCGCTGATTTATTTCTTCCATGCTTACGGTCCGATTATTGCAACCAGCCTTGCCCTGCTGCTTCCTATTGTTCTCATGTATCGTCGGATTCAGGAAATTACAGGCTTTAACCGTACTGCCGTCAGAAGAACAAGCCTTTTGGTTCTTATTTTAACTGCTTTAATGGCTCTTGCTGTTGGTTTAGCCGTTTGGCTGCTCAGCTTTATTTTGACTGACGAAAGCAGAGTATCCAGTCTCATCTATGTGCTCTTAGTAGGCTGTGTTGGTATCGGTGTTTATGGTATTTTAGGTCTTATCAGTCATTTACTAGATAAGATGCTGGGAGACAAAGCACAGCTTCTCCGTCAGAAATTACATTTGAGATAAATAATTTAAACTCTCAGCAGCAAAGAACTGCTGAGAGTTTTTGAAGGTAGTAGCTTTAGATATAGTTATTTCTTATAACTAAGTATTAAGAAATAGAATGTGAGAAAAGCCGCTGTAATAAGGAATAAGTGGTAAAATAGACTCATTAGATTTGAAAGGCAGAAACTATGACAGAAGATTATCATTTAGAGACGATTTTAGCCCATGCAGGCATTAATACAGATAAAACAACAGGAGCCTTGATTGCTCCTCTTCATTTTTCAACGACTTACCAGCATCCTGAATTTGGCCAATCTACTGGATTTGATTACACACGGACTAAAAATCCTACCCGTGCGATTTTAGAAGAAACGCTGGCCAAGATTGAAAAGGCTGACCATGCTCTTGTGACAGCATCTGGTATGGCAGCTTTGGTGCTGCTTTTTAATGGTTTTCCTATCGGCAGCAGAATTGTTGCTGCACGTGATTTGTATGGTGGTTCCTTCCGCTGGTTTAATGAGCAGGAAGCAAATGGCCGATTTTCTTTTACCTACACCAATACAGAAGATGAGATGCTTGCTGCCATTTCAGATGAAACGGACTATGTTTATATCGAAACACCAACCAATCCGCTGATGATTGAATTTGACATCAAAAAGATTGCTCAGACAGCGCATAATCATGGGGCTAAGGTTATTGTTGATAATACTTTCTACAGTCCTGTCTATCAAAATCCTATTACTTTAGGTGCCGATGTTGTCCTGCATTCAGCAACGAAGTATCTGTCGGGGCACAATGATGTTTTGGCTGGTGTTTTAATGACCAGTGATCAAGATATCTATGATAAGTTATTTTATGATCAAAATACCACAGGTCCGACGCTATCGCCTTTTGATGCCTATTTATTGATGCGCGGTCTCAAAACACTAAAACTGCGTATGGAAAAATCAACACAAAATGCCAAAGAAGTCGTTGCTTATTTAGAAAAATCGCCTGCTGTTAAAGAGGTGCTCTATACTGGTAAAGGCGGCATGATTTCTTTTAAGGTACTTGACGAAAATAAGATTCCCCAAATTCTTAATGGTTTGCAAGTTTTCACTTTTGCCGAAAGTTTGGGAGGCGTTGAAAGTCTGATCACTTATCCTGCGACTCAAACACATTTGGATATACCAGCAGAAGTCCGTCATTCTTATGGTCTGACAGATGACTTGCTGCGGTTGTCAATTGGAATTGAGGACGCAGAAGACTTAATCAATGATTTAAAAACAGTTTTGGAAGCCTAGGAAAAGGAGACGAAAATGAGTCAATTTGATTTTACAACATTGCCGGATCGTCTTAAAACGCATTCGGTAAAATGGAAGGAAGTCCAAAAGGACAAAGAGCTGCTGCCGTTATGGGTGGCAGATATGGATTTCTTAGCTTTTCCAGAAATGCAGGCTGCTATTCAGCGCTATAGTGATTTTGGAGTTTACGGCTATTCTTATGCTTGGGATGGTGTACTTGAAGCTATTCAAGATTGGGAAAAAAATGAGCATGACTACCAAGTAGATAAGGAAACCATTGTCCTTATCGAAGGAGTCGTCCCTGCTATATCAGTAGCCATTCAGACCTTCACTAAAGAAGGAGATGCGGTCTTGATTAACACTCCGGTCTATCCGCCCTTTGCTCGCTCTGTCAAACTCAATAACCGCCGATTGATTGAAAATTCTTTGGTGGAAAGAAATGGCCATTTTGAAATTGACTTTAGTCAATTAGAAAAAGACATGGTAGAAAATCAGGTCAAGCTTTATGTCTTTTGCAGTCCTCATAATCCTGGGGGGCGGGTCTGGACAACTGAGGAATTGCAAAAAGTAGGCGAGCTCTGTCAGAAGCACGGCATCATTCTAGTCTCAGATGAGATTCATCAGGATTTAGCCCTGTTTGATCATAAACATCACAGTATCAATACTGTCGGTGATTTCGGCCAGTTCAGTTTGGTTCTCTCCAGTGCGACTAAAACCTTTAATGTTGCCGGAACTAAAAATAGTTTTGCGATCATTGAAAATCCAGCCTTGCGAGCTCAATTCAAAAAAAGGCAATTAGCCAATAATCAACATGAAGTACCGACTATCGGCCTTATAACAACAGAAGCTGCCTTTCGTTATGGTAAACCTTGGCTGACGGAATTAAAGGGGCTTCTGGAAAAACACTGCGATTTCCTAGTAAACTATCTAGAGCAGCATACTAAGATTAAGGTCATGAAACCAGAAGGAACCTACCTCGTATGGTTGGATTTCTCAGCCTATAATTTGTCAGACGAGGAGCTTCATAAAAAAATCAAAGAAGAAGCCAAGTTGATTCTCAATGTCGGCTCGACCTTCGGTAAAGAAGGCCTAGGCCATGCCCGCCTCAATCTCGCCACTCCTACACCAATCCTACAGGAAGCCTGTGAACGATTAGCTAAGGTTTTTGCAAAATAAGGACTGTTAAGTAGATTAAAAGTACTGACTCCCTCTTTTCAGCAGATGTAGAAAGAAGTCCACTTTAATAACTTCGACAGCATTTTCTTTTGGAATATGAATATTACTTGTTCTAAGTATAAGGTGTATTATTGAATTTGTTAAAAATATCAGCACAAATTTTAGAAAAGGTGATGTTGGTCCATGCACGTAATTCGGTTTATTTTGGTTTTGCTTGTTCTTTGTGTACTGGCACTTATTTCTTACCGCAGTAAAAAGATTATCATTTCATTTATATGTGTCTTCGCTTTGCTTGCCTTATTTGCTTATTATCTCTTGCATTAGTAAAAGCAAAGGTATTTTCAAACTTTAAGTTCTTATCCATGGAGGCAATCTCAAAAAAGCCCGCTGACTTTTTACGAAAGTCAGCGGGTTTTATGTTATAATAAAGGGGAATAAATAGAAGGCGGTTTTCCTATGGGTAAATTTCAAGTTATTTCGCATCCACTGATTCAGCATAAACTCTCTATTTTACGTCGTGAAGATACGTCAACCAAGCATTTTCGTGAATTGGTAAATGAGATTGCCATGCTTATGGGCTACGAAGTTTCTCGCGAATTACCACTGGAAGAAGTGGAAATTGAAACACCGATTACAAAGACAGTTCAAAAGCAGCTGACAGGTAAAAAGCTAGCTATTGTTCCGATTTTGCGGGCTGGCATTGGCATGGTTGATGGTCTTTTGAGCTTGGTTCCAGCAGCCAAGGTTGGTCATATTGGTATGTATCGTGATGAAGAGACTTTAGAACCAGTGGAATATTTGGTCAAGCTTCCAGAAGATATTGATCAGCGTCAGATTTTTGTCGTAGATCCTATGCTTGCGACCGGCGGTTCGGCAGTGTTGGCTATTGATTCTCTGAAAAAACGCGGGGCAGCCAACATCAAGTTCGTTTCCCTTGTCTCAGCTCCTGAAGGTGTTAAGAGACTGCAGGAAGCACATCCGGATATTGACATCTATACAGCTGCTCTAGATGAAAAATTAAATGAAAAGGGCTATATTGTTCCTGGCCTTGGTGATGCAGGAGATCGTCTCTTTGGAACGAAGTAACAATTATTGACAAACTAAAACAGTAAGGAAAATCACTACCTTGCTGTTTTTGCATTAATTTATGCAATGGGGTTGTTAGAAGTATTGAAGGCAGAAAAATTTTTGAAAAACAAAGTAAATATTTGACCTTTTTTGACCAATGAGATATAATAACTCCAAGATTGAATTAAAAGGAGAAATACACTTATGATTCCTGTAGTTATTGAACAAACAAGCCGTGGTGAACGCTCTTATGACATTTATTCACGTCTTTTAAAAGATCGTATTATTATGCTGACTGGTCCGGTAGAAGACAATATGGCTAATTCCATCATCGCTCAGCTACTCTTCCTAGATGCGCAAGACAATACAAAAGATATCTATCTTTACATTAATACACCAGGTGGTTCTGTTTCAGCAGGTCTTGCTATTGTTGATACCATGAATTTCATCAAATCAGATGTCCAAACGATTGTTATGGGAATAGCAGCATCAATGGGAACCATCATTGCGTCCAGCGGCACCAAGGGTAAACGGTTTATGCTGCCAAATGCTGAATATCTGATTCACCAGCCAATGGGCGGAACCGGCGGTGGTACACAGCAGACAGATATGGCTATTGCGGCTGAGCAGCTCCTTAAAACACGTAAGAAATTGGAAAAAATCCTGTCAGATAATTCCGGTAAAACAGTTAAACAAATTCACAAAGATGCTGAACGTGACTACTGGATGGATGCTAAAGAAACCCTTAAATATGGGTTCATTGATGAAATCATGGAAAACAATGAATTAAAATAACTTAGGCTTAATTATTCTGATATCTAAGTCAATTGTGCAAAACCAAGTTAAGCACTTCAATTATAAGAAAGCAAAGGAGAATCAAAGATGTTTATGGTTCTCCTTTTTTGTGAGAAACCGAGCGGGAGTGAGTAAATTTTTCAAGAAAAAAGACGGGACCAGCATTTTTTGCTATAATGACATTATGTTAAAAATTGATGATCAGCTCTTGGCTATAGATGATGCTCTGGATACTCTTGCAGCTGCTTTTTTAGAGCTTGAAAGGGTTAAAGTCTATAAAGCAGCTAAAGAAATTTTTTTGGCAGATGAAGAGCTGCAGCAGAAAATCAGCGATTTTCAGCTTTTAAAAGAAGACTATGACAGGCAAAAAGCTTTTGGGAAATACCGTCCGGAAGTGGCTCAGTTAAGAAAAAAGGTCGTGTCCCAAAAGCGTCAGCTGGATTTAAATGACAAGGTTGTTGCTTTGAGAAGAGCCGAGGTGGATTTACAGGCTATTTTGGCTGAGATTTCCCAAAAAATAGCAGCAGCAGTTTCACCAGATATTTTTGTAGATACAGGACTGCCCTTGGCTCCTCATAAACCTCCTCATAAAAAGGGCCGCGGTAATAATATTAAAGAAGGATGAGAAAATGTTTGAAAAGACTAAACGCTTAGGCATTATTGTTTATCTTTATTACAATCGTGATGCCAGAAAGATAAGCAAATACGGTAAAGTGCTCTATCACTCGCATCGGATGCGTTATTTGCTTATTTATGTAGAGCAAGCAGATGCTGATGCCATCATAGAAGAGCTTCAAGCCCTTAAGTTTGTAAAAAAAGTTGTCCCTTCCTATCTGGATGATATTGATCAGGATTTTGTGGGCAGCTTGCTGCGATAGACAGGCTTCTTTAAAAAATAAGAAAATGTGCTTGACAATTTTCAGATAATTCAGTATTCTTATTGATGACTATAATTAAGCTAAATTTAAGGAGAAAACAATGAAGAAAAAAATGGCATTAGCCGCTCTTTCTTTTGTCAGTGCAGCTGTTCTTGCAGCTTGTGGTTCTGCACCAGGCAGCTCATCAAATGCTTCCGGCAATAAAATCGGAGATACAATAAAAATTGGCTACAACCTTGAACTATCAGGTGATGTAGCAGCTTACGGACAGGCTGAAAAACAAGGTGCTGACCTTGCTGTTGAAGAAATCAACAAAGCAGGCGGTATTGATGGTAAAAAACTTAAGGTTGTCTCCAAAGATAATAAATCTGATAATGGTGAGGCTGCAACGATTTCCACAAATCTTGCTACTCAAAGTAAAGTTAACGCTATCTTGGGTCCAGCAACATCTGGTGCGACAGCAGCAGCTAGCCCAAATGCTAATGATGCAGCAGTACCGCTGGTAACACCATCAGGAACACAGGATAATTTGACTTATTCAAAAGGCAAGGTTCAAGATTTCATTTTCCGTACAACTTTCCAAGACAGTTTCCAAGGAAAGATTATTTCTAAATATGCTACGGATACTTTGAAGGCTAAAAAAGTAGCTCTTTACTATGATAAATCAAGTGACTACGCTCAAGGTATTGCTGATTCATTCAAGAAAGCCTATAAAGGAAAGATTGTTATTGAAGATACTTTCCAAGCGAAAGACCAAGATTTCCAAGCAGCTCTTACAAAATTCAAAGGTAAAGATTTTGATGCTATTGTCATCCCAGGATACTACACTGAAACAGGCTTGATTACTAAGCAAGCTCGTGATTTGGGATTAAATCAAACAATTTTGGGACCTGACGGATTCAATGACGCTAAGTATGTTGAAGGTGCTGGTGCAGCTAATACAAACAATGTTTACTATGTATCTGGTTACTCAACAAAAGTTGATTTGACAAGCAAGGCTGAAAAATTCTTGAAAGCCTATAAAGCAAAATACGGAGAAGAACCTAACATGTTTGCTGCTCTTGCTTATGACTCAGTTTACATGATTGCTGATTCTGCTAAGGATGCAAAAACTTCAAAAGATATTGCTTCGAACCTTGCTAAAATGAAAGACTTTAAAGGTGTAACAGGTAAGATGACGATTGATAAGAAACACAATCCTGTTAAATCTGCTGTTATGGTTGGTCTTAAAGATGGTAAGGAATCTACAGCAACGGCTGTTGAAGCCAAATAAGGCTGGCTTAAGCCTAAAAATTAAAATCTGGGGAGCCATCTTCCCAGATATTATTTATTTATAGAAAGTTTGGTAAAATTATATGCTCCAACAACTTATAAATGGTCTTATTCTTGGGAGTGTTTATGCACTGTTAGCCCTAGGTTATACCATGGTTTATGGAATTATCAAGTTGATTAACTTTGCTCATGGGGATATTTACATGATGGGAGCCTTTATCGGTTATTTCCTTATCACTCAATATCATCTCAATTTCTTTGTGGCTCTTGTATTAACGATGGTTTTGACAGCTGTTCTGGGGGTTGTTATTGAATTTCTTGCTTACAGACCTTTGAGAAATTCAACGCGTATTGCCGCTTTGATTACAGCAATAGGTGTCTCTTTCTTCCTTGAATACGGTATGGTCCGTCTGGTCGGTGCCAACAAGCATGCTTTTCCGCAGACACTTGCAACAGTCAAGTATAATTTTGGGCCAATCAGTGTTACCAATGTACAGCTGATTATTCTGGGAGTTTCTATTTTCTTGATGTTGGCTCTGCAGTTTATCGTTCAAAAGACTAAGATGGGGAAAGCCATGCGGGCAGTATCTGTGGATAGCGATGCCGCACAATTGATGGGGATTAATGTAAATAGCACCATCAGTTTTACATTTGCTCTTGGCTCTGCACTTGCAGGTGCGGGCGGTGTTTTGATTGGGCTTTATTATAATTCTGTAGATCCTTTGATGGGTATGGTTCCTGGTATTAAAGCCTTTGTTGCTGCCGTTTTGGGCGGTATTGGCATTATTCCAGGGGCTGCTGTCGGCGGCTTTATGATCGGTCTTTTAGAAACATTCTCTGTATCTATTGGCTTGGCTAGTTATAGGGATGCCGTCGTTTACGCTGTTCTTATCATTATTCTTTTAGTAAGACCAGCTGGTATTTTAGGAAAAAATGTGAAAGAGAAGGTGTAAGCAATGAAAAAAAATCTAAAAGCAAATTTAAGCTGGCTTGCGCTGGTTCTTGTCATCTTTTTCCTTTTGTTCGGCCTTATTAGTGCTGGTATTATTGATGTTTATTATACCCAAATCCTGATGGGAATTGGAATCAGTATTATTATGGCCTTGGGAACCAATCTGGTTCTCGGTTTCTCCGGTCAGCTTTCTTTGGGACAGGCTGGATTTATGGCTATCGGAGCCTATGCTACAGCTATTTTAACGACTCAAATGCCAACCTACGCTGGTTTTTACCTGTCCATTTTCGTTGGTATGGTAGTGACGGCTATTGTGGCCTTGGTTGTTGGGATTCCAACGCTGCGCTTAAAAGGGGACTATTTAGCGATTGCAACCCTTGGTGTGGCCGAAATTATCCGCAAATTGATTGAAAACGGCGGTAATCTGACCAATGGTTCCAGAGGTATCATGGGCATCCTGAAATATACTACATGGCCGGTTGTCTTTATTTTCGTTGTTTTGATTACCATTTTGGTGCTTAATTATCTGAGAAGTCCGATTGGCCGTGAAGTCATTGCTGTCCGTGAAGATGAGATTGCAGCGGAATCTATGGGTGTCAATACGACTAAAATCAAGGTTTTGACCTTTATGTTTGCGGCTGTTATTTCAAGTATTGCCGGTTCACTTTATGTGGGTTATATCGGGACGGTTGCGCCAAAAGACTTTACAATCATGAAGTCAATTGATTTTCTTATTGTTGCCGTTCTTGGCGGTCTGGGTTCTGTCACAGGAACTGTTGTTGCTGCGATTGTGCTCGGTGTCTTAAATATGTTCCTGCAAAATGTATCAGATGTCCGTATGATTATTTATTCATTAGCACTTATTCTGGTAATGGTTTTCAGACCAGGTGGTCTGCTGGGAACATGGGAATTCAGTTTTTCAAAACTTTTTGCTAAAAAAGCTAAGGAGGGCGGCAAATAATGGCACTTCTTGATGTAAAAAATTTAACCAAGAATTTCGGCGGTCTGACTGCTGTTGGCGATGTTACTATGGAACTCAATGAAGGTGAGCTTGTTGGACTTATCGGTCCTAACGGTGCGGGAAAAACAACCCTCTTTAACCTTTTAACCGGCGTTTATGAACCCAGTGAAGGAAGCGTGGCCCTTGACGGAACACTTTTAAATGGCAAAGCGCCTTATAAGATTGCTTCTCTGGGTCTGTCACGTACCTTCCAAAATATCCGTCTATTTAAGGATATGACAGTAATTGAAAATGTACTGGTAGGGATGGGCAATGCTCGCAAGCCTCATCTGTTTTCAAGTTTTCTGCGTCTGCCTAAATATTATTCTAATGAAGAAGAATTGCAAAAAAGGGCAATTGAGCTGCTGAAGATTTTCAACTTGGACAAAGATGCTGATACCTTAGCTAAGAATCTCCCTTATGGGCAACAGCGTCGTTTGGAAATTGTACGTGCTCTTGCAACAGAACCTAAGATTCTCTTTCTTGATGAACCCGCTGCAGGGATGAATCCGCAGGAGACTGCTGAATTAACTGAGCTTATCCGTCAGATTAAAGAAGAATTTAAAATTACTATCATGCTGATTGAACATGATATGAGTTTGGTTATGGATGTTACCGAACGTATCTATGTTCTGGAGTACGGGCGTTTGATTGCGCACGGAACACCGCAAGAAATTAAAAATAATAAACGTGTTATTGAAGCTTATCTAGGAGGTGAAGCCTAATGACCATGTTGAAAGTTGAAAATCTGTCTGTTCATTACGGCGTCATCCAAGCGGTAAAAGACGTTACTTTTGAAGTTAATGAAGGAGAAGTTGTCTCTCTGATTGGGGCCAACGGTGCAGGGAAAACGTCTATTCTGCGGACGATTTCCGGACTTGTTCGTCCAAGCTCAGGGAAAATCGAATTTCTGGGGAATGAAATTCAAAAAACAGCTACCCGTAAGATTGTTTCTTCCGGTCTTTCTCAGGTTCCAGAAGGGCGTCATGTTTTTCCAGGGCTGACAGTGCTGGAAAATCTGGAAATGGGAGCCTTTCTCAGCAGCAACCGCGATGAAAATCAAGCACGTCTTAAAAGAGTGTTTGAGCGTTTTCCGCGTTTGGAAGAACGTAAGAATCAGGATGCAGCAACTCTGTCTGGTGGTGAGCAGCAAATGTTGGCTATGGGACGCGCTCTGATGAGTCAGCCCAAATTGCTCCTGCTTGATGAGCCTTCTATGGGTCTAGCGCCGATTTTTATTCAGGAAATTTTCGATATTATTCAAGATATTCAAAAGCAAGGAACAACTGTTCTTTTGATCGAGCAAAATGCCAATAAGGCATTGGCTATTGCGGATCGCGGATACGTCCTTGAAACAGGAAAAATTGTTCTTTCTGGGACTGGAGAAGAACTATTGGCTTCTGATGAGGTCCGCAAGGCTTATCTTGGTGGTTAAGCAGCAGAAGGGAGAGCTGATTTTTAGAGAGCTCTCCTTTTCTTTTATCAAGGTTAAGCTCTGTTAACAAGGCAATTATGATATAATAAAAGCAAAAAGAGAGTGAGGGTTTATGATGCCAGTAAAAGATTTTATGACTAAAAGAGTCGTTTATGTCTCTCCTGATACAACTGTGGCTAGGGCAACAGATATTATGCGCGAAAAAAATCTGCGTCGTCTGCCGGTAATTGAAAATGATGTCTTGGTGGGTCTTCTGACTGAAGGAACAATCGCTGAAGCCAATCCTTCAAAGGCAACCAGTCTTTCCATCTATGAAATGAACTACCTTCTGAACAAGACCAAGGTTCGTGATGTCATGATCAAAGATGTGATTACCGTTTCAAAAGATGCTCGGCTGGAAGATGCTATCTATCTTATGATGGTGCATAAAATCGGTGTTCTGCCGGTTGTTGATGGCAGCCAGATGTCTGGTATTATCACAGATAAGGACATTTTCCGCGCCTTTCTGGAAGTTTCAGGTTATGGCAAAGAAGGTGTTCGCCTAAGGCTTTTAGCTGATGATAAGGCGGGTGTTTTGGAGCAGGTTGTCAAGGTTATTTCTGATGATCAGCTCAATATTCGCCGTATTGTTGTTGCAGACCGTCAGATCGGCAAAGTCACGGTTGAAATTCAACTTGATGGTAAATTTGATACAGCTCTTCTTAGTCAGAAGCTGCATGGACAGGGCTTTGAAATTGAATCAATTGAAGAAACCGAAAGAAAAACAGACTTTTAAGAACGAGGCACTGCCTATAATCTGGCAGTGTCTTTTTTAGAATATTTTTGGTAAAATAGAACTAATCTTAAGAAAAGGAAATCTAATGGCAAAAGGAATTTTTATTTCGTTTGAAGGCCCGGATGGAGCTGGAAAAACAAGTGTTTTGCAGAAAATTCTGCCCAGCTTGAAACAAGGGTTTGGAAATGAGGTTCTCGTAACGCGTGAGCCGGGCGGAGTCAGTATTGCTGAAAGTATTCGAGATCTTATCCTCGATATTAAGCATACGAATATGGATGATAAAACAGAACTTCTGCTTTATATTGCCGCTCGCCGCCAGCACCTAGTTGAAAGAATTCTGCCAGCACTCGAAAAGGGAAGTCTTGTTTTGGCGGATCGTTTTATTGACAGTTCAGTAGCCTATCAAGGTTACGGCCGAGGTCTGGATACAGCAGCTGTGACTTGGTTGAATGATTTTGCGACAGATGGCCTTAAGCCTGATTTAACGCTTTATTTTGATGTTGATTCTGAAATTGGACTGGCCCGTATTGAACAAAATAAGGATCGGGAAGTCAATCGGCTTGATTTGGAAAAATTAGAGATGCACCAGCGTGTCCGCTCGGGCTATTTAAAGCTGGCTGCAGAACATCCTGATCGGATCGTGACTATTGATGCCAGCCGTCCGCTTGATGAAGTTGCGGCAGAGGCTCTTCTTATTATCCAGCAAAGATGCTTAAAAAATTAAAGTGAAAATTGGTATGGAATTAGAAAAACGACAGCCTAAAATTTTTCAAGAATTCAAACAAATTTTAAAAGCTGGTAGGCTGAGCCATGCCTATCTTTTTTCGGGGGATTTTGCCAGTTTTGAGATGGCAATTTTATTAGCTCAGAGCCGTTTTTGTGAAAATCCTGCAGATGGCCTTCCTTGTGGAAAATGCCGTTCCTGCCGCTTGATTGCAGCAAATGATTTTTCTGATGTTAAAGTGGTTGAGCCTGTTGGCCAATTTATTAAAACGGAAACGATCCGAACTCTCCTGCGGGAATTTTCCAGTTCGGGCTTTGAAGGCGAATCGCAGGTTTTTATTATCCGCGATGCAGATAAAATGCATGTCAACGCTGCCAACAGTCTGCTTAAATTTATTGAAGAACCACAAAGCGATTCCTACATTATTTTACTGACCCAAGATGAAAGCAGGATTCTGCCGACCATCAAAAGCCGTACTCAGATTTTTCATTTTCCCAAAAATATTTCCTATTTAATTAGCCGCTTAGAACAAGCAGGTCTGCTCAAAAATCAGGCTGAAGTTCTAGCTGACTTGGCTAAAGATTGGACACAGGCAGAAGACTTTGCTCAAAACAGCAGGGTCTTGGATTTGCTCAAGGCTTGTGAGCGTTTTGTGAGCTGCTTGTTTAAGAGTAAAGATCTTGCTTTTTTAGAAGCTGCGCGTCTTGCTCGATCAGCTATTGATAAATCTGAGCAGGAATGGGCCTTTCACATTTTGACCTTTCTTTTATCGAAAAGGTATGAGAAAAAAGAAGCTTTAAATTACTTAGAAGCCGTTTATCAGGCCAAAAGAATGTGGCTCAGTAATGTCAATTTCCAAAATGCATTAGAATATATGGTGATCAAATGATAGAAGTAATTGGTGTTAAATACGAAGAGACAGGCCGTATCAATTATGTGTTGCCTGATCAAACCTATCAGAAAGAAGATTTTCTTATTGTCAAAAAACAAAAGGGCAGCCATTTAGCACAGGTTGTTCAAGCAAATTTTGACATGCCAGCCAATAATCTGCCTGACATAGAGCAGATAGACAGGGCTGTGAGAAGGGCAGAAGCTGCTGATATTGAAACCTATCATGAAAATCTAAAACTGGCGGAAGACAGCTTTCCTAAAGTTAGAGAGCTTATTCAAAAAAACCAGCTTGAGATGAAGCTGATTGATATTGTCTTTCCTCTGGAGCGTCAGCAAGTGCTCATTACCTTTGTTGCAGAACACCGTGTTGATTTTAGGCAGCTTTTAAAAGATTTGGCCAGTCTTTTTAAGGCGCGTATTGAATTACGGCAAATCAACAGCCGTGAAGAAAGTAAAATATACGGCGGCCTGGGGCCTTGCGGTCGAGCTCTTTGCTGTTCCAGTTTTTTGGGAGAATTTCCGCCAGTATCGATTAAAATGGCTAAAAATCAAAATCTGTCTTTGAATTCCGGCAAAACCGCTGGCATTTGTGGCCGTCTCATGTGCTGTTTGAGTTTTGAAGATGATTTTTACAGAGCATCTAAGGAAAAATTTCCTGACTTGGGAACAAGTGTAGAAACTCAAAATGGTCAAGGTGTTATTGCAGGAATTGACGTGATTTCAGAAACGGTCAAGGTGCGTTTTGACGAAAATCCTGGCCTTTTGACCTATGCTTTAGAGGAGGTTAGGGTCAATGGATAAAAAAGATTTGTTTGATGCCTTTGATGGCTTTTCTCAAAATTTGATGGAAACCTTAGCCGAAGCTGAGGCCTTGAAAAAGCAGGTTCAGAATCTGGTAGAACAAAATGCTGTTTTACGTTTAGAAAATGATAAACTAAGAGATCGTCTTAGTCATTTCAGCCAGATGGAAGAAAACGAGTCTAACAGCAAGGCAGTCAATTCCAGAAAAGAAAACCTCGAAAAAATTTATGAAGATGGTTTTCATATCTGCACCTTCTTTTACGGTCAGCGCCGCGAAAACAAAGAAGAGTGTGCTTTTTGCATGGAATTATTGTACCGAGAGTAGAAGTGATGCAAGTACAAAAAAGTTTTAAAGATAAGACGGCTTATGGGACACTTTATTTAGTGCCGACTCCTATTGGCAACCTCAGTGATATGACATACAGAAGTGTTGAAACTCTGAAAACTGTTGATCTGATTGCGGCAGAGGATACCCGTAATACGGGGCTCTTGCTCAAACACTTTAATATTTCAACACGCCAGCTTAGTTTTCATGAACACAATGCCTTTGAAAAAATTCCTGATTTGATCAGCTGGCTAAAAGAAGGGAAATCCTTAGCGCAGGTTTCTGATGCAGGCATGCCCTCTATTTCTGATCCGGGACATGATTTGGTAAAGGCTGCTGTAGCCGAGAGCATTCCTGTGGTTGCTTTGCCTGGGGCTTCTGCCGGAATTACGGCGCTTATTGCCAGTGGCTTGGCTCCTCAACCGCATATTTTTTATGGTTTTTTACCGCGCAAATCTGGTCAGCAAAGGTCCTTTTTTGAGGAGAAAAAATATTATCCGGAGACCCAGATTTTCTATGAATCGCCTTATCGTGTCAAAGATACACTGACCAATATGTTGGCTATCTACGGCGACAGACAGGCGGTCCTAGTTAGAGAATTAACTAAACTTTATGAAGAGTATCAAAGAGGCCATCTGACAGAGCTTTTAGCCTATATTGTTGAAAATCCTCCCAAAGGTGAATGTCTTTTTATTGTCTCAGGTTATGAAGAAAAAGAGCAATCAAAGGAGTTGTCTGAACAAGAACTCCTTAGACAAGTACAGCACTTAATAGATCAGGGGTCAAAACCGAATCAGGCTATCAAAAAGGTAGCTAAAGATAATGGTTTTAATCGTCAGGAACTCTATCAGCTCTATCATGAATTGTACTGAGGACAAGTGCTTAGAAGTGCAGATAAACTTATCAAACAGAAAGAAAATTTAAGAACTCTTAGAATTGTTGTTGTATCAGCATTTCTAAGAGTTTTTATTTTGACTCATGTAGAAATAATAGTTTTCTACTCTTCAAAAATCAAAACTATAGGTCGTTGCCTTCGCTTTGCCTTACCCTGGGACAGTCTGTAGCTCATCGCCTAGTTTATTTTTGATTTTTATTGAATATTGGTTAACAGTGTTAAGAAATATAACATACCATGAATGATGGTTGTTTGCTTTTGCAAATAAAGGAGATAGCCTATAAAATCAAATAAAGTAGCATTTTATAAATAACAAAGAATGTTATATTTTTTGAATTTTTAGAAAATTTTACCAAAAAATCTTTTGTTTCCTTGAAAATTATGTTATATTACATAACATAAAAGGAGGTGCTGATCGAAATGAATTCAGGATCAATAGCATTTATTATGATTTGTTCTGCCCTTGTTTTTTTAATGACACCAGGTCTGGCCTTTTTCTATGGGGGTCTGGGGCGCCGCAAAAATGTCATCAATACCATGATGATGGCGGTTGTGCCGCTTGCCTTGGCTTCGCTGCTGTGGGTCGTTGTGGGTTATTCTTTATCTTTTAGCGGTGCTGGAAAAATAATTGGTGATTTTTCACATGTCTTTTTAAATGGGGTAAAAGAAGGGACAAGCAGCAGAGGTTTAGAGATACCGGATATCTTATTTAGCGGTTTTCAGATGATGTTTTCGATTATTACCGTGGGTATTTTAACAGGCGCTGTTGCAGGTAGAATGCGTTTTACTCCCCTAGTCATTTTTATTATCTTTTGGCTGCTTTTCGTTTATTATCCTTTTGCACACATGGTTTGGGATGATGGACTGCTGGCCAAATGGGGGACACTTGATTTTGCTGGCGGTGATGTTGTTCATATCACATCAGGAGTTTCAGGTCTGGTATTAGCTTTAGTTGTTGGTAAACGCCGTGACTATGATCGCTTGGAATACCGGCCGCATAATATTCCTTTTGTTCTTTTGGGAGCAGGTTTACTGTGGTTTGGCTGGTTTGGTTTTAATGCAGGATCTGCTTTAGCTGCTGATGATTTGGCCGTTCATGCTCTGATGACGACTCATATTTCAGCTGCGGCAGCGATGTTTTCATGGCTGGCACTTGAAAAATATTTAAATGGCAAGCCTTCCTTAGTAGGCGGCTCAACCGGTTTAGTAGCAGGCTTGGTTGCTATTACGCCGGGAGCGGGTTTTGTGTCGCTATGGAGTTCCCTATTAATAGGACTTATGGTCAGTCCTGTGTGTTACTTTGCCATTGCTGTTTTGAAAAGTAAATTTGGTTATGACGATGCTCTAGATGCCTTTGGCTGTCATGGTCTTGGCGGTATTTTCGGAGGTATTGTGACAGGACTTTTTACCATGCCTCATTTAGCCTTGGATAAATCCAATATTGGTCTTATTTACGGTAATGCCAGATTGCTTCTGGTTACTCTGGCAGCCATCCTTGTTACGGTTGCTTGGTCAGCTTTGATGACTTTTATCATCATAAAAGTTCTTGCTCTTTTCATGCCAATTCGTGTCAGCGACAGGGCGGAAGCAACCGGACTTGACGATGAAGAGCACGGTGAAACGGCTTATCCAACCTTTATGGGACTTGATTCATAGAGAAAGGAAAAAATTATCATGAAAAAAGTAGAAGCGATTATTAGGTCTGATAAATTAGAAGATTTAAAAGCAGCCTTGGTTCAGTCCGGTTTCAGCAAAGGCATGACGATCAGTCAGGTTTTAGGATTCGGAAATCAGCGAGGGTATACGGAGTATGTCCGCGGTCAAAAAATTACCCCGACACTCCTGGCTAAAGTGAAAGTTGAGATTGTTGTTCACGATGCAGCAGTCGAAGAAATGATTGCGACCATTATTAAGGCGGTAAGAACTGGGGAAGTTGGTGATGGCAAAATTTTTGTCAGTCCGATTGATGAAATTGTCAGAATCCGTACAGGAGAGCGTGACGGCGACGCTATTTAAATTTAGTTGAACGGTTTGGTTAATATGTAAAACTATCTTCAAACTTTAAGAGTGCATTGCAAAAGGTTAGTCAACAGCTAATGTTTTGAAATGCACTTATTTTATGAAGATTTTAGCTTTCCTTCTTTCTGAAAAAAACGGCTTTTTGATAAGTTAGTTTTAAAAAATTGCTTTAAAGTAAAATCTATTTACAAAATTCTGAAAATTTGTGATATAATTTACTTACTTTAAGGAGGTATCAGATGACAATTTATAATTTCTCTGCAGGTCCTGCAGTCTTGCCAAAACCTGTTCTTGAAAAAGCGCAGGCTGAATTCCTAGATTACAACCATTCTGGCATGAGTGTTATGGAACTATCCCACCGCTCCAAAGAATTTGATGACATTATTAAAGATGCTGAAAAATTACTCCGTGAATTAATGGCTATTCCTGATAATTACAAGGTGCTCTTTTTGCAAGGCGGAGCCTCGACTCAATTTTCGATGCTGCCATTAAACCTTGCCAAGGGCCGTAAAGCTTATTATGTGGTAGCCGGTTCATGGGGAAAGAAAGCTTATACAGAAGCTGTGAAATTGTCCAAAACGATTCCTTTTGAGCCAGTTCTTTTGGCTTCATCAGAAGATACGGTCTATGACCATATCCCAGAAATTGACAGCCAGCAAATTGATAAAGATGCGGCTTACGTACATATTACTACCAATAATACCATTGAAGGAACAGCCATTTATGATCTTCCTGAGACTAATGGTGTTCCAATCGTGGCTGATATGTCTTCCAATATTTTAGCGGTTCGCTACAATGTCGCTGACTTTGGTTTGATTTATGCTGGAGCCCAAAAAAATATTGGTCCTGCCGGTGTTACTATTGTGATTGTCCGTGACGATTTGCTAAATGACGAGCCAGTGCTTTCAAGCATGCTGGATTACCGCATTCAGGCCGATGCCGGTTCACTTTACAATACACCGCCAACTTACGGCATTTATATTGCTAAATTAGTCTTTGAATGGGTCAAAGAATTAGGCGGCGTTGATGCCATGGAAAAGATAAACCGCGAAAAGTCTGGGCTGCTCTACGACTTTATTGAACAATCTGACTTCTACAGCAGTCCTGTCAAAACTCCTAAAGATCGCTCTGTGGCTAACATTCCTTTTGTGACTCCAAGTAAGGACTTGGATGCTGAATTTGTTGCTCAGGCCGATGCCCTAGGTTTCAAAAATATCAAGGGACACCGCAGTGTTGGAGGCATGCGTGCCAGCCTTTACAATGCCTTTCCGTGTCAAGGTGTGCTGGATTTGCTGGAATTTATGAAAAAATTTGAAGAGGAAAACAAGTAATACTCAAGCAGGTTTTTGGGATTAAAAACAAAAAGCAATTGCCTGGTATTATTGAAATTCAAAAACTGAAAGATAGGGAAGGCGCAGCCTTCAAACAGTAGGTAGAAAAATGGACATTAGATTAGCTTTTCCAAATGAAATAGACCGTATTATGTCTATTATTGATGAAGCTAGAGAGAAAATGGCTTCTTACGGAAGCGACCAGTGGCAGGGTGACTACCCTAATCAAGAGCTTATTTTTGAAGATATTTTAGAAGGGCGCGGCTATGTTGCCCTTGCTGAAGGGGAGATTGCGGCTTATGCGGCAGTTATTGATGGACATGAGGCTGCTTATGACCAGATTTATGAAGGTGAATGGAAGCATAAAAACCATCGCTATGTAACCTTCCATCGAGTTGCTGTAGCTAATGCTTATCAGGGGCAGCAAGTTGCTCAGACCTTTCTTCAAGGCTTGATTGAAGGCTATGCAGGACATGATTTTCGCTGCGATACCCATGAAAAGAATAAGGCCATGCAGCATATTTTGGAAAAATTGGGCTTTGTCTACTGCGGAAAAGTTCCCCTAAACGGTGTTAGGCTGGCCTATCAAAAAATAAAAACCAAAAGTGAAAACAGCCTCTATCAAGAAATTGAGGAATAAGTCAGATGAACTTTTGAACTGCTTGGTCAATCGGGCAGTGTCAGATTATAGCAGAAAAGGAGACGCCAAGGATTTCCCAAGGCATGAACAAGTATGGTATTTAGTGTAAGAACATTTAATAATATTAATCAAATCGGATTAAAAGAATTAGGCAATGGTTTCCAGATTGATGGTGATTTGAAAGACAATCCGGATGCCTATATTATTCGGAGTGAAAATCTTCATAAGGCTGATTTTCCTGAAAATTTAAAGGCCATTGCCCGTGCAGGTGCAGGAACCAATAATATTCCAATCGACGAGGCTACTGCCAAAGGGATTGTTGTCTTTAATACACCCGGTGCCAATGCCAATGCGGTTAAAGAAGCTGTCATTGCATCTATTTTGCTGGCAGCGCGTGATTATATCTCTGCTAACCGTTGGGTGAATACCTTGTCAGGAGATGATGTTCCTAAGCAGGTTGAAGCAGGGAAAAAGCAATTCGCCGGAACAGAAATTGCCGGAAAAACCTTGGGAGTTATCGGCCTTGGTGCCATCGGTGCCCGTATTGCTAACGATGCCCGTCGTCTGGGTATGAATGTACTGGGTTACGACCCTTATGTATCTATCGAGGCTGCTTGGAATATTTCCAGCCATGTCAAACGTGTCAATGATTTGAAAGAAATCTTTGAAAACTCAGATTACATTACTGTCCATGTTCCTTTGACAGAGGATACCAAGGATACCTTCAATGCAGACAGTTTTGGTCTGATGAAAAAAGGTACGGTTGTTATTAATTTTGCCCGCGGTGAATTGGTAGATAATGAAGCCCTGTTTGATGCGATTGAAACGGGTGTTGTCAGACACTACTTTACCGATTTTGGAAGCGAAGAATTACTCAATAAAGAAGGAATAACAGTCTTTCCGCATGTTGGCGGCTCTACCGCAGAAGCTGAGCTGAACTGTGCTATTATGGCCGGACAAACCATCCGTCGTTTCATGGAAACCGGTGAGATCACCAATTCGGTCAACTTCCCTAACATGCACCAAGCCTTGACAGCGCCTTATCGGATTACCTTAATCAATAAAAATGTTCCTAACATTGTAGCGCGCCTGTCAACTGCCGTTTCTGATTTGGATATTAATATTGATAATATTCTGAATCGCTCAAGAGGAGAATATGCTTATACGATTCTTGACCTTGATGAAACGGATAAAGGAAAAATTGATGAGCTGGTGGCTAATTTTGAAGCCAGCGACAACATTGTCCGCGTCCGCCTGATTAAGGGAAAGATCAAGTCGTCCAAATAATCGGCTGAAAATGAGGGTGATGATTAGCTCGATTATGGGCTAACATCACCTTTTTCTATAACTGTTTGACCTCGGATAAAAGCAGTAAAGTTATTATTTGCTGTTTCACTGAACGTTTTCGTTAAAACTAAAAGGAGGCTGTTCATGACCCTATACAAGCAAATCTATCACTCTCCTTTGGGAGATTTATCATTGGCTGCTGATGAGTGGGGGCTTATTGGGGTCTGGTTTGTTGGTCAAAAATATTTTGAACGGGGAATAAGCAGTCAAGTGTTTTTGGAAGCTGCCAACCCTGTTTTAAGTCAAGCAAAGCAGTGGCTGGATGCCTATTTTGCCGGAGAAAAAACTGAGCAAGATAAGCTTGTGCTGTTTCCTCAGGGAACCCCTTTTCAAAAGCAGGTTTGGCAGACATTGCTGGAAATTCCTTTGGGTCAAACGCAGACTTATGGCGAAATTGCTAAGAAGATAAACTGCCCTTCTGCCCAAGCAGTCGGTGGAGCTGTCGGCCGCAATCCTTTAAGTATTATTGTTCCCTGCCACCGGGTTTTAGGCTCTAAAGGTCAGCTAACAGGTTATGCTGGCGGTATAGACAAAAAAATCTGGCTCTTGCAGCATGAAGGTGTTAAGCTTGACAAGCAGCCCTTCTTCTCGTTAAGATAAAAAAGAAAGGAGAAATAATGCTTGTATTTTATGAATACCCTAAATGCAGTACTTGCCGCAAAGCCAAGGCAGAGCTGGATCAGTTGGGGCTTGAATATCAGTCAATTGATATAAAAAAGAATCCGCCGCAGGCAGATCTTATCAAAGAGTTAATAACAGCCAGCGGACTGGAGCTGAAAAAATTTTTCAACACTTCCGGTCAGTCCTACCGTGCGCTGGGTTTAAAGGATAAAATAGATCAGCTCAGTCTTGATGAAGCTGCTGATTTATTGGCTGGTGACGGTATGCTGATAAAGCGTCCGCTTCTAATAAAAGACGGTAAACTTTTACAAGTTGGCTATCGAACCAATTATGCAAATCTCAGCTTTTAAAAGCCGAGATTTTTTCTTTCCCTCACCTTTCATGCTATAATGAAAAGGAGGAGTAGAATTTGTATGGTTTTATCAAAAAAACGAGCTCGCAAGGTTTTAGAAGAAATTATTGCCCTTTATCCCGATGCCAAGCCCAGCTTGAATTTTAAAAATCATTTTGAACTGCTGATTGCCGTTATTTTGTCTGCCCAAACTACGGATGCCGCAGTCAATAAGGTAACACCAGCTTTGTTTGCAGCCTATCCAAAGCCTAAGGATTTGGCCGAAGCGGATTTAAAAGATATTGAGTCCTACATTTCAAAAATCGGCCTCTACCGCAATAAGGCAAAGTTTTTAAAAGAATGCTCGCAGCAGTTAATGGACAGATATGAAGGAGAAGTACCTCATACGAGAAAAGAGCTGGAAAGTCTATCAGGTGTTGGCAGAAAAACGGCGAATGTTGTTATGAGTGTGGGCTTTGGTTACCCTGCTTTTGCCGTTGATACTCACGTCAGTCGTATTTGCAAGCATCACGATATTGTTAAAAAATCAGCGACGCCTTTGGAAGTGGAAAAACGTGTTACTGATGTTTTGCCGCCAGAACTCTGGCTGCCTGCCCATCAGGCCATGATTTATTTTGGCCGAGAAATTTGTCATCCCAAAAATCCAGAGTGTCATCATTATCCTCAGCTTTACGATTTTTCAGATTGTTAGTATACCATAAAAAAGATTGAAGCAAACCGCTAATATGCAGGTCTGCTTCAATCTTTTTGCTTTTAGATTAGTAGATGCGGTGAGGTTGTCATAAATCAATCTCTATCATAATCGGTGTGTGATCCTGCCGCGTTCCGGAGTCGATCATTTCTGACTTAAGAACTTTATCGGCAATGCGATTGCTGGTCAGCCAATAATCGATTCTCCAGCCTGAATTGTTGATTTTGCTGGTTTTGCTGCGTTGAGCCCACCATGAGTAAACATCAGGAATATCACCATGTATATAACGGAAGGTATCTGTAAAACCTTTGGCTAATAAGTTGGTGAATCCGGCACGTTCTTCATCTGTGAAACCTGGAGAGCGGCGGTTGCTGGCTGGATGAGCTAGGTCAATTTCCTGATGGGCGACGTTGTAGTCTCCTGCTGCTAAAACAGGCTTTTGCTTATCTAATTTTGCCAGATAAGCAGCATATTTTTCATCCCAAATTTGCCGTTCTTCTAAACGTCTGAGACCGTCCCCAGCATTTGGAGTATAGACCTGAGTCACAAAAAAGCTGTCAAATTCAAGTGTAATAATTCTTCCTTCAGCATCCATAGTTGTTGGAGCGCCAATTTCTGGGTAAGTGATAGTAGGCTTGAGTGCTGACTTATAGATAAACATGGTACCAGCATAGCCTTTTCGTGCAGGTTCTACAGAGGAGCGCCAGACAATATCGTAATCAGTAAAGTAGTTTTTAAGAATTTCTAAATGTTTTTTGGTTGGTCCTTTAGCAGATAGTTTGGTTTCTTGAATGGCAATAATGTCAGGCTTTTTTTCGACCAAGGTATCAATAACAGCACGTGAGAGCAAAGCTCGAGCCGAATCGCTGGTGAGAGCGGCATTAAGAGAGTCAATATTCCAGGAAATGAGTTTCATAAGTAAAATACCAAGAAGAACACGTTGGCAGTTTGAACAACTGCAGAGCAAATGAGCGAAGTAAGCATGACTTTTTCTGTCAGGCCTTAAGGTGTTTACTTAAGACAAAGTGTTTTTCGCTTGTGTTCCATCTTTCTAGTTTATTTTTTATTATTGTATCAAAAAATAAGATTTGGAGCGACTGAAACAGTTTGAGATGATTTGTTAGCGTTTCGTCAAATCTTAATGTCAGCGAACTATCTTTCAAAACAGCTCAAAGGTTCAGTAGGGCACAAATACTGATCTGATACGTAAAGCTGAGCAAAGCTATAAAAATCAGAAAAGACAAAAAGCATTCTTCCAGAAGAAGCTCTGCGAGACTTAGTTTTTGCCTATCCCAAGAGCGTCCATTTTTTGCTGAATCATGCGATAGACAGTTTCCCAATCCTTGGGTTTATTGATGTCAAAATTGTCTGTCTGAATCCTCATTTTAGGACTGTAATTATAGTTTTCATACCAGTCTTTGTAATTACGATGCAACAGTTGGTAGTAGTCCATGAGACCATTTTCTTTTGTTGGCTGTTCAAAAGAACGGCCGCGTTTTTTGATGTTGTTTATGATATGATCAAAACTGCCATCTAGATAGATTAAAAGATCCGGAGCTTTCTTAGGCAGTCCCTTGATTTCCTCCATCATATTGTCCAAGAGGTCTAAATAAATCTGATATTCCTGCTGGCTGATACTTCCTTGTAAGGTATTGATGTAAGTAAACAGTGCATCTTCATAGATAGAGCGATCCAAAACATTGTTATCCTGATGATAGGCACTCTTGATGGATTTAAACCGTTTGTTGAGAAAATAAATCTGTAAAGCAAAGCCGTATTTTTCAGGATCTTCATAATACTTATCCAAAATAGGATTGTTGTCAACAGGTTCAAAGAAGGCCTGTGTCCCCAGGCTTTCTGCGATACGGGATGTATAAGTTGTTTTTCCGACGCCAATCATCCCAGCTAGTATAATCACGATTGTAAAGCACCTCCGAGTCAGTAAGACAATATTTTAATTAGGTATTTGCACAATATATAGCGCAGCATTTAATATAATAACACTAGATATTGTATTTAATCAAGTCTTGAATTCGCTTAGATTTGTAATATAGAAAAATGGTAGGTTTTAATTGAACAGTACATTTTTAATTTGATCATCCTCTTGATTTTTCTTTCAAAAAGTCATAAAATCTATTTGGAAATTTTTCTAAATAGAAAGGGCTGATGAAATGGGCTTTGCTGAAACATTTAAAGCTTTATCCAACCCTGTCCGCCGTGATATCTTGGATTTATTAAAGAATGGCCATTTGTCAGCTGGAGAAATTGCAGCACACTTTGAGGTGACTGGGGCGACAGTTTCGCATCATCTGACTGTTCTTAAAAAGGCAGATCTTATTTTTGAAACAAAGAAAAAGAATTTTATTTACTATGGCCTTAATACTTCTGTTTTAGAAGATATTCTGGCTTGGCTGGTAGATTTGAAAGAAGGGTCATCTCATGAAAATACGTAAAAAATTATTATTGATCACAGCTATTATTATTTTGCTGCCAATTCTGGTCGGCAGCCTGCTTTGGTCAGATTTACCGGATAAACTGCCAACCCATTTTAATCTATTTGGCAAGGCAAATGGATATAGCAGTAAAGCAGAAGCAGTGTACTTTCTGCCGCTTTTAATGCTGGCCGTGCATCTTGTTACAATTGTGCTGGTTTCTCTTGATTCAAAATCGCAAAATATTAATTCCAAGGTTAAGGTTTTGGTTTATTGGATTATTCCGATTATTTCTTGTTTTACGATGACTGCTATTTATGCTTTAAGTTTGGGTTATACTGATAGTTATCAGACCATATTCAGCCTACTTTTAGGAATTCTTTTAATAGCTATCGGTAATTATTTGCCTAAAGTTAGACAAAATTATACAGTTGGCATTAGACTTCCTTGGACTTTGAATGATGAGGAAAATTGGAATAAAACGCATCGGCTTACCGGCAGGCTTTGGGTAATTGGAGGATTTATTGTCCTCATAAATGGTCTATTGAAATTTTCTTTTGTAATTGTGTTGATTGCAGCACTGCTTATTTTAACGGCTGTACCAATCGCCTACTCTTACTGGCTGAGTAAATAAGGACTGCTGTAAAAAATCAACTGTGTTGTCCATTAAGTTGGCTGCTGGCGGTAAGTTTAAAGTATCACTTGATAAATTGAAAAATCTGCTGAAGTGTTCTGTAAATTATGATAAAATAAAATTATAAATTACAATTTAGGAGCTTAAGATGGATCAGAATGAATGGTTACAGCAATTTCAGGCAGTAAATGGACGTAAGCCCAGTAAAAAAGAAGTTCGGGCTGCCCTTAAGAGAGGAGAATTTATGGAGTCCTATCAAAAATCTAAGAAAAAAAGGAAAACATCGACAATTGTTATTATCAGTGTAGTATCTGTTATTGCTGTTCTGCTGGCGATAGCTGCTGGTGTTACAGGTTATTATTACTACACTGGAAATGTAGACGGTGTTTGGGAAAGAGAATCTTCATTTTTTTACAGCTCAAAGAAGCATAAATGGATCGATTTGGATGAACAAAGTAAAAGATACAAGATGGATTACTACAACTTTTTGAACATTGAAAAGGGATCCGTAAAAACTTATGCTTATTATAAATTAAGGGCTTACGATGAATTAGGAATTTCTGGAAACTATAACTATATTGGAAGTGTCAGCACTGCCTATACAGGTCATATTAGGCCTATGCATCAGGTAAATATCTGGAAGAGAGAGTTTGAGCTTTCTATTTCTCAAAAGGAATTTTTAACAGATATGAACCGCTATATCAATAAAACTGTTAAAAATAGATACTCTTCCGACAACGATCTTCAAGAATTGAAAGAGTCTTACAAAAAAGATTTTCAAAATCAGAAAAAGGAAAGAGTTTCCTATCAGAAGAAGGGCAATCGTTTGATTGTTAAGGGCTATAATAAAAAAGGTAAATTAACAAATAAAGCAGTCTACGCCAAACGTACCGGCAAAGCTGCTACCAAGCTGTATAAAAATTATAAAGAAGCTGAAGTTAAAGAGCGCAAAGCTTTGGAAAAATTAGACTCTGAATATTAAGACAGTCAGGTCAATCGCTAAGAATAAAACCCACAGTCATTTTTGCTGCGGGTTCTATTTCACTTGTCTTGTTTAAGTCCTTATTGATATACTGGGATAATATCGTAAGAAAGAGGTAAACATGTCCTTTCTCACAACCATCATTGATGATTATTTAGCAGAGTCTGATGTCTCTCTGGCTTATTTTGATAAGGAAGGAAATGTTCATGGTATAACACATGGGGATCAGACTTCCTACCCGTCCTATGAAGATTATTATCTAGCCATGGGAGCCTTTATTAGTAAGGAAGTGCAGAGCAAGTACACAAAGAAACTGAGATTTTGGGCTTTCTGGGAGGCTATACAAGGACCTGCAATTCTGCTTTCTCTTTTGATTGGTGTTATTTCCATGATACTTGCTTTCATCACAAAAGGAGAAGGTTGGCCAGAAGGGATTGTTACCATTGCTATTATTTTGGGGATGGGACCGCTATTGGGCTATCTGTCTTATAATTGGCTTTTCAAAACTTGGGCAACAACGATGTTTGAAAATGCCTATAACAGAGAGTTAGCTAAGAAAAAGTCAGCGGTAGCCATTCAAAAAGTCAAGCGAGAGAAAAATTGGGTATTTATCGTTACTGTTACTGGTCTTCTAGCTTTAGGCTTTTTTGATAGTTGGATTAACGTAGTGGGAATCTTGGCATTTGCCTTGCTTTCCATGTTATTTGGCATGATGGAGGGAATATTATTGATTGGATTAGAGAAACTATTTGCACCACTTTTTGCAAAAAAGAAAAAGTCAGTACAAAAAGAACAAATCGAACTCTCTCCAGAGCTTCTTAAGCAGGTTAAGAAGCGTTTTAAGGTCATCTATCAGGATTTTCAGATAGGAAAATATGCGGCTGCTTTTGAGCGTTTTGACGCTTGTCAGAAAAGTTGGGAAGACTTTAATCAAGAAGTTCAGGATTTCCTCAGCGACCAAAATCTTACTGCCTTTCATCTAACTCCTTTTGAAGAAACGGAAATTTCGATTTTAGAGGTGACTACCAGTGATTTTGAAGCTGATTTATTTCTTTATGATACTGAGGCAAAAGAGTTTCCTGAATTTTATCTCATTTGCAAAGTTAGCTACCAAGATGAGATCTTAAAAACGATAGAACTAGTTGAATTGGGATACTAAATAACAGTTCATCGTCCAAAATACTTTGACAGACCGAGAATCTCGGTCCTTTTTTCTTGCTCTAAATCGTGGTATAATAAATTGTTACTATAAACGCGTCTCATTTGCGCGAAAGGAGTCATAATGACAGAAAATAAATCTTTTTACATTACAACGCCGATTTATTACCCATCAGGGAAATTGCACATCGGCTCAGCCTATACGACTATTGCCTGCGATGTTTTGGCGCGCTACAAGCGTATGATGAACTACGATGTTTTTTATCTGACGGGGCTGGATGAGCACGGTCAAAAAATTCAGCAAAAAGCTGAAGAAGCTGGCATCACACCTCAGGCATATGTAGACGGTATGGCAGTAGGGGTCAAGGAACTTTGGAAACTTCTTGATATCTCTTACGACAAGTTTATCCGCACGACTGACGACTATCATGAAAAGGTTGTGGCTGCTGTTTTTGAAAAATTACTGGCGCAGGGTGATATTTACCTCGGTGAGTATTCTGGTTGGTATTCTGTGTCAGATGAGGAATTTTTCACCGAAAGCCAATTAGCAGAAGTCTACCGTGATGAAAATGGAAATGTGATTGGTGGTGTAGCACCGTCTGGTCACGAGGTGGAGTTGGTTTCTGAGGAATCGTATTTCTTCAAAATTAGCAAATACCAAAAACATTTGGAAGCCTTCTTTAAAGCTCATCCTGACTTTATCAGTCCAAATTCTCGCATGAATGAAATGTTGAAAAACTTCATCGAACCAGGTTTGGAAGATTTAGCTATTTCTCGGACGACATATACTTGGGGTGTCCCAGTTAAATCAAATCCTAAACACGTGGTTTATGTGTGGGTTGATGCTTTGCTCAACTATGCGACAGCTCTTGGTTACGGTCAGACAGATTCTGCTAACTTTGATAAATTCTGGTTAGGTCAAACAGTCACTAAATCTTGGACAGATGAAGATGGTAAGTCATGGAACTTCACGGTCAATCCAGAAGTCAACCACATGGTTGGGAAAGACATCTTGCGTTTCCACAGCATTTACTGGCCAATTATTTTGATGGCGCTTGACTTACCATTGCCAAATCGCTTGATTGCGCACGGTTGGTTTGTCATGCAAGATGGTAAAATGTCTAAGTCAAAAGGCAATGTGGTTTATCCAGAAATGTTGGTGGAGCGTTATGGACTTGATCCGCTTCGCTATTATCTCATGCGTTCATTGCCAGTCGGATCAGACGGAACCTTCACACCGGAAGATTATGTTGGCCGTATCAATTATGAGCTTGCCAATGACCTCGGTAACCTGCTTAACCGTACGGTTGCCATGATAAACAAGTATTTTGGTGGTGAAATTCCTGCTTACGTAGAAAATGTGACAGCCTTTGATGCTGATTTGGCAGCAGTTGTCGCTGATAATTTGGCAGAATACCACAAGCAAATGAACGCCGTGGATTATCCGCGTGCGCTTGAAGTGGTTTGGAATATTATTTCTCGTACCAATAAGTATATCGACGAAACGACTCCTTGGGTATTGGCAAAAGATGAAGCCAAACATGATGAATTAGCGGCAGTCATGTCCCACTTGGCAGCCAGCCTGCGCGTGGTAGCCCATCTCATTCAGCCATTTATGATGACCACTTCAGATGCCATTATGGAGCAGCTCGGTTTGGCTGGTCAATTTGACCTAGAGCACCTTGAACTTGCAGGACTGCCAGCAGGTGTCAAGGTGGTTGCCAAAGGCACACCAATCTTCCCACGTCTGGATATGGACGAGGAAATCGCCTATATCAAAGAGCAAATGGGCGACAGCTCTGCTATGGCTCAAGAGGAAGAAAAGAAATGGGATCCAAGCGAAGTTGAGCTCAAAAACGAGAAAAAAGCCATCAAGTTTGATGACTTTGACAAGGTGGAAATCCGTGTGGCTGAGGTCAAGGAAGTGTCTAAGGTTGAGGGTTCTGACAAGCTTCTCAAGTTCCGCTTGGATGCAGGTGATGGCGAGGATCGTCAAATACTTTCTGGTATCGCTAAATACTATCCAAACGAACAAGAGCTGCTTGGAAAGAAAGTCCAAATCGTTGCCAACCTCAAACCGCGCAAGATGATGGGCTTGGTTAGCCAAGGCATGATTCTCTCTGCCGAACACGCTGATGGCAAACTCACTGTCTTGACAGTCGATGACAGTGTACCAAATGGCAGCCAGATTGGCTAAACTTTGCTTTCTATGGCTTTTAACATAAGGCTTAAAGGGCCGGAAATCCTTATTTTCCGGTCTTTTTTTAAAATGGTCATTTTTAATTGTTTGTTTTTGGAGGAATAATGAAGGTACAAGCATTGTGGAATGAGTACAAGCAAATCAATCCAGCTATTGGTGATGAAATTGACGCTTGGGCATTTGGAGCTGAGCCTGATTTGCTGGCGCAGTTGGTGCTGGACGGTGTTAAAACAGCCACGGCTTCGGCTTATGATTTGTATGAAGTAGACAATGAGCCCCTGCCTCAGGTAGGCAGCTATGATGTCATTTTAGACAGTCATGATGAGGCTGTTTGCATTATTGAAATTACCAAGGTGACCATTGTTCCTTTTAAGGAAGTGTCTGCTGAACATGCTTTTAAAGAAGGCGAAGGTGACCGCACCCTAACTTGGTGGCGCTCTGTTCACCAGCCGCTTTTTAGGCAGTGGTTTATCGACTGCGGCTTAGTCTTTACAGAAGATAGTCCCGTTGTTCTTGAGGAGTTCCGTCTGGTCTTTACTCCCTAATTTAACAAATGATTGGAAAAATGCTATAATGAAATGAACATTTTTCTTGTATTATTTTTTATAAAGGACATTTTATGAACAATTACGCTATTATCCTTGCTGCAGGTAAGGGAACCCGAATGAAATCAGATCTTCCCAAGGTTTTGCATAAGGTTGCGGGAATTACGATGTTAGAACATGTTTTTCGCAGTGTTTCGGTTCTGAACCCTGCCAAAAATGTAACAGTTATTGGACATAAGGCGGATCTTGTTAAAGATGTTTTAGCAGATCAGTCTGATTTTGTCCTGCAGACCGAACAGCTGGGGACAGGACATGCTGTCATGGTGGCTGAAGAAGAGTTGGCTGGTCTTGACGGACAAACACTTGTGATTGCTGGGGATACGCCATTGATTACGGGTGAGAGTCTGAAAAATTTGGTGGCTTACCACAGAAACCATAAAAATGTAGCCACTATTTTGACTGCAGAAGCAGCAGATCCTTTTGGTTATGGCCGGATTATCCGCAATCAAAATGATGAAGTAACTAAGATTGTTGAGCAAAAGGATGCTTCGGAGTTCGAGCAGCAGGTCAAGGAAATTAACACAGGAACCTATGTCTTTGATAATAAACGCCTCTTTGAAGCCCTGAAAGATATCAATACAGACAATGCTCAAGGCGAATATTATCTGACAGACGTTATCAGCATCTTTAAAGCCGCTGATGAAAAAGTCGGTGCCTATAAACTTCGTGATTTCAATGAAAGTTTGGGAGTTAATGACCGTGTTGCTCTTGCTAAAGCTGAAAAAGTAATGCGTCAGCGCATTAACCATGCTCATATGGTCAAGGGGGTTACTTTCACCAATCCGGACAGCACCTATATTGATGCTGATGTTGAGATTGCACCGGATGTCCTTATTGAGGCTAATGTCACACTTAAAGGGCAGACAAAAATTGCTTCAGGAGCTGTCCTAACTAACGGCAGCTATATTGTGAATTCGCTCATTGGTGAAAATGCTGTGATTACCAATTCCATGATTGAATCTTCTCAGGTTGAGCGCAATGTTACGGTTGGTCCTTATGCGCATCTGCGGCCAGATTCTGTTCTGGAAGAGGATGTTCATGTCGGAAACTTTGTTGAGGTCAAGGCTTCAACTCTGGGTAAGGCAACAAAAGCAGGTCATCTGACTTACATTGGCAATGCTGAGGTCGGTCATGATGTCAACTTTGGTGCAGGAACGATTACTGTCAATTACGACGGTCAAAAGAAATATAAGACCCTAATTGGCAATCATGCTTTTATTGGCAGCAATTCAACGATTATTGCCCCTCTTCAAGTAGGAGACAATGCCCTGACAGCAGCGGGTTCAGCTATTCATAAGGATGTTCCGGCAGACAGTGTTGCTATCGGCCGCAGCCGTCAAGTCAATAAAGAAGGCTATGCCAAGAAAAAACCACACCATCCGGATAATCATTAG
This sequence comes from Streptococcus orisasini, assembly GCF_001431045.1. Lineage (GTDB taxonomy): Bacteria > Bacillota > Bacilli > Lactobacillales > Streptococcaceae > Streptococcus > Streptococcus orisasini. Next base: position 56,409 of record NZ_BCLE01000017.1, read on the forward strand.
GAGATTTTTATGGAATTTGAAGAAAAGACCATCAAGCGTCAGGAGATTTTTGATGGACGGATTTTTAAGGTTGCTGTTGATGATGTCGAATTGCCCAATCAATTGGGTACAGCTAAGCGCGAGTTGATTTTTCATCGGGGTGCAGTTTCTGTTTTGGCTGTTACGCCGGATAATAAGCTGGTCATTGTCAAACAGTATCGCAAGGCAATTGAAAAAATTTCTTATGAAATTCCGGCAGGAAAACTTGAAATCGGTGAAAATGGCAGTGAAAAAGCAGCGGCTCTGCGTGAATTAGAAGAAGAAACAGCTTATACAGGAGATTTAGAACTTATTTATGAGTTCTATACAGCCATCGGATTTTGCAATGAAAAAATAAAGCTTTATCTGGCTACAAATCTAAAAAAAGTTGCTAATCCGCGTCCGCAGGATGACGATGAGGTCATCGAACTGCTTGAATTAACTTATGACGAATGTATGGAACTGGTGGCATCAGGAGATATTGAAGATGCTAAAACTTTGATTGCTCTGCAGTATTTTGCCTTGCATTTTAAGAATGAATAAGGGGAAATGTTATGGGAAAACCGCTTTTAACAGATGAAATGATTGCGCGTGCCAATCGCGGTGAAAAATTTTATGAGGAAGACGATTTTGATCCGGAAAAGACCATCGTTATTCGGACCGATTCTCAAAAAGTTTCGCCTGCTTATGATAGCAGCAGTGATTTTGCTGATGAAGACGAAGAAGACTTTGATTTTGGTGATTATGATGAAGATCCTATCATCAAAAGCCGCCGTATTGAAAATGCTAAGCGCGGTGAATTTCAGTCTAAACTCAACTGGATTTTAATCGGTATTGGTTTGCTTTTAGCAATCTTAATTTACGCAGTTTTTAAACTTTAAGGAAAGAGAAAATGAAAATCGGAATTATCGCGGCTATGGATGAGGAATTAAAACTTCTTCTGGAAAAGCTGAGTCAAAAGACAGAAGACGTTTGTCTGGGGCGGACTTATTACAGCGGCCGTCTGGGCAGACATGACGTTGTTCTTGTGAGAAGCGGCGTTGGTAAAGTGATGAGCGCCATGAGTGTTGCTGTTTTAGCTGATCATTTTGCGGTTGACGCTCTGATTAATACAGGTTCTGCCGGAGCTTTGGCGCCGGATTTAGAGATTGGCGATGTTGTGGTGGCAGACAAGCTTGCCTACCATGATGTTGACCTGACTGCTTTTGGCTATGCCTTTGGACAGATGTCAGAGCAGCCTCTTTATTTTGAATCGGAAAAAACTTTTGTAGCTGCCTTTGAGAAAGTATTGGATCAGTTCCAGATTAAGAGCAAAGTCGGTTTAATTACCAGCAGTGATTCTTTTATGGCAGGTAAGGATAGGACTGATTTTGTTAAAGAACATTTTCCAGAGGTTGAAGCGGTAGAGATGGAAGGTGCTGCTGTTGCTCAGGCGGCATCCGCAGCCAATCTTCCCTTTGTCGTTGTTCGTGCCATGAGTGATACTGCAGCGCATGATGCTAACCTGACTTTTGATGAATTTATTGTTGAAGCTGGTAAACAGTCGGCTCAAGTTCTCTTAAAATTTTTGGAAGTTTTATGAGTATAATCCTGGTAAAAAAACTGGGAACAGCAACTGTTGACTCGGCTGTGGATTAGCACTTGGAGAAGGAGGATTCGTCACAAGAGCAACTAGCGAAGCTGTTGAATATTTAGTATCATGTTGATAAGAAATCAGTTATGACGTATTTTTTTATCGCTGTCATTTCATTTGTAATTTTGGCGATAGTTTTGTACATATGTGGCTTTATTAAATTAAAAAAATAGAAGCTAAGGTATATCAATTTCTCCCGACTCCCTTTAGGTTTCGGGATATTTTTCTGAGAATAGGGGATATAATTAGTACTCAATAAAAATAAACTAGGCGACGAGCTGCGAGGGTGGATTAAAAAGGTTTGTGAGACCTTTTTAATCGGGAAATGAAGCTTGCAAAGCAAGTGCCAAAAACGCTCTGGCAAGAGACCGCTTCAGGTCACCACCTTGAAACTAGGGAGTGGTGAGAACCAAAATTTTCAATTTTTAGGTTGATCCCACTCCCAAAGTGAAGGTGACAAGGTATAGTTTTGATTTTTGAAGAGTATAACACTAGCGGTTTAGCTGCTTTTAAAATAAATAAGTCAATAGTTTCACTATGAAACTACTGTTATTAAGTCTGTCTATGATTTGTTTGTCCTATCATTGACAGGCTTTTTATTATGCTGTTAATAAGCATACTTTACAAACATAAGCTTTAAGACTTGCTGACGATGCTGAATTGAGGTTCTTTATAAATCACAAACCAAAAGCAGATTTAAATATGAATCTTGACTTAACAGACAGTCTCTATAAAGAAAAATTATATTAGAGCATAAAAAATATAGATTTTTCAAAAGGTAATAAAAGTAATAAGATTAACCTATTAGATAATTGCAATCATCTAAAGAATAAGTGAGAACTGTTATCTTTCAAAAGGTAATTTTCATAGAAGGAGAGTGTCATATGTTTAAAAAGATAAGATTATTCCTAAAGCATCTGCCGCTAAGTGGCTTGTCTGAGACCAAAAAGCGGCTTCCTTACCAGCCTTTTACTAAACAAACAGGCAGTTTTCTGCTAGATGATTTTGTTAGTTATCTCATTGAAGAAAATAATTGGAAATCATTTTAATTGCTGATAAGGAGTTATAAAAAGTTATGAAAAAGATTGCAAGTTTAATAGGACTTATATTTGGTTTGATTTTATTAAGTGCCTGCAGCAGCACTGATAATACTAAGAAAGATTCATCTTCTAAAACACTTTCGGTTGCATTAGAAGAAAACACACAGCCGCTTAGTTATACAGACAGTTCAGGAAAATTAACTGGCTATGAGGTAGACGTCTTAAAAGAGATTAATAAAACAATAAAAGGCTATAAACTAAAATATGAAGCTGTTTCTGCTGAATCTGCCGAAGTGGGATTGGAAAGTGGTACCTACGATGCTATTGGCGGAGGTCTCTTTAAAACAGTGGAAAGAGAGAAGAAATATCTTTTTCCCAAAGAATATACAGGAGTCAGTACAATTGAAATTTATAAACGGAAAAAAGATAAAGCTATTCAAAGCCTAGATGATTTGGTTGATAAAAAATTAAGCCCAGTAACTGCTAACGGCGGAATTTATAATTTGCTTATTAAGTATAATAATGAGCATCCCCAATCACAAATTAAAATACCTTTGGGAGAAAGCGGTGAGTTAGCAAAACGTTATCGGGGATTAGCTGATGGAACCTATGATGCTGTTATAATGCCATCTAATTTTGGAGCAGACAAGATTATCAAAAGTTTGCATCTTGACATCAATACTGCTAAAAAACCAATTCAAGTTAATGCAACTTACTTTTTAATCTCAAAAAAGAATATAAAATTTAAAAAAGCTTTTGATAAAGCTGCTAAAAAACTAAGAGCTAACGGAACCCTGTCTAAATTATCGAAAAAATGGTTTGGAGAAGATATGTTCAAATACAAAGTTACAGAAGAATAAAAAAGAAAAAACTGAACACGGGATAAAATCCTAGTAAAAAAGATAAACTTCCTGGTGTCTTAATGACACGGCGTCAGTTTCCTATTTTTATACGGATTTGAAACGCCCTTTGCGACACTTTGTTTGCTTAGTCGATCTTACTAAGCAAACAAAGTTAGTGGGAGAGGTAGCCAATTCACTATGGTGATTGGCGTTTGTTATCAAGTGCAAAGCACTTAGATAACAATCCTCTGCCGTATCTTAAATAAAGGAGTTTTTAGTGTGAATATTAATTATATGATAACTGTTTTTCCTATCTTATTATCTAAAATTCCTGTTTCTTTATTTGTTTTCTTACTTTCTGAGCTGCTTTCGTTAATATTAGCATCATTGATGGCATATATCAGAATTAAAAGAATTTTATTACTGGAGCAAATTTGTTCAGTCTTTGTTTCTTTTGCTCGAAGTGTTCCGGGAATTATACATATATTCATTATTTATTATGGTGTACCAGCTATTTTTTCTGTGTTTGCCATTGATTTTGCTAATTTTAATAAGATAGTGAGTGCTGTTATATCTCTAGTGCTTTATCAGGGAGCTACTGTATCTGAGATATTAAGGCCGGTTTATCTTTCAATTCCCAAAGGACAGTATGAAGCTGGTGTCAGTATGGGACTGAGTGTTTGGCAGGTAAATCGGCGAATTATTATTCCGCAGATGCTGCCCATTGCTTTGCCCAGTCTTGGAAATGCTTCTGTTGATTTAATGAAATATACCTCTCTCTTATTTCTGATTGGTCTTACAGATATAATGGGGCAGGCAGATAATTTAGTTTCTAATTCCTATGGGATATATCAGCTTGAAGTCTATGTATTAGTTGCTTTGATTTATTGGTTTTTTTCTGTAATTATTGGAAATATTGTCAGGATTCTCGAAAAAATTTCCAGTAACTATTTGCTTAATTGATTGAGGTGTTTATGGCGGATTTTTTTCATAGTTTATTGGAAATTATAAAAGTGGTTCCTTATACCTTAATTCTTGCAGTGCTTATTTTAGTATTAGGCCTGATATTAGGAACTCTAATTGCTTTTTTAGCCTCTCGAGGGAATCAATTGCTGCATTTCATCACGCACTTTTATATATCTTATGTAAGAGGAGTTCCCATAGTTGTTCAGCTATTTATAGCACAGGCAGCTATTCCTAAAATTGCTCTGCTTTTTTTAAAGATGATAGGAAAAAATGAATCAAAAGTAGAAGTTCCCAGTATTGTAATTGTCCTTGTTTGTTATGTTTTTTATGAAGGAGCTGTTGAATCGGAAAATATCCGAGGAATTTTTAAGGCTTTTGATTTCAAACAATACGAAGCAGGACTATCTATTGGAATGACACCCAGTCAGGTTCTGCGCAGAATCGCAATTCCTCAGCTCTTTTACACAGCCTTTCCTATTTTAATCAATGCTTTTTTAAAAATCATGAGAACCTTGTCGGTTGCTTTTTTGGTAGGCATCGTTGAAATTATGGCCAGTGCAAGGTATATTGCGGCCTTGAGTTCTGATTATATTGCTTCCTATGTTGCGGCTGCAATAATTTATTGGGGAGTATGCCTTATCATGCAATTTCTTGTTAGATTGTATTTAGCAAGAAATTATCGTTACTTGTAGAATTGAACACGGGCTACGACACTGTGCAATTAGACTCGCTTTCCTAGAATCTTTAGGGATTCTAGGAAGGCTCCCTAAATTTCTTTGAGTCGCTTAACGGCTTAGTATCTTATGAACTGAACACGGGCTAAAAGCGTCGAGAAAAAGATAGCCTGCCTTATGCGCAAAGCGCATGGCGTTAGGCTCCTATTTTCTTCCCGCTTTCTTAACGCCCTTTGTGATCCTTCGTTTGGTTAGTCGATCTTACTAAGCAAACGAAGTTAGTGGGAGAGGTAGCCAATTCACAATGGTGATTGGCGTTTGTTATCAAGTGCAGAGCACTTAGATAACAATCCTCTGCCGTATCTTAAATAATGGAGGATTTATGTCAAAAAAAGAAAATATTAAACGAATGCTGAAAGGAGACTTTATTGGTGAAGTGCCATTTTCATTTTGGACACACTTTCCAAATATTGATAGAGACCCTGAGCAAATAGCGCAAGCTACCTACAAACTTCATAAAGAATTTCATACTGATTTTATCAAGACAATGAATAATGGAATGTATTCTACTGAGGATTTTGGGACTGAAATTGATCATTCTGAGGTTTTAAAAGGCGGTGTTTCTAAATTGATCAAAACACCGATAAATAGTTATTCAGACTGGAAAGACTTGCCGCTTTTAAGTCTAAAAACAGCTCCTTCTTTGCAGAGAGAATTAGATTATTTAAAAAGATTGCTGAATCTTGTAAAAGATGAGGTTCCTGTTATTGTAACTGTTTTTAGTCCTTTAACAACAGCAGATAAATTATCAAAAGGGAAAATTCAGTCGCACTTGTCCCAAAATGATGGTGTGGATTTGATTTCGGCTTTAGACAAAATTGCAGCTGTCACTGCAGAATTTGCCAGTGAGACTATCCGTTTAGGTGCTTCAGGAATTTACTTAGCCAGCCAATTAAGTACTTTTGAAAAATTATCAGCTGCTCAGTATCACAAATATGGAAAACCTTTTGACTTGAAAGTATTGGAGGCTGCTAAAGAAGGCTGGTTCAACGTTTTGCATCTGCATGGAAAAGATACCATGTTTGACGTTGTCAAAGACTATCCTGTTCAGGTTATCAATTGGCATATAGGAGAATGTTACCCTGGTCCCAGAGAAGGACAAATCTATTCAGGCAAAGTTATAATGGGAGGTCTAAACAGATGGGACATTAGCAGATCAAGCTACAACAGTCTTCATCATCAAATTTATAGAGCTGTTTATGATACTAGAGGCGAAGGTTTAATCTTAACACCTGGCTGTGTTATTCCTCAACCCTTTGATTCTGAGATAATTGACTACATTAAACAAATAAAAAAAGAAACAGAAGCTATTATTTTTAATCAAAAAACGGAACTATTTGAAAATGGCTATCTGTAATGTGCTCTGGCTTAGTAAACAGTTTGATAAGATTTGAGTTCAAAAAAAGCGGATAAACTCTACATGAATGTTAGTCAATCATGGTAGGAGTCTGTCCGCTTTTGGAGTATAAGGTAATTGGTTCTATTTCTTATCAAACTGGTAATCTTTAAGAACGGTAATCGTCTTGATAATTACTTTCTCCTCAGGCTTGCCGTTTTGGTCAGTCTTGATTGCTGCGATAGCATCAACAGTCTCCATTCCTTTAATGACTTGTCCAAAGACCGTATAATTGCCATCAAGTTTTGGAGTTCCGCCTTTTTTATAAGCCTTGATTATTTTTTGAGGGTAGAGTTCAACTGAGAGCTGTTTAGCCTGATTGGCCTTATTTTGGACAATGTAAAATTGGCTGGCATTGGTGTTAGGACCAGCATTGGCCATAGCCAGAGCGCCCCTTAGATGATAGAGATATTTTGAGCTTTCATTGGCAAAGCCTTGGCCGGAATCTTTTGATTTGTCCTTGCCCTTCCAGATGGATTCGCCACCAGTGCCATCACCTTTAGGATCACCGCCTTGAACAACAAAATCAGCGATAACACGATGGAAGGTCAGATTATTGTAATAACCATTTTTAGCATGGGTCAGGAAATTTTCAACAGCCAAAGGAGCATATTTGGGGAACAGTTTAAGAGTAATATCGCCTTTAGATGTCTTGATTTGAACCTCGGCTTCATCCTTAGCTACCTTTTGAGACAATTGTGGGAAACTGGCCTTGTTCAATTTTTTCAGTTTATTTTCAGCCTTTTGCTTGGCAATGCTGTTATCAACATATTTATCACCTTTAATAGCACGATCCATGTTTTCGCAGCCCGCCAAAAAAACGACAGCTATTAAAATAAGACTTAAAAATTTTTTCATGATTGCTCCTTGTCTTTGAAAGATAGCTCTATTTTACCATAAAAAACGGCTTAATATTTGAATTACTAAGCTAAATTTTTATCAAGGTTTAAAAGTACCTCTAAGATTCTTGTCAACTTTATTATAAATAAATTTAAAAAAAGAGAATGGCAGTTCTTTTCCCAAATACTATAAAAATGGTATAATAACATCATGGCTAAAGCAAAGAATAAACGAAAAGGACGGAAAACGCGCCGTCCGACAAAAGCAGAATTAGAAAAACAAAGAGCAATAAAGCGGATGACGGCTGCTTTTATTATGGCCTTTATCCTCTTTTTTGCCATTTTTAAACTAGGACGGGTAGGGATTACTGTCTACAATATTGTTCGCCTCTTAGTGGGAAGTCTGGCTTATCCTCTTATTTTTGCTGTTTTAATATATCTTTTTGGAGCAAAATGGCTGCGCAAGTATGAAGGCCTGGTTGGAGGTTTTGTTGTCACTATGCTAGGCTTGCTCTTAGAATGGCAGGCCTATCTTTTTTCCATGGCTAGCATGAAAGGCCAAAGTGTCATTAAAGGAACTCTTCTTATTATTTTTAGTGATTTGGCTAATTTCCGAGTGGTTAATTTTGCTGGTGGCGGTCTTTTAGGAGCCCTCTTTTATATGCCAGTTGCCTTTCTGTTTTCTAATATTGGTTCTTTTTTGATAGGGGGGCTTTTTATTCTTCTAGGGCTCTTTCTCATAAGTCCTTGGGACGTTTACGATGTTATGGACTTTTTCAAGGGAGCCTATGCTAAATTTCAAGCTAAACGCGAGGAACATCGTGAAAGACGCTTTGCTGAGAAAGAAGAAGAGCGTCTTCAGGCTGAATTAGAAGCTGCTCAGAAGGCGCAGGAATTGGCGGAAGCTGAACATGGAGTTAATGCTGCTATTGATTTAGAAACGGGCGAGGTTTTGGATCAGGCTCAGACCATTGATCTAGATGATTTTGACGGTCAGGTTCATAAAGAACCCGAAATTATCGGTTATCAGCCAAATGAGGAAGATGAGGTCGCTGAAGACACTCTTTCTGATCAGCCAGCTGCAAGCAATAATCTAGGGTCTGAAGACGATTATGAAGATGGACCTTTAGAAGTTGACTTTACGCCTAAAGAAAATCTTCACTATAAACTGCCTGGGATTGATTTATTTGCTAAGGACAAGCCTAAAAACCAAAGCAAGGAGAAGAAGCTTGTTCGTGATAATATCAAGATATTGGAAGAAACTTTTGCCAGCTTTGGGATCAAGGCCAGTGTTGAACGCGCTGAAATCGGTCCTTCGGTAACCAAGTATGAAGTCAAACCCGCTGTTGGTGTTCGTGTCAATCGGATTTCCAATCTTGCAGATGATCTGGCTCTGGCCTTGGCGGCTCAGGATGTCCGGATTGAGGCACCGATTCCTGGCAAATCCTTAGTCGGAATTGAAGTTCCTAACTCTGAAGTGGCAACAGTGACCTTCCGTGAACTCTGGGAGCAGGCCAAGACATCACCGGATAAATTGCTTGAAGTGCCGTTGGGCAAGGCAGTCAACGGCTCGGTCCGCTCTTTTGACCTGGCCAGAATGCCCCATATTTTGGTAGCAGGTTCAACTGGTTCTGGGAAATCAGTAGCGGTCAATGGTATTATTGCCAGCATTCTGATGAAGGCTCGGCCTGATCAAGTCAAGTTTATGATGATTGACCCTAAGATGGTTGAGCTGTCTGTCTACAATGATATTCCTCATCTGCTCATTCCTGTTGTGACCAATCCGCGCAAGGCCAGCAAGGCTCTGCAAAAGGTTGTCGATGAAATGGAAAACCGCTACGAGCTGTTCAGTCATTTTGGAGTGCGCAATATCGCAGGCTACAATGCCAAGGTAGAAGAATTCAACCGCCACTCAGAAACCAAGCATGTTCCTCTGCCGCTTTTGGTGGTTATCGTGGATGAGCTGGCTGACCTTATGATGGTAGCTAGTAAAGAAGTTGAGGATGCTATTATCCGTTTAGGACAAAAAGCGCGTGCAGCCGGTATTCATATGATTCTAGCCACACAAAGACCTTCTGTTGATGTTATTTCAGGTCTTATCAAGGCTAATGTTCCTAGCCGGATTGCCTTTGCGGTTTCAAGCGGGACAGACAGCCGCACCATTTTGGATGAAAATGGTGCTGAGAAACTTCTTGGCCGCGGCGATATGCTCTTTAAACCGATTGATGAAAATCACCCTGTCCGCCTGCAAGGTTCCTTTATTTCGGATGACGATGTTGAACGTATTGTCTCCTTTATCAAAGAACAGGCCGATGCTGATTACGATGAGAGCTTTGATCCAGGGGAAGTTTCTGAAAATGAAGGTTCTGACAGCAATGGCGCTGCCTCTGAAGGCGATCCGCTTTTTGAAGATGCCAAGGCCTTGGTATTAGAAACGCAGAAAGCCAGCGCTTCGATGCTGCAGCGCCGCCTCTCTGTCGGTTTTAATCGGGCGACCCGCCTCATGGAAGAATTAGAAGAGGCCGGTGTTATCGGTCCGGCGGAAGGCACCAAGCCGCGCAAGGTTTTGCAAAGCAATTGATATTAAACTAAAATGAATGGTATTCTTCTTTGTGTTTAGAATACTATTCATTTTTTATTTTTCCTTGATATTATAAAAACTATCTTTTTAAGCTGATTATTGGACTTTTTGTAAGAGTTTTCCTATAATGTTTTCAAAATAAAAGGAGGACGAAATATGTCTTTAGTCGGAAAAGAAATTGTTGAGTTTTCAGCTGATGCTTACCGTAACGGTAAATTTGTGACCGTCTCAAATGAGGATTTAAAAGGAAAATGGTCAGTCTTTTGTTTCTATCCAGCTGATTTTTCCTTTGTCTGTCCTACAGAACTCGGTGATTTGCAAGAACAATATGATGCCTTGAAAGCATTGGGGGTTGAAGTCTATTCTGTTTCTACAGACACCCACTTTGTTCATAAGGCTTGGCACGATGATTCAGATGTTGTCGGTACAATCACTTATACCATGATTGGTGACCCATCACATGTTCTTTCTCAAGGTTTTGAAGTTTTGGGTGAAGACGGTTTGGCTCAGCGCGGAACCTTTATCGTTGATCCAGATGGAATTATCCAAATGATGGAAGTCAATGCGGACGGTATCGGCCGTGATGCCAGCACTTTAATTGACAAAATCCGTGCCGCTCAATATGTTCGCAGCCATCCTGGTGAAGTTTGCCCGGCTAAATGGAAAGAAGGAGCAGAGACTCTAAAACCAAGTTTAGATCTGGTTGGTAAAATTTAAAGGAGGCTGTTATGGCTTTAGATGCAGACATCAAACAACAATTGAGCCAGTATCTGGAACTACTGGAATCTGACATTGTTCTGGAAGCTAATTTGGCAGAGGATGATAACTCTTCAAAGGTAAGGGATTTTCTTGAAGAAATTGCAGCCATGTCTGAGCGTATCAGTCTTGAAGCAAAGCCGCTGTCAAGAGTTCCGAGCTTTCGAATCGCTCAAAAAGGAAAGCAGTCAGGAGTAGAATTTGCAGGGCTTCCTCTGGGACACGAGTTCACGTCCTTTATCTTAGCCTTGCTGCAGGTCTCTGGCCGTCCGCCTAAGGTGGAAGCCGATATTATTGAAAGAATAAAAGCCATTGACAGTCCCTTGCATTTTGAAACCTATGTCAGTCTGACCTGCCATAACTGTCCTGATGTTGTTCAGGCCTTTAATATCATGGCTGTTCTTAATCCTAATATCAGCCATACCATGGTTGAAGGAGGCATGTTTGAAGTGGAAGTGAAAGAAAAGGGCATCATGTCGGTGCCAACTGTCTATTTAAACGGACAGGAATTCACTTCTGGGCGTGCAACAATTGAGCAGCTCTTAGAGAAAATTTCAGGTCCTTTGAGTCAGGAAGATTTTGCTGACAAGGGCGTTTATGATGTGCTGGTTGTTGGAGGTGGTCCTGCGGGCAGCAGTGCGGCTGTTTATGCTGCTAGAAAAGGGATAAAAACAGGTCTTTTAGCAGAAACCTTTGGTGGGCAGGTCTTGGAAACGGTCGGCATTGAAAATATGATCGGTACCCCTTACGTAGAAGGTCCGCAGCTTATGGCTCAGGTGGAAGGACATGTTAAAAAATACCCTGTTGATATTATAAAGGCTCAGAAAGCTAAGGCTCTTAAGAAAACTGACTTGATTGAAGTGGAGCTGGAAAATGGAGTTCTTTTGAAAGCCAAAACAGCAATTCTTTCTTTGGGGGCTAAATGGCGCAATATCAACGTCCCTGGAGAAGAAGAATTTCGCAACAAAGGTGTGACTTACTGTCCACACTGTGATGGCCCGCTTTTTGAAGGTCAAAAAGTGGCTGTTATCGGCGGCGGAAATTCCGGTCTTGAGGCTGCCATTGATTTAGCGGGATTGGCCAGTCATGTTTATGTCTTAGAATTTTTACCGGATTTAAAAGCAGACCAAATCCTGCAAGAACGGGCACAGGCGCTCAGCAATGTTAGTATTTTGACAAATGTCGCTACCAAGGCCATTGTAGGGAGCGATCATGTTGAAGGTCTGGATTATGTGGACCGTGCCTCTAATCAAGAACACCATTTGGACCTATCTGGTGTCTTTATCCAAATCGGTCTGGTTCCCAATACCAAATGGCTTGCGGACAGTGATTTAGCTCTAAACAGTAAGGGTGAAATTATCACTGATAAACAAGGAGCAACAAATATTCCTGGAGTTTTTGCGGCAGGAGACTGTACCGATTCTGCTTATAAGCAAATCATTATTGCTATGGGCTCCGGAGCGACCGCAGCTTTGGGTGCTTTTGATTACTTGATTAGGCAGAGCTAACAGCAGCTGCGACGCGCGTTCGTGCAGTCGACATACTGCGAAAACAAAGCTTAAGGACTTTAATCAAGATTTCTTAGGACTTAGCGTAGAGCATCCAGCATTAGCGAATTTTCTTAAGATATTACTTATTAGAATCAATCATAAATGAAAAGCAGATAAGCGTCTTTGGTACTTATCTGCTTTTTTATATGAAGTTATGATTAGTTGGCCAGAAAAGCCGCAATAACAGTTGCTAAATAAAAGAAGAAGGTCAAAATGAAACCGGCCCGCCAAAAAAATTTGAAAAAGCGTCTGAAAGAAAAAGCTTTTCTTTTTTTGAGCTGCCGAATGGCCAGCGTCAAAGCCAGAATTGACATGGCCAGTAAATAATGTGGCAGAAAACTGTGGGTATAAAACTTAGCTGAGACTAGAACAATTTCTGCTGCAAAAAGCGGCAGTGCCAGATCAGCCAGATTTAGACCGAAGCGCCTCAAACGAAAGGTCGAAACAATGATATAAGAAAATACAAGAGTAAGAAAAATAAAGGCCACAGCCATAAATTTGTACATAATCATAATCCTATTTTATAACGATTTTACAAGAAAGTAAACGCCTGAATGAAAATAAAAATGTTTTGGCCTCGCATCATTGGCAAAGGTAGAGCAGAAAAAATTCCCTGTTTAAATATCTTGATTTTTGCCTAAAATAGTGTATAATAGTTGAGTATGCTGTAATGGCATATTTGTGGGAGGTAAAAATCTTTTAATTACCGAGAGAACCACAACAGGAGGATTTTATAATGGCTAAAAAAGTCGAAAACATCGTAAAACTTCAAATTCCTGCTGGTAAAGCAACACCAGCTCCGCCAGTTGGACCAGCACTTGGTCAAGCAGGAATCAACATCATGGGATTCACGAAAGAATTTAACGCTCGTACAGCTGACCAAGCTGGTATGATTATCCCAGTTGTTATCTCAGTTTATGAAGACAAATCATTTGATTTCGTTACTAAAACACCGCCAGCTGCTGTTCTTTTGAAAAAAGCTGCAGGTGTTGACAAAGGTTCTGGTGAACCTAACAAAACTAAAGTTGCTTCAGTAACGCGTGCGCAAGTACAAGAAATCGCTGAAACAAAAATGCCAGATTTGAACGCTGCAAACATTGAGTCTGCAATGCGTATGATCGAAGGTACTGCTCGTTCTATGGGATTCACTGTTACTGACTAATAGAAATCCTGATAAGGTGTTATCCGCGTTTACAAAATTTTGCTGCTGTAATAAGGCGGAGGAAAATTAGCTGAACATCGGAAGCACTAGACCCGCAATGCTTGATCATATGTTGACGAGTGACGTGGGAGATGAAAATCGATATGACCACATTACAAGGAGAAGATAAAATGGCTAAAAAAAGCAAACAATTACGTGCTGCTCTTGAAAAAATTGACAGCACCAAAGCTTACAGCGTAGAAGAAGCTGTAGCACTCGCAAAAGAAACTAATTTCGCAAAATTTGATGCAACTGTAGAAGTTGCTTATAACCTTAACATTGATGTTAAAAAAGCTGACCAGCAAATCCGCGGTGCCATGGTATTGCCAAACGGTACTGGTAAAACTCAGCGTGTGCTTGTTTTTGCACGTGGTGCTAAGGCTGAAGAAGCTAAAGAAGCTGGTGCAGACTTTGTTGGTGAAGATGAACTCGTTCAAAAAATCAACGGCGGTTGGTTAGATTTTGACGTTGTCATTGCAACACCTGATATGATGGCAGTTGTCGGCCGTCTTGGTCGTGTCCTTGGCCCTCGTAACCTTATGCCAAACCCTAAGACTGGTACAGTAACTATGGATGTTGCTAAGGCAGTTGAAGAGTCTAAAGGCGGTAAAATCACTTACCGTGCTGACAAGGCTGGTAACGTACAAGCTATCATTGGGAAAGTATCATTTGATACAGATAAGTTGGTTGAAAACTTCAAGGCTTTCAACGATGTTATCGTAAAAGCAAAACCAGCTACTGCAAAAGGTACTTACATCACTAACCTTGCTCTTACAACAACTCAAGGACCTGGTATCAAGGTTGATGCCAACTCACTTTAAGCCGTAAAAAGATTGGGAAATTTTGTTTTCCAATCTTTTTTAGACTCTAGTTTTGATGCAACAGCTGTTTTAACAGATAAATTTTTAGATGCTGATCTTGTCTTTTTGTACTAAAAAACAGAAAAGATTGGGACTTATTTGTATTTTTGAATTTTCCCGTTTTCAAACAGAAAAGATACTATAAATTTTATTGGAAGTATGGTAAAATATTAGGGATAAAATAAGGAGTACAGATAATGGTAAAACCTAAATATGATCGTGTGTTGATTAAACTTTCTGGAGAAGCCTTAGCTGGAGAAAGAGGAGTCGGCATCCATATTCCGACTGTTCAAGCAATTGCTGAGGAAATTAAGGAAGTTCATGATTCAGGCGTCGAAATTGCTCTGGTTATCGGTGGCGGCAATCTTTGGAGAGGAGAGCCTGCTTCTGAAGCCGGTATGGATCGTGTTCAGGCTGATTATACAGGTATGCTGGGAACAGTTATGAATGCCCTTGTCATGGCAGATGCTCTTCAGCATGTAGGTGTGGATACCCGTGTTCAGACAGCCATTGCTATGCAGCAGGTTGCAGAACCTTATATCAGAGGCCGGGCTCTTCGCCATCTGCAAAAGGGCCGTATTGTTATCTTTGCTGCTGGGGTCGGATCGCCTTACTTTTCAACTGACACAACATCTGCCCTTCGAGCAGCAGAAATTGAAGCGGATGCTATTCTTATGGCCAAAAACGGTGTTGATGGGGTTTATAATGACGATCCCCGTAAGAATGCTGATGCTATCAAATTCAACGAACTGACCCATATGGAAGTCCTCAAGCGTGGTCTCAAAATTATGGATTCAACAGCAAGTTCGCTGTCAATGGATAATGATATTGATTTGGTTGTGTTCAATCTCAATGAATCTGGTAATATTAAACGTGTCATCTTCGGTGAGCAGATTGGAACAACTGTCACCAGTAAAATTTCTGACTCAGAATAATTGAACACGGCTACGACACTGTGCAAAAAGATAGCTTCTCCTAGAGTCCTGCGACTCTTCGTCGAATCTCCTATTTTGCTGTGTGTCGTTTAACGCCCTTAGCGACACTTCGTTTGGTTAGTCGACCTTACTAACCAAACGAAGTTAGCGGAAGAGGCAGCCAAATCACTATAGTGATTGGCGTTTGTTATCAAGTGCGGAGCACTTAGATAACAATCCTCTGCCGTATCTTATTAATTGAACACGCCTACGACTCTGTGAAATTAGATTCGCCTTCCTAGAATCTTTAGGGATTCTTCGTCAGGCTCCCTAAATTTCTTTGAGTCGCTTAACGGCTTAGCGACACTTCGTTTGGTTAGTCAATCTTACTAATCAAACGAAGTTAGTGGGAGAGGTAGCCAATTCACTATGGTGATTGGCGTTTGTTATCAAATGCAGAGCATTTAGATAACAATCCTCTGCCGTATCTTATTAATTGAACACGCCTACGACTCTGTGAAATTAGACTCGCCTTCCTAGAATCTTTAGGGATTCTTCGTCAGGCTCCCTAAATTTCTTTGAGTCGCTTAACGGCTTAGTATCTTATGTAACTGAACACGAGCTGCGAGCTGTGTCAAAAAGATAATTCCTCCTAGAGTCCTTTGACTCTTGGTCGAACCTCCTATTTTGACTTTGCTCGCTTACGCTCTTTGCGACACTTCGTTTGGTTAGTCGATTTTACTAACCAAACGAAGTTAGTGGGAGAGGTAGCCAAGTCACAATGGTGATTGGCGTTTGTTATCAAGTGCAAAGCACTTAGATAACAACCCTCTGCCGTATCTTATGTAACTGAACACGGGCTAAAAGCGTCGAGAAAAAGATAGCCTGCCTTATGCGCAAAGCGCATGGCGTTAGGCTCCTTATTTTCTTCTCGCTTTCTTAACGCCCTTAGTATCTTAGTATAAGGAGAATATAAATGGCAAATGCTATTGTAGAAAAAGCAAAAGAAAGATTTGAACAGTCTCATCAGTCTCTTGCACGTGAGTTTGGCAGCATTCGTGCTGGTCGTGCCAATGCTAGTCTTTTGGATCGTATTGAAGTGGAATACTACGGTGTGCCTACCCCTCTAAATCAGTTGGCTTCTATCACTGTCCCAGAAGCACGTGTTCTTTTGGTTTCACCATTTGATAAATCATCGCTGAAAAATATTGAACATGCTATTAATGCTTCAGATATTGGTATTAATCCAGCAAATGACGGATCTGTTATCCGTTTGGTTATTCCTGCTTTGACAGAAGAAACTCGCCGCGACTTGGCCAAAGAAGTGAAAAAAGTTGGTGAAAATGCCAAGGTTGCAATCCGTAATATCCGCCGTGATGCTATGGATGAAGCTAAAAAACAAGAAAAAGCTAAGGAAATCACGGAAGACGAATTGAAGTCTTTAGAAAAAGATATTCAAAAAGCAACGGACGATGCTGTTAAACACATTGATGATATGACAGCAAATAAGGAAAAAGAACTGCTTGAAGTTTGATCTTAGAAAATTTTGGCTCTTAAATTTGCTGTAATCAAATTTAAACAGCAGTTAGAGTTTATTAGAAATAAAATCGCAGAGGGGGTGGGGATCCACTCCCTTTTATAAAGGAAAGGAATGAAACAGGGCTTAACAATGTGAGAATGGGATAAAGCAAGACAATTATATCTTTTTTTGCATATATGCAACTATATCCGTTTTTCATTTTTAAAACCTGAACCTCAATTATGAATCACTTACTGGCAACAGTCATCACTGGAATGGTGACAGATGAAAATGAAACATTTTATTTTATCCAAAAAGATGGATTTACCTTTGCTTTGGATAAAAAAGAAGGTCAGCACAAGATTGGTGACATGGTCAAGGGCTTTGTCTACACAGACAAGCAGCAAAAAGCACGTTTGACAACGGTTGCTGTAGAAACTACACGTACATCGTATGGTTGGGGTCTTGTGACTGATGTACGGCGGGATCTCGGCGTTTTTCTTGATGTCGGCTTGGCAGATAAGCAATTCCTTGTTTCTTTGGATGTCCTCCCCGAATTAAAAGAATTGTGGCCTAACAAAGGGGATAAACTTTACGTACATCTGGATGTTGACAGGAAAAACCGAATTTGGGCTGTTCCGGCTGGACCGGAAGTTTTCCAAAAAATGGCTGGACCAGCTTACAATAATATGCAAAATCAGACATGGCCTGCCATTGTTTATCGCCTCAAACTGACAGGTACCTTTGTTTATCTGCCCGAAAACAATATGCTGGGCTTCATTCACCCAAGCGAACGCTATGCTGAACCACGTCTGGGTGAAGTTCTTAAGGCGCGTGTTATTGGTTTTCGTGAGGTTGACCGTACCCTCAATTTATCCTTAAAACCGCGTTCTTTTGAAATGCTTGAGAATGATGCCCAGATGATTTTAGCTTATCTTCAAAGTAATGGTGGATTTATGACTTTAAATGACAAGTCATCGCCAGATGATATCAAAGCTACTTTTGGTATCTCCAAGAGCCAATTCAAAAAAGCTTTGGGCGGCTTGATGAAAGCTAGGAAAATTAAACAGGATATCAATGGGACAGAATTAATAGAGCAGTAAGTCTGCTTTTAAAAGAAAATTAGGAAGTAATTTCAGGTTGTAGACAAACTCTCTAGTTAGCATTTCACAAGTACACACATCTTAGGATAATATCAATTCACAATCTATAAGAAAAATAGGCGAATTGACCGA
>NZ_BCLE01000018.1 GCF_001431045.1 Streptococcus orisasini
ATTCTTTTGATAAAAATTGACTTTTTCTTCAGTCTGAATCTGGACTGGTTTATAGTTCAGATTTTTTTGTGTTCAAAAAGGCTTATCTTTTGTAGGAATTTCTTGTTTAGATAGATACTATTTACTAAGATAAATCGAAAATAACATTTTCAAATTTTAACACTGTTACGATAAAAAATTAATATATTAAAAAAACATGGCAGTTATTAAAAAATTTGTTATACTTTGTCGGAAAATTGTAAAGTTCAGATATCAGTGAAGTGCAAGCTGGTTGGTGAAGCGGTTTGTTGGGGAAATGCTTATGTAATAAAGGGTTTGAAGGGATTTTGCAAGAAAATTTTTTCTTGACATTAAAATTTAAGATTATAAAATAAAGGCAAGAGTTATCAATTAACATGATTCCGGATAATGTGTTTGATACTCTTGCCTTATATTTATTAGTTGTTTTTGTGAAACTTCTAATATTTTTAGTCATCCAAGTAAAAGGGGGGCAAATGACATGAAATTAACTAAAAAATTGCCGATTGTATTGGCCGCTTCACTGGGATTAGCTGGGGCAGCCTTTGTCAGTGCTCATTCAGCATCAGCAGTTCAAGCTATTAGTTCTGAACAAGCAAAGACCATCGCTTTGGCAGATGCAGGGCTAAAAGCAAATCAAGTTAATTCTATAAAAGTGCATCAAGATTCTGATAATGATGTCCCAGTTTTTGAAGTAGAATTTCGTAGCGATCAGTCAGATTATGATTATACTATTGATGCAGCAACTGGTGTTATCACTGAAAAAGATATTGATGTTGATGAAAATCATACAGATGCACAAGAACAGGCAGTGAAAATATCTGCTAATGATGCAAAATCAATTGCTTTGGGAGATGCAGGACTTACTGAAAAGCAAGTGTCATCTTTGAAAGTAGAAGCTGGATCTGATAATGATGTTCCTAATTACAAGGTTGAATTTAAACATGGCAGACTTGAATATCGTTACGCTGTCAATGCACTCAGCGGAACAATCACTGCTAAGGAAACCAATTAGTTTATATAAATTTAATACGATAAGACAACCGAGCTGGCTTTCCAGCTCGGCTTTTTGGCATAAGAGACTATGTAAAAAGAGGACAATAGTTGCTTAATTATTTTGAGATGATTTGTAAGTGTTTTGTGAAATTATTGATTTGCTTTCCTTTTTAAGTTAGAGTGACAACTAAAAAGCCTGTTATCAGAATGTCATATAAGTTAAAAGCTCGGTGACAAGGATTGACAAGGTTTATACAGATTTGTAGAATGGGTGGCATGGGAGTGAGGTCAACCCCAAAATTGAAAATTTTGGGTCTCACTACGTTCTGGTTTTAAGGTGGTGACCTGAAACGGTCTCTCCCCAGACCTTTTTAATCGGCATCGGCCACTGTGTCAAGAGCTTATTCCAAAATAGAAATATTGGATGAGTCTTGCCCAGCTTCTCTAAAGGATTAGATTCTTGTTCATTCCGGAAAACAGCAATCATATTCTTTAGAACAATGTTATAAGATTTATGAGTTTTATAACAGCAACCTAGCTAAGGTGAGATGTTTAAAAATTTTCTCACGAGCTATTAGAGGAGGAATTCATTTCATGAAATTGGCAAAAAAATTACCAGTAACAATGGTGGCTTCACTAGGATTAGCAGCAGCGATGTTAGGAAGTTCCGCAGTTTCTGCCGAAACTCATAAGGATTGTCAGCCGCATCCGAGAGAATGTCAAACACGTATTTCAGCTGATCAAGCTAAATCTATTGCTTTGAAAGATTGTGGTTATGATGCAAGTTACTTTAAATCTGTTAAAGTAGATGAAGATCAAGTCAATGATCAATTTGTCTATAAAATCGAATTTAAAGGCAGTCACTCAGAGTACGATTATGTTATCAGCGGACATAATGGCAGCATCATTGAGAAGGATAGCGATGATGATGAAAAAGACAATCAGCGCAAATGCCAAACAGATTCAGCTACTAGTACTGAAGCAGCAACTAGTGCTGAGACACAGGCAAGCACTAAAGCTAGCACAGAAACATCCAATGCTAGCAGCAGCGAAGCAGCAACTAGTGCTGAAACGCAGGCAAGTACTCAAGCTAGCACAGGAACATCCAATGCTGCCAGCAGCGAAGCAGCAACAGATTCGAATTCAAATAGTTCTGTAACCACTGAAGCAGCAACTAGTGCTGAAACGCAGGCTAGCACTCAAGCTAGCACAGAAGCAAGTACTGTTTCTAATGTAACGACAGAAGCTGATACGAATTCAAATGTGCATGCAGGTAGCGATTCTAATTCTGCTGAGCATAGCGAAGATCATCAAAATCAAGACTGTGATGATGACGAGGAAGATCATGATGAGGATCATAATAATCAAAAACATCACGACGACGATGATGATGACGAAGATCTTAATGATGAGTATGAATAAGCCCAACTTATTGGTATTAATTTTAAGACCTGAGACCAAGCTGGAAAATCCAGTTTGGTCTTTTTCGATTTCATGATTTATTATTAGCTTTAGTATTTTAGCCTTGAAAAATCGTGATAAAAGACAGTTTTACAGTTATCAGCTTTTTATTTGTATTCATTTTTGTTATCCAGCCATCTAAATTTTTGTTATAATGATGGAAGTTAAACAAGGAGATAAAATTATGCAGAGGGCAATTTTTGCAGGTGGCTGTTTCTGGTGTATGGTTCAGCCTTTTGAAGAACAGAAAGGTATTTTGTCTGTCCGATCAGGCTATACAGGAGGACATGTTGCCAATCCAACTTATGAGCAGGTTTGCAGCCATACAACGGGGCACACTGAAGCTGTAGAAATTATCTTTGATGACAGTAAGATTTCTTATGCTGATCTTGTGAAACTTTACTGGCAGCAGACTGATCCGACCGATGCTTTTGGACAGTTTGAAGATCGCGGGGATAACTACCGTCCTGTTATTTTCTATTTTGATGAAAGGCAAAAAGAAATCGCCGAGAAATCTAAAAAAGCTCTGCAGGCTTCAGGTCGGTTTGACCGTCCTATTGTGACAAGCATTGAACCAGCACAGCCCTTTTATGAAGCAGAAGACTATCATCAGGCTTTTTATCGAAAAAATCCTGAGCGTTACGCGGTAAGTAGTAAAATCCGTCACCAATTTTTAAAGGAGAACTGGCAATGAGAAAATCTTTTTACACTTGGCTCATGACTCAGCGCAACCCCAAATCCAAAGCACCTGCTGCCCTTTTAGCGGATTTGGTTTTTGAAGACACGACTTTTCCTAAGCATACGGATAATTTTGAAAAAGTCAGCCGCTATTTAGAAGATGAGGCAAACTTTTCTTTTAATCTGAGTGAATTTGATAAGATTTGGGAAGATTATCTGTCACATTAAAAGTCACGCGGTCAGCGTGATTTTTTGATATAATAATACCAAATGCAAGAAGATGAAACAGGGCTACCTGTCAAAAAAGTTTTTTATTTATCGGCTTTGGCCGCAAAAGAGCGATTTGACATGTTCCCTTAAACATATAATAAAGGAGCCGCTTTTGCAAGATTATTCTGTTGATATTACCTTAAACCATCCCGACGACCTGATGAGCCTTTTTGGTTCCAATGAGCGCCATTTGAAGCTTATTGAGGAACAGCTCGGCGTCATTATTCATGCCAGAACAGAGCGGGTGCAGATTCTGGGAGACAGTGAGGAAGCTGTTAATTTAGCCCGCTTGACCATTGAAGCGCTGCTTGTTTTGGTTGGCCGGGGTATGATTATCAATACGTCGGATGTTGTCACAGCCCTTTCCATGGCTCAAAATGGCAGCATTGATAAATTTGTAGCTCTCTATGAAGAGGAAATTATCAAGGATTCTTATGGCAAGCCCATTCGTGTTAAAACATTGGGACAGAAAGTCTATGTGGACAGCGTCAAGAATCATGATATTGTTTTTGGCATCGGTCCTGCCGGAACGGGGAAAACATTCTTAGCTGTAACACTGGCCATAACAGCTCTGAAAAGAGGGCAGGTCAAACGGATTATTTTAACGCGGCCGGCTGTTGAAGCCGGTGAAAGCCTTGGCTTTTTGCCGGGGGATTTAAGGGAAAAAGTCGACCCCTATCTGCGTCCGGTTTATGATGCCCTTTACCGTATTTTGGGCAAGGAGCAGACTGCCCGTCTGATGGAGCGTGAGATTATTGAAATCGCACCTTTAGCTTATATGCGCGGCCGCACGCTTGATGATGCCTTTGTTATTCTTGATGAAGCGCAAAATACTACCATCATGCAGATGAAAATGTTCCTGACTCGCCTGGGCTTTAATTCTAAGATGATTGTCAATGGGGATATCAGCCAGATTGACTTGCCTAAAAATGTCAAATCAGGCTTGGTTGATGCTGCTGAAAAACTAAAAAATATCAAACAGATTGATTTTGTTTATCTGTCAGCTAAAGATGTGGTCAGACACCCTGTGGTTGCTGAGATTATCAATGCTTATGAACATTCAGCTGAGGAGGAAGATGAGGCTTCT
This sequence comes from Streptococcus orisasini, assembly GCF_001431045.1. Lineage (GTDB taxonomy): Bacteria > Bacillota > Bacilli > Lactobacillales > Streptococcaceae > Streptococcus > Streptococcus orisasini. The sequence continues at coordinate 4,511 of NZ_BCLE01000018.1, forward strand.
CACAGAAAGCAGGATGGACTTGCTAGTTATGAAACTTTAGGTGAGCCAGCCAAGGAGTCAGCAGATGACCAAGACAGTTCTCTTAGTTAATCTGGATAAACTGCACACGACTGAACTTGGGCGGCTTCGCTTGCAGAAGAACTTAAGGAGGCAGAATGTAAAGAATGATTGAAAAATTATCTCAGTCTTACAGCTGCCGCCGACTGATGGAAGCGGATATTCCAAATGTCTTAGCCTTATACAAAAGCAATCCTCTGTATTTTCACTACTGTCCGCCCAATCCGAGTCTGGAAAGTGTCAGAGAAGACATGCAGCAATTGCCCGAGGGAAAGTCTCGTGCGGACAAGTTTTTCCTTGGTTTTTGGAATAAACAAGACTTGGTGGCCGTTATGGATTTTGTTCTAGCCTATCCTGATGAACAAACGGTGTTTATTGGTCTGTTTATGATTAATCAGGCTTATCAGGGAAAGGGAATCGGCAGCCAACTTATGACAGAAGTATTAGACCATTTTTCAAAAAATTTTCAAAAGGCACGCTTGGCCTATGTTAAAGGGAATCCTCAGTCACAAGGTTTTTGGGAAAAACTGGGTTTTACAGCTGCAGGAGCTGAGGTTAAGCAGGAACAGTATACGGTTGTTCCAATGGAGAAATGGTTAAACTAATCAGTAAGGATACGGGTAAACGGTATTAAGCAGAAATCTGAGGGTGATAGAAACTAATGAAAGCATTGATTTTTGATGTTGATGATACTTTGTATGATCAAATTCAGCCTTTTAAAAGGGCATTGGAAAATCATTTAAAGGTAGCTGAAAATTTGCTGGAGCCTATTTATATTGCCAGCAGGAAGTATTCAGATGAGGCCTTTGATGCAGTTCTTTCCGGAGAGATGACGCTGAAAGCCAGTCATATCTATCGTTTGCAAAGAGCACTGGCTGATTTTGGACTGGAAATATCAGGCGATGAAGCCTTGATTGTTCAAGAAGACTACAGCCGTTATCAGGGTCAGCTGGCGCTTTCTTCAGAATTCAAGGAAGTATTTGCCTACTGCCGGCAAGCAGGTATTGTGATGGGAGTTATTACCAACGGTCCCCATCAGCACCAGCTCAAGAAGATTAACAGTTTGGATCTTTTTCGCTGGATTCCTCGGGAAAATGTGCTGATTTCAGGAGAAGTCGGACTTGCCAAACCATCGCGGGAAATCTTTGATTTATTAGCTGAGAAACTGCAGCTGTCATCAGCTGATATTTACTATGTGGGGGATTCTTTTGAAAATGATGTTGTCGGCTGCCATAATGCCGGCTGGAAGTCTATCTGGCTCAACCACAGAAACCACCTGCCATCACAAAAAGAAATCCATGCTGATTATACTCTGCAGCATCGCTCTGAGCTGCTGCCGCTGTTAAAAACGATTAAACAGTAATGTCACTGTCTGCCGGATTGAAACTGCGCAAGCAAAGAAGTCACAAAGCCCAATCAACAAGTCAGGGCTTTTTCTTTTCTTTAGAAAGTAAGGGCTTTATGGTATAATAAAGTGATAAGATTAGAAGAGCAGGAAGGATAAGGCTGGCTTACGTGTAAGCAAGCACGGATGACTTGCTTGAAATTTAGATAAGCTAAAAGCAAGCTTTAATCGCTGTTTGGCATAAGTTTTCTGTTTGTTCATGTTAAGATTAAGGAACATTTGAAGACAGTTCAGTAAGCTTTTACATGATTGAACTGCGGCTGAACAGCGTGATTATTTTGTGTTTAACTGTCTGAATTTCTGCTGCATCCAGCCTTTTACATGAGATATGTATATTGAAATGATTGATGAGACCGGTAAGGTTCCAGAAAGTATCAAAAAGCAAACCTTGGATATTTTGGATTTCGCTGCTGAAAAGACAGGCAAAGAGGATAAGGAAATGGCCGTCACTTTTGTCAGCAACGAGCGCAGCCATGAGCTCAATCTCCTCTACCGTGAGACAGATCGGCCTACTGATGTTATCAGTCTTGAATATAAACCTGAATCTAACCTTAGCTTTGATGAAGATGATTTAAAAGAAAATCCTGATCTAGCGCAGATGCTGGCAGAATTTGACTCTTATATCGGTGAATTATTTATTTCGGTCGATAAGGCCAGAGAACAAGCTGAAGAATACGGCCACAGTTTCGAACGTGAAATGGGCTTTTTAGCAGTGCATGGTTTTTTGCATATCAATGGTTATGACCATTACACTCCCCAAGAAGAAGAAGAAATGTTCAGCCTACAGGAAGAGATATTGAATGCCTATGGACTTAAGAGATAATAAACAAAGCCAAAAAAAATGGAAAAACAGAACTCTGACTTCCAGCCTTGAATTCGCTCTGACAGGTATTCTTACAGCTGTCAAAGAAGAGCGCAATATGAAAAAGCATGCAGTGTCGGCTGTGTTAGCTGTTATTGCAGGCTTTGTTTTTAAGGTGTCCGTCATCGAATGGCTTTTTCTTTTACTGAGTATTTTTTTGGTCATTACCTTTGAAATTGTTAACTCGGCTATTGAAAATGTCGTTGATTTAGCCAGTGACTATCACTTTTCCATGCTGGCTAAAAATGCTAAGGATATGGCAGCTGGCGCTGTTTTGATGATTTCAGGCTTTGCTGCTTTGACCGGCCTGATTATTTTTGTGCCAAAGATTATTGATTTGATTTTTGGCTAATAGCTGAGCTGGATTCTTGTCAGCAGCAGGAGTGATAATGATCTATTAGCTGCTTTAAAGCAACTGCTAATGCAGTTCAAACTGGAAATAATAAAAATGAAAGGAACGGACGAGTTTGTGTTCTGACCTGAACACGGACTAGAGGCCATGTAAAAAAGACCAACTGCGGGAAATCAGGATTTTCTGTCAGCTGATTATCTTTACTTTGCTTTTAACGTCCTTTGTATCTTATGTTTAAATCTGGCTTTGTAGCCATTTTGGGCCGTCCTAATGTCGGCAAGTCAACATTTCTCAATCATGTCATGGGGCAGAAAATTGCCATCATGAGTGACAAGGCGCAAACGACGCGCAATAAAATCATGGGCATCTATACGACAGATGAGGAGCAGATTGTCTTTATTGATACACCGGGAATCCATAAACCCAAGACGGCTCTAGGCGATTTTATGGTGGAGTCTGCTTATTCAACATTGCGCGAAGTAGAAACGGTGCTCTTTATGGTGCCGGCCGATGAAAAGCGCGGCAAGGGCGATGATATGATTATGGAGCGCCTCAAGGCAGCCAAGATTCCTGTCATTCTGGTCATCAATAAGATTGACAAGGTTCACCCTGACCAGCTTTTGGAGCAGATTGATGATTTTCGTTCGCAGATGGATTTCAAGGAAATTGTTCCCATTTCAGCGCTTCAGGGCAATAATGTGGAAACCCTCATGACTATTCTCAAGGACAATCTGGAAGAAGGTTTCCAGTATTTCCCTGAGGAACAGATTACCGATCATCCAGAACGCTTTTTGGTGTCTGAGATGATTCGCGAAAAAATTCTCAAATTGACAGAGCAAGAAGTACCGCACTCAGTAGCTGTGGTTATCGAATCTATGAAACGCGACGAAGAAACGGATAAGGTCCACATCCGCGCTACCATCATGGTAGAGCGTGACAGTCAAAAAGGGATTATCATCGGTAAACAAGGCGCCATGCTCAAAAAGATTGGTAAAATGGCACGCCGCGACATTGAACTCATGCTGGGTGACAAGGTCTACCTTGAAACTTGGGTCAAGGTCAAGAAAAACTGGCGTGATAAGAAACTGGACTTGGCAGACTTCGGCTATAATAAGAAAGAGTACTGAGAGTGGGACAGAAATCATTATTTCGGAGAAATTGATTTCGTCGTCCCACCTCCGCACAGTTGATTAGGATGACCGCTATCACTTGCGAAGCAAGGGATGAGGACTTCCAATCAACCACTGCGTCAATTGTTTAGTACTGTATAATTGAAAGCGTTTGGAACGTTTATCCTAGACTCATGACTGCCATCTTGCAATAGAAAAGTGGCAGGAGCATGAGCCGGAAAACTGGTGAGTGAGGTACAGCCAAGTGGACTGTTTTAGGCCATCGCCTGAAAATAAGAAAGCGATGAGGTCCGGGGGACCTTTTTAACCCGAGCCCAGAAATGGGGAAGCGAGGCACGAATAGATTCGCAGTCCAAGTTGAGCTTAGTGAAGGAACAGACCAATGACAGTTAACTTATTTATCGAAGAGACAGGACAAGAACAGAAACAAACAATAATCTTCTTGCACGCCTCTGGTTCCAGCAGCAGGATGTGGCGGCATCATTTGGCTGCACTTCAAACTGATTTTCATTGTATTGTCATTGACTTGCCCGGACATGGCAGTAGTCGAGATATTGAATGGACAAGGTTTGATGAAGTCGCTGATCTCATTGCTGAAATGATTAAAAGCAGGTCGCATGGTAAACCGCACCTTGTTGGACTGTCGCTAGGTGCCTGCCTCATTTTTAGTCTGCTGAAAAAGCATGCTGACTTGATTGACCGGGTGATTGTTGATGGTGCCGGTCATCAACCCATAAAAGGACATGGCAAAGTCATTGCAGGTGTCTATTTTATGTCATATTTAAAAAATACTAAGTTAATCGCAAAACTCATGACTAGCATGATGATTAAAAGTGGGGTTCCTCAAGAAGACTGTCAGCTGTTTATTGAAGATTTACAAAGATCAACGAAGCGTTCATTTCGTCGTGCTATGTCACAGGCTAATCTGCTAAAGGTCAATGCAAACTTTGATAACCCTGCTTTCTTTGTTTCAGGCGGTAAGGAATCTGCGACAATTCATCAATCGCATCAGCTACTAGCAGGACAACATACCAACAGTGAATGTGCCTATTATCCCAATAAGGGTCATGCTTGGCTGTTTAGTGATGTTGATACGCATATTCAGCTGGTAAGGTACTTTTTACAGGGAGCTGCATTTCCAGAGAAATTGCAGTGCTTTAAAGGCTGCTAGATTGAGGAGAAGCCTATGGAATACAACACACTTATCCCAGAACTGATTGTCTCAGACATTGAAAAGGCCTATGCTTTCTACGTTGATCTTCTAGGATTTAAAGTAGCGTACGACCGCCCTGAGGATAAGTTTTATTTCCTTACCTATGGAGATGTCCAGTTGATGATTGAAGAAGCAGGTGAGGAAGAACTTAACCAGATGGCCTATCCCTTTGGGCAGGGACTTAATTTTTCTTTAGGTGTGGACGATGTGTCAGCCATATATCAAGCTTTTCAGGAAGTTGGTTATCCCATTCATCAGGAATTAAAAGTCAGAGAATTTCGTGTGGGCAATGAAGTGGTTCGCCCTCAAGAATTTGCGATTCTAGACCCTGATGGTTACTACTGGCGGATTAGTGATTGAGGCGGAGTGATATCTGAGGTTAGACTGTAAAGTTTCTTGTCTGAAAACGATAAGACAGGTTTCATGTCCTATTTAAAATTTTGTTAAAAGTAAAAGGAGTCTATATGTTTCCAGACTACATTTCCTATATACGCTCAAAAGTTGGACATGACAAGGTGATTTTGACTTTTGCAGGTGGAATTTTGGCAGATAAGAATGGGCGTGTGCTCTTACAACTACGAGGTGATAAGAAAACCTGGGCAATTCCAGGTGGTGCAATGGAGGTCGGTGAATCTACACTTGACACGGCCAAGCGTGAATTTTTTGAGGAAACGGGTATCAAGGTAGAGGCGACACGGTTTTTGAATGTCTACAGCAATTTTGAGGAAATCTATCCCAATGGTGATAAGGTGCAGACCATCGTTATGATTTATGAGTTCAAGGCATTGGAGGACTTTGATATCTCTGATTTCCATAATGAAGAAACTTTGCGCTTGCGTTTCTTTTCTCAGGAAGAAATTGAGAAGCTGGAGTCTGTAAGTGATAAGCACCGTCTGATGTTGACTGAGTATTTTGAAAATAGCTTTGCTATGGGGCATTGAAGAGCTGGGCTATTGTGGCTTATTTTCTTTGACAGAAGGAGGACTTGTTATGACTTATTTAGATATGTTAGTAGAAAGTGTTGACCGTGCACAGGAACGGTTTGAGCGTTTGTTTGAAGGAGTAACAGTTGAAGAGGCCAATCGTTTCCCGGCTGCAGAAGTTTCAGGTCAAATTAAATCCATGACCTGGCTGGCTTGGCACACGGCGCGGGAAATGGATTTGCAGATTTCTGATTTAGCGGATACAGAGCTAATCTGGTTTAGTCAGGGCTGGAAAGAAAAGTTTCATTTGGACTTGCCTGATGACACGCCAGACTGGCGGCATTCTTTGGAGGAAGCCCAAAAGGTTCAGGTGGATGACCTAAGTCTTGTGCTGGGCTATTTGGATGCAGCTGTCAAGCTTACTAAAGACTACCTCAAGTCGCTGGATGAAGACAGTCTTGATGATATTGTGGACGATTCTTGGACGCCTGCGGTTACTCGCGGTGCCCGTCTGGTGTCGATCATTGATGATGCTGCCATGCATTCGGGTCAGGTCATCTATGCTAGACGCCTACTAGGATTAACAGATTAGCTGTTGAAAAAGCCAAAAAGTATAAAAAATTTAATGAAAGAAAGGAAGGGGCAGCCTGGATTCCAAGAAGAAAAGCTGATGAAAAAGATAAGAAGCCTAGAAAATCAAATTTTTCTGTCTTGTCCTTGTTTCTATCAGTTTTTCCGGCTGCTCCTGATGTCTTAGATATGCCCGAATTACCAGAGGTTGAGACGGTCAGACGCGGTTTGGAGCGTTTGATTGTTGGCAAAAAGATTGTATCGGCAGATGTGCGCGTGCCCAAGATGGTCAAGACGGATTTTGACAGTTTTCGGCTGGACTTGCCGGGCCAAACAGTTCACTCTATGCGCCGCCGCGGCAAATATCTCATTTTTGATTTAGGCGCTCAGGTGCTGATTTCGCATCTGCGCATGGAAGGCAAGTATCTGCTCTTTCCCGAGCAGGCGCCAGATAATAAGCACTTTCATGTCTTCTTTCACTTAGGTGATGGCTCAACCTTGGTTTATCAGGATGTCCGCAAGTTTGGAACATTTGAACTGCTGGCAAAATCGGCTGAAAATGCTTATTTTAAACAAAAGAAAATAGGACCTGAGCCAAGCAAAAAAGACTTTAAGCTGGCGCCCTTTGAGCGAGCTGTCTTGTCTTCTCATAAGTCCATCAAGCCGCTGCTTTTGGAGCAAAAATTGGTTGCCGGTCTAGGCAATATCTATGCCGATGAGGTATTGTGGGCAGCCAAGGTTCATCCAGAACGTTCGGCTGACAGCCTGAAAAAAGCTGAAATCAAACGGATCCATGACGAAACCATCCGTATTTTGCAGCTGGGAATTGAGCAGGGCGGCTCGACCATTCGTACCTACCGCAATGCACTTGGTGAAGATGGAACCATGCAGCAGTACTTACAGGTCTACGGCAAATCTGGTGAGCCTTGTTCGCGCTGCGGAACAGAGATTCAGAAAATCAAAGTAGGAGGACGCGGGACGCATTTTTGCCCGTCCTGTCAAAAACGATGAGCAAGATTATTGGAATTACAGGCGGCATTGCCTCCGGCAAATCAACGGTTGTGGAGCACATTCGCCAAGCTGGTTATCAGATTATTGATGCGGATCAGGTCGTGCATGAGCTGCAAAAAAAGGGAGGCAGACTTTATCAGGCGCTCATTCTTGCCTTTGGGACAGAGATTTTAGCAGCTGACGGGGAGTTGGACAGACCTAAATTGGCTCAGCTGATTTTTTCCAGCAAGGAAAACCAGGAAAAATCTGCCAAGCTGCAAAATCGGATTATCCGTGAGGAATTGGCAGACAGGCGTGATGCTTTGGCTGCTAAAGAGTCTATCTTTTTTATGGATATTCCGCTTTTGCTGGAGCTGGACTATCAGGACTGGTTTGATGAAATCTGGCTGGTCTATGTAGATGAGGAAAAGCAGTTAGAGCGCTTGATGAAGCGCAATCACTACAGTCTTGATGAGGCTGCTAAACGGCTGGCTGCCCAGATGCCCTTACAAAATAAGAAGAAATTTGCTCAGGTTATTATTGACAATAATGGCAGTCCGAAAGAGACTCTGCAGCAGCTCCAGCTGCAGTTAAAACGTTTAGCAGATGGTTGATTGAAAGGAAAAAGCAATGACTGAAAATTATTTTGAAGACAATCGTGTCAACTGGAATGACCGTGCCCGTCTGCATCAAGAGTCAGGCTACGGAATTGACAAGCTCTTAGAAGACAAAAGTTATATAACACCCGAGGTAGCTCAGGATAAGGATTTAATAGGAGATCTGACAGGTAAAGATGTTGTGCATCTCCAGTGCCATCTAGGGACAGATACTATTAGCCTGGCACGTCTAGGAGCTGAGCGTCTCGTCGGTCTAGACCTTTCTGATGAATCTTTAAAGCGTGCTAAAGAGCTAGCTGAAAAGGCCAATGCCAATATTGAATTTATAGAAGCAAATGTCTATGATGCTAGGTCAGCCATTGAGGGAGACTTTGATTTGGTGTATACGTCCTTGGGTGTCTTGTGCTGGCTGCCAGACATTGCTGCTTGGGGCAGAGTCGTTGCTAGCCTTTTGAAACCGGGCGGCAAATTTATCATTCGCGATGACCATCCCATGTTTATGACCCTTGGTGAGAATATCAGTCAAGGCTTTAAAATCGAACAGCCTTATTTTGAACAGACAGAGCCTATGACTTGGGAAGACGAAGGATCTTATATTGAAGCAGATGAGTCTTCAGAAAAAATCCAGCATCCGCGCAATCACCAGTGGAACCATGCACTCAGTGAAATTATTATGGCCTTGATTGAAGCAGGTTTGCAGATTGATGTGGTTGATGAAAGTCAGCAATCCGCTTGGAATATCTGGCCGGATTTGATGGAAGAGCGTTCAGGCAGCTATGTCCTCAAAAAGGGTTCTCAAAATCTGCCCTTACAGTTTCTCATTGCCGCTCATAAGCCTAAAGTCTAGTCTTAACTGGCTGTGAAGGGAAATAAAAACAGTTTCAGATGAGACGGATCGCTAAGCAAAAAATCCCTTTTGTGCTATAATAATGAAGCAGTTTAGAGAAGGAAGATGATGAATTATAGAAGCGCATAGTATTGTGACTGTCAATTGGCGGCAGAATATGAGAGTCGCTTGGTTTGGTAATTTTTTGACTGGAGCAAGTTTTTCACTGGTTATGCCTTTCATGGCACTTTTTGTGGAAGAATTAGGTGCTGATCCAAGCAGAGTGGAATTCTATGCAGGTCTGTCAGTCTCACTGTCAGCTCTGGCTTCAGCCTTGGTTGCTCCTATTTGGGGAAAGCTGGCTGACCGCTATGGGCGTAAACCCATGATGATTCGGGCCAGTCTGGTTATGGCCTTTACCATGGGAGGCTTAGCCTTTGTTCCCAATGTCTTTTGGCTCTTGACCTTAAGGCTTATCAATGGGGCCTTTGCAGGCTATGTGCCTAATTCAACAGCCTTGATTGCAGGGCAAGCTCCGCAGGAAAAACTAGGCTATGCACTGGGTACTCTGGCAACGGGAGTGACAGCTGGCACCTTGATTGGTCCTCTTTTGGGCGGTTATTTTGCTGATTTATTAGGCATTCGCAATCTCTTTCTTTTTGTCGGCAGTTTGCTTTTGCTGTTGAATTTTATGACCATCTTTTTGATTAGAGAGGATTTTAGACCGGTTAAAAGAAGCGATGAACTGCCAACCAGAGAACTGTTGAAACAGATTAAGAACCGTCAAGTCATGGTGGGTCTTTTTGTGACCAGCATGATTATCCAAATTTCGGCCCAGTCCATTGCACCGATTTTAACACTTTACATTCGGCATTTGGGACAGACCGACAACCTCATGTTTGTATCAGGCCTAATTGTATCCAGTATGGGCTTTTCCAGCATGTTATCCAGTTCTCTCTTAGGGAAGATTGGAGATCGCATCGGGAACCATCGTCTCTTGCTGGCTGCCCTTTTTTACAGCTTTTGCATGTATATTTCATTTACGCATGCAAAAACACCTCTGCAGCTGGGACTGCTTCGGTTCATGTATGGCTTTGGAACAGGGGCCTTGATGCCCAGTGTGAATTCTCTTTTAACCAAGATCACTCCAAAAGAAGGGATTTCGCGTATTTTCAGCTACAATCAGATGTTTACCAATATGGGGCAGGTCATCGGGCCTTTTATCGGATCAAGCGTAGCTGCAGGACTGGGCTATGATTGGGTTTTCTATGTGACCAGTGCCATTGTCTTTGTGAACTTCTCTTGGAGTTTCATCAATTTTAGACATTATTTGAAAGTTAAGGAAATTTAGTGCGTATTAAGATTCATTTACAATGTTCGAGCTGCGGCAGCAAGAATTACCTGACCAGCAAAAATAAGCAAAATCACCCTGAAAAAATTCAGGTGCTCAAATACTGTCCCAAGGAAAGAAAAGTAACCCTGCATGTTGAATCTTAGCAGGAAATATGTTAGAATGGCTAAGATGACAGTGGAGGAAGTGTAAGTACATGTACAACTTTTTAATAACAATATTGCTGGTCTTATCTTTGATTTTAGTGATTGCGATTTTCATGCAACCGCAAAAGAACCCCAGCAGCAATGTTTTTGATAACAGCGGCTCAGAAGCCTTGTTTGAACGTACGAAAGCTCGGGGCTTTGAGGCCTTTATGCAGCGCTTTACAGCAATTTTAGTCTTTTTTTGGCTTGTGACTGCTTTAGCGATTGCGATTTTATCAAGTAAATAAAAATGAGCTTGACCTAGTCTGGCTTATTTTTTTTGAAACGAATAAGGAAAGAAAATGAAAGAAAAAATTATTGACTATTTACAGGACAAGGGGAGGTCAAGTGTTGACGATTTAGCCAGCAGTCTTAAGATGGCTGGTGCTAAAAATTTCCCTTTACTGATTAAGGCCATTTCCAGTCTTGAAAGTAAGGGAAAACTGCGCTTTGAGCAGGACGGTACCATTTCACTGAGAAAAAAGCAGCCGAAAAAGGATCAAATTACTATCAAAGGAACTTTTCGGGCCAATAAGGCAGGCTTTGGTTTTGTGAGTGTTGATGAAACAGAAGAGGAGCTTTTTATTGGTCGGAGCGATACCGGTCATGCCATTGATGGCGATAGGGTTGAAGTGGTCATTAAAAAAGTGGCTGACCGCCTTAAGGGGACAGCTGCAGAGGCGCGTGTTGTCACCATCGTTGAACATAGCTTGAAAACAGTTGTCGGCCGCTTTGTTTTAGATGATGAAAAGCCGCATTATGCTGGCTATATTAAGAGTAAAAATCAAAAAATCAGCCAAAAAATTTACATCAAAAAAGAACCCATTGTGTTAGACGGTACTGAAATCATTAAGGCTGTTATTGAAAAATATCCGACACGAGGTCATGATTATTTCGTTGCCAGTGTCCGTGATATTGTGGGCCATCAAGATGATGTGGGCATAGATGTTTTGGAAATTTTAGAGTCCATGGACATCGTATCAGAATTCCCTGATGCTGTTTTAGCAGAAGCTGAGGCTATTGCTGAAAAGCCAAGCAGCAAAGATTTTATTGGACGCCTTGATCTGCGCGATGAGATTACCTTTACCATTGATGGGGCTGATGCTAAGGATTTGGATGATGCGGTTCATATCAAACTGCTGGATAACGGCAACTTTGAGCTTGGCGTGCATATTGCGGATGTTTCTTATTATGTTAAGGAAGGCTCCGCTTTGGATCGCGAAGCTTTGGCCAGAGGAACCAGTGTCTATGTGACAGACCGGGTGGTGCCTATGCTGCCTGAGCGTCTGTCAAACGGAATCTGCTCTCTCAATCCTAATCTTGACCGCCTGACTCAGTCGGCCATTATGGAAATTGATAAACAAGGGCATGTTGTCCGCTACCAAATCACCCAGACGGTTATCAAAACGGCATTTCGTATGACTTACAGCGATGTCAATCAGATTATCAGCGGTGATGCGGAACTGATAGAGAAATACGATAAGATTGTGCCCTCTATTCATTATATGGTGACCCTGCACAAGATTTTAGAGAAAATGCGTGAGAAACGCGGGGCCCTCAACTTTGACACCTCAGAGGCTAAAATTTTGGTCAATGACAAAGGTGTTCCTCTGGATGTTGTGCTGCGCCAGCGCGGGCTTGCCGAGCGCATGATTGAATCTTTCATGCTGGCTGCCAATGAATGCGTGGCTGAGCATTTTGCTAAGAAAGAGCTGCCTTTTATCTATCGGATTCACGAAGAACCCAAAGCCGAAAAGATACAGCAGTTTATGGATTATGCCAGTATTTTTGGTGTCAGCATCCGGGGTACCGCTAATAAAATCAGTCAGGCAGCCCTGCAGGATTTCATGAAAAAAATAGAAGGTCAGCCCGGCAGTGAAGTGCTCTCAATGATGCTGCTGAGGTCTATGCAGCAGGCACGGTATTCAGAGCACAATCACGGCCATTATGGCTTGGCAGCTGAGTTCTATACGCATTTTACCAGTCCGATTCGCCGCTATCCCGACCTTTTGGTACACCGCCTGGTGCGCGAATATGACAGACCAAATGCTGAAAAAATAGAGCATTTTGCTGAGCGGATTCCTGAAATGGCAACACAAAGCAGCAGTTTGGAACGCCGGGCAATTGATGCTGAACGCGCTGTTGAAGCCATGAAAAAGGCTGAATACATGGAAAATTATCTGGGACAAGAGTTTGAAGGTGTCGTATCCAGTGTTGTTAAATTTGGCCTCTTTGTGGAGCTGCCAAATACGATTGAGGGGCTCATTCATGTAACAACCCTGCCGGAATTCTATCATTTTAATGAACGCAGCCTCAGCCTTCAGGGGGAAAAATCCGGTACGGTTTTCCGTGTTGGCCAGAAAATAAAAGTGAAAGTGACCAAGGCTGACAAAGCAACCGGCGATATAGATTTTGACTATATCCCCAGCGATAATGATGTTATTGAGAAGCTTTCACAGACGAAAAAAGGTAAGCAGCGTCGTTCACGCCCCAGTGGCGACAGCAGCTCAACAACCGCTAAGCGGAGCAGAAAATCGGCTCTTTCACAAAAGAAATCAAAAAAGAAAAAGCCTTTTTACAAAGAGGCAGTGAAGAAAGGAGGCAAGCATGGCAAAGGGACAGGGAAACGTCGTCGCGCAAAATAAGAAAGCACGGCACGATTATGAGATCTTAGAAACCTACGAGGCCGGACTTGTGCTAACAGGGACTGAGATTAAGAGTGTGCGGGCAGCCAGAATAACGCTTAAAGACGGTTTTGCCCAGATCAAAAACGGTGAGGCTTGGCTGAACAATGTTCACATTACGCCTTATGAGCAGGGTAATATCTGGAATCAGGATCCCGATCGCACGCGCAAGCTCTTGCTGAAAAAGAAAGAGATTGCCAAGTTGGAAAATGAACTGAAAGGCTCAGGAATGACCTTGGTTCCTCTTAAGGTCTATCTCAAAAATGGCTTTGCCAAGGTTTTGCTGGGTCTGGCAAAAGGAAAGCACGACTACGATAAGCGCGAAACCATCAAGCGCCGCGAGCAGGAAAGAAATATTAAGCGTATCATGAAGAATGTCAACATGCGGGCTTAATAAATCGTATCATTAACACCGTTTCTATTTAAAAAAGCGAGAGAGTCAATTCCTAAAAGGAAAAGACATCTCCCGCTTTTTTTATTATGCCTTAAGCATTAAATTTTTTTAAATCGATAATTTCAATTTTGTAACCGTCTGGGTCTGTGATAAAATAGTACATCTTTGGTCTTCCGGGCAGACCTGACAGATCGGTCACAGTGTAACCAGCATCCTGATGGGCCTTGTGGCTGCCTTCCAGATCATCAACTCCAACAGCAATGTGACCATAGCCGTTGCCCAAATCGTAGGCTTCATGGTCGTAGTTGTAGGTTAGCTCTAATTCATAATCAGGGTCATCATCTAAAGTTAGATAAACAATCGTAAATTTATGCTCTGGAAAATCTCTGCGGCGGGCTTCCTTGAAGCCGAGTGCGTCTTGATAAAATTTAAGTGAAGCGTCTAAGTCCTTAACGCGGACACAGGTATGTAAAAATTTCATAAGTCTTTCCTTTCTTTAATTAAGGGTTGAGCTGTTTTAGTCAAACAGAAAAACTGCTGTTACTTAGGCCAAGTAATGACTTCTTCGCGCGGCTTGCGTGATCTAGGGTGTTTAGGATCCCGCAGGCGGTAGCCAAAGGAAATCATATTGGCGATGCCTTCGGTTTGAGGATTAATAAGACCAGCTTGACTTAAGATGTGATTGGCCTTGTCATAATCAAAACCTTCGATTGGACAGGAGTCAATGCCAATCATGCTGGCCGTTGTCATCATATTGCCCATGGCAATGTAAGTCTGCTTAGCAGCCCAGTCAAACAAAGCACGCTCGCTGTCTATCTTCAAATCATTTTCTTGGAAAGACTGATAGAGCTTGAGACGGGCATCCATGTCTTCCCCCTCTTTTATCCCGCGGCGGATCAGGCTTTGACGGATATTTTCCGAATCATAGCGGACGTCTTTTCTGGCTATGGACAGTACAAAATGACTGGCTGTTTCCAGCTGGTACTTAGCACCCCAAGCAATTTCTTTGAGCTGCTTTTTGACCTGCTCATCTTCCAAAACGATAAAACGCCAAGGTTCAAGGCCGATAGAAGACGGGCTGAGCCAGGCCGTATCAAGGATGAATTCCATGTCTTCTTTAGGAATCTTCTGGTCATTGTAAACCCGTACGGCAACACGGTGATCAAAAGCTTGACGGACTTGTTTTTTAATGTCTTCTTTAGTCATGATCCATGTCTCCTTAGTTTCATTTGATAAATTTATCATACCATAATTTATGAAAATAGGGGGAAAGAGACTATAACAATTTTTATAGGTGCCGATTTCAATTATCCTTGGCTACAGCTGCAAATCGAAATAAGGCAAATTGTACAGAAAAAAGCGGGCTTTTCAAAGCTAGCAGTTTTGGCAGCCATCAGCAGTGAACGATATACTTCAATAGATCACTCCTTGCTGCAAATGATAATTTCCTTAGCCTTTAAGGAAATTTTCTCCATGGTGAATGTTGAAACCGTTTGCTAAAATAGAAGTAAACTAGACGATTAAAGGAGGCAAAATTATGTCTAAATTACCTGAAAATTTTCTTTGGGGCGGTGCAGTTGCTGCCCATCAGCTGGAAGGTGGCTGGCAGGAAGGCGGCAAGGGAATTTCTGTTGCTGATGTCATGACAGCAGGCCGACACGGCGTTCCGCGGGAAATCACAAATGGTGTCCTGCCAGGAAAATATTATCCCAACCATGAAGCGATTGATTTTTATCATCATTACAAGGAAGACATCAAACTTTTTGCAGAGATGGGTTTTAAATGTTTTCGGACTTCCATTGCCTGGACGCGCATTTTTCCTAAGGGAAATGAAACTGAGCCCAATGAAGCAGGGCTGCAGTTCTATGATGATCTTTTTGATGAATGTCTCAAATATAAGATTGAACCGGTTGTGACCTTGTCGCATTTTGAGTTGCCTTATCATCTTGTGACCGAATATGGTGGCTTTACCAACCGTAAAGTCATTGATTTCTTTGTTCGTTTTGCGGAAGTTTGCTTCCGTCGTTACAAAGACAAGGTTAAATACTGGATGACCTTCAATGAAATCAATAACCAAGCCAACTATCAAGAAGATTTTGCACCTTTTACTAATTCAGGAATTGTCTACAAAGAAGGCGATGATCGCGAAGCCATCATGTACAAGGCTGCACACTATGAATTGGTAGCGTCTGCGCGTGCCGTAAAAATTGGTCATGACATTAATCCTGATTTGCAGATTGGCTGTATGATTGCCATGTGTCCAATCTATCCGGCAACCTGTAAGCCAGCTGATGTGCTGATGGCTCAAAAAGCCATGCAGAAACGCTATTATTTTACAGATGTCCATGTGCATGGTTATTATCCAGAACACATCCTAAAATACTGGGAACGTAAAGGTATTAAAGTGGATGTGACAGAAGAAGACAAGGCTGACTTACTGGCTGGTACAGTGGACTATATCGGCTTTAGCTATTACATGTCCTTTGCCATTGACAGCCACCGTCCAAATAATCCGCATTATGATTATCTGGAAACAGAAGACCTAGTCAAAAATAACTATGTCAAAGCGTCTGAGTGGGACTGGCAAATCGACCCCGAAGGTCTGCGCTATGCTCTCAACTGGTTTACCGACATGTACCACCTGCCGCTCTTTATCGTAGAAAATGGCTTTGGCGCTATCGACCAAGTGGCAGAAGATGGTATGGTGCATGATGACTACCGTATTGACTATCTGGCAGCCCATATCAAGGAGATGATCAAAGCTATCGATGAAGACGGTGTTAACCTCATGGGCTACACGCCTTGGGGCTGTATTGACCTTGTTTCTGCTGGAACTGGTGAAATGCGCAAGCGCTATGGCTTCATCTATGTGGACAAGCATGATGATGGTTCAGGAACTTACGCTCGTTCGCCGAAGCTGTCCTTTGACTGGTACAAGAAAGTTATCGCTTCAAATGGTGAGGAGCTGTAGTATCTTAGTTATTAGCCATCATTAAGGGAAGGCATTACGAGTAAAGAATCTCCATAGCTGTTAGAAGAAAGTCAGGCGAATTTTATGTGGAATGCTATTCTAGAAATTTTATCTGCAATTGCTATTATGGCTTTGTTATTCTATCTTATTTTGAAGGTGAGAAAGAAAACTATAACTCCTACCTATCAAGGTAAAAATGGTAAGCCGGCCAGCACTTATTTTATTAGTTTTAAGGGAATTGATAAACCGAATATTCGTCAAAATCAGAGTATTATGGATGTTTTGGCGATCAAATTTGAAACTCCCGATGGTTTTGCAGTAGCATCAACAATCAATGATGTCAAATTACGGGAATTAATCGTGCGAGAATATCAGCTGAAGCTAAAAAATGTTATCGTGACCTTCCGTCAGTTGGTATAGATTGTTTAGCAGGCGTTATGCTGAGCTATTTTGACCGCTGTCCATGCAAGGGATAGCTCGCGTGAGCTTATTTTCTTTCAAGATTATAGAGCCGGGCAGTTAAGCCCGGCTCTATAGTTATGCAGCTGGAATATTTTGCTGTAAGCAGACAGAAAGAAAGCCTTAACTCCTTGAAGAAAAGATTACAAGAGCTAAGCTTTCTGCCTATTCTTAGCTCATTTGCAGGTCATTACGGAAAAGGCAATTATTGTGGTAGATCGATTTCCGTATCGTTACGGAAATATTACCCATGGATAATGTAAACGAATACAAATATAATAGAAGTAAAGAAAATTAATAATATTGGAGGAAACAATTATGGCAAAACAGGCTTTAATTATCTGTGCAGGGGGCATGTCATCTTCGATGATTGCTAAAAAGACGATGGCTCTTCTTCAAGAACAAGGTGAAGATATTGAAATGGATGCAGTTGGCGTTCCGGAAGGACAAAAGCGCATTGAAGCTGACAAATACGATCTTTATCTTGTCAGCCCTCAAACAAAAATGAACTTCAAACAGTTATCAGATGCTGCAGCCAAGCAAAACAAACCAATCGTGCAAATTCCGCCGCAAGCCTATATTCCAATTCCTATGGGTATTGAAAAGATGGCTAAGTTGGTCAAGGATAATCTTTAAAAAGCAGCAGTATAGTTATTCTAACTAAGGACAGGATAAGGAGGATAATTATGCTAGGCCAGAAAGAAAAGCTGATTGTCAATTATTTATCTCAGCACCGAGACAGATTTGTGACGAGTAAGGAGTTGGCTGAGCATTTATCCTGTTCAGATCGAACAGCCAGAACCCATATTAAATCTCTCATGACTTACTCACCGCAGAAAACGGGGGCTCAGATCATTGCCAAGCAAGGTTACGGCTATCAGTTAAAGGTGATAGACGATCAGAAATATCTGTCATTTCTCTCTGAAAATAACAAAAATCAGGTTAGAGAGATGATTGATATTAATGACAGGTATCATTATATTTTGAATAAACTTATTTTTGAGCAAGATAAGATTTTCTTTGATGATCTGATGGATCAGCTCTATGTTAGCCGTTCTACCTTGTCTTCTGATTTCAAAAAAATCCGCAAAGAGCTGCTTAAATACGATCTCAGAATTGAAAGCAGAGCTAATAAGGGAGTTTTTATCAAGGGCAGCGAACATGATAAAAGACGGTTCATTATGGATTATTTTTTCAGTGGCCGTTTCCTCAAAAATCTGCATCAGTATGTCAGCAATGATTTTTTTAAACTACCTATCAGTTTTGAGGAGCTGACCATTATAGTTCTGGATGAATGCCGCAGTGAAAAATTGAAGTTGTCAGATTTGATGATTCAAAATCTGATTGTTCACATTGCCCTTGCGATTAAACGGGTAACTGATGGTTTTGAACTTTCTCCCATTGCTATTGACAGCCAAAAGTTTGATAAGGAAATTATAGTGGCTGAGCGTATTTTTAAAAGAATTAAAAAGCGTATAGCAAGGGATTTTCCGCGAGAAGAAATCAATTACATTGCTTTGCATCTGATTGCTAAAAAAAGCAGTGAGCAGCCGTCCAAAGCTAAAGACGGCAACATACGTATGCAGCATGATTTGACTGAAGCGCTGAGGAAAATTGACAGCCGCCACGGTTATCACTTTGCAAATGATTTCACCTTGATTGAGGGGCTTTTGGTTCACTTAGAAGTGCTGGAAGAACGTTTAAAGATTGATGTTCATCTGGACAATCCTCTGCTGACGGACATTAAGGAGCAGTATGGCAGTGTTTTTCAGTTAACCAAAGAACTACTGGGAGATTTGTCTGCATTTGCAGATTATACTTTATCGGATGATGAGATAGCCTATATCGCTCTTCATTTGATGGCAGCCTTGGAACGGCAGAAAGAGGAACATAAACTTAATGTTTTGGTTATTTGTGCTACTGGCTATGGCAGTGCCCAGATGCTCAAAAACCGTATAAAAAACGAACTAAGTCCCTATGTTCATATCGTAGATTTGATTGGTTACTACGATATCAGCAATGATAAACTGCAAGATATTGATCTGATTATTTCGTCCATTGATTTATCAAATCTGGTCTTTTCTGTTCCTGTTTTAACAGTCAGTGTCTTTTTAAAAGATGAAGAAGTTGCTCAGATTAAGGAAAAAATACTGACGCTGCAATCATCGCCTAAGAAAATCAAACCTGAAGACGAGGTTGCTTTAGAACAAGTATTTGATGATTATTTTTCAGAGTCTTATTTTCAGATTTTTGACAGTGCTGACAAGGAAGAACTTCTGAAAAAGATGGTCAGCTGTCTCAATGATAAAAAGGATGCCAACTATACCAAATGCATGCTCAGTTTAGTCCATCAGCGTGAAGAGATGAGCACTGTGGCTTTTAGTGATGTGATTGCTGTGCCTCATCCCCTTAAGGCGGTTGATAAGATACATAAAATTGCAGTAGCAGTTATCAAAAAGGGGATTGCGTGGGACAAGCATTTTACCAATGTCCAGCTAGTATTTTTGGTATCACCGTCTATTTATGAAAATGAAGGCCTGCCTGCGATTACTAAAAGAATCGTTGATTTGACAGACCAAAAAGAAGTACAGAAGAAGCTGCTTGCAAGTGAGTCTTTTGAGGCTTTTAAAGAAATTTTTTTATCTGAATAGAGAAGGGTAGGTTTTTATGGATACAGAGGAATTACAAGTTGCAGCCTTTGAAATTATTTTAAATTCTGGCAATGCGCGTTCAATTGTTCATGAAGCATTTGAAGCTATGCGCGCCAACAATTACGCCCTAGCTGAGCAAAAGCTTGAAGATGCAAATGATGAGATGCTTAAGGCTCATCAGGCGCAAACCGATCTTTTGCAGCAATATGCTGGCGGAACAGAAATCAAAATCGAAATCATCATGGTTCATGCCCAAGACCACTTGATGACAACGATGACCCTGAGAGAAGTAGCACTTGAAATGCTGGAGTTGTATAAAAAAGTTGATTAGAAAGGAATTGAGATGTCTCATCAATTAAACAGAGAGTCAAAAAAGGCGGGTAACCAGCAGTTAAAACGAAAAATGACCCTAAAAAACAACATGTTTTCACGCTATCTGCTGTTTCGATACAGTCTGGCTCTATTTTTCTTTGTAAATCTTTATTGGGGACTTTCTCTGGTTTACAAACCGAGTGTCTATCTCATTTTACCAGTGATTCTGCTGTTTTTGATTATTGCAGCCTGCGCCGAGCAGTTTAAGCTTTACGGAGCTAAAGAGGTTTATCTTGAACAGACTAAGCGGGCTTTCAAGACTCAAGTTAGTGTAGAATTGTTGTTGCTGGCTGTTATGATGATTCCTCAGCAGTTACCAGCGGTTGTTCCTTTCTTTTCAGATACGATGTCGGCCCACATATTTTTTGTTCTGGTGCAGCTTCTTGGCCTGCTTATCTGCTGGTATAATCTCAGACGTATCAGACAAATTAAGACCAACGAAGACAAATTTTACAGTCGTTTTCATAACCATATTGAAAAGTATATTTAAATGGAGGAAAAATTTATGGATGAACAAAAAGGATTGTTTGGTTTCCTAGATAAGTATCTTATGGGACCAATGAGTATTATTGCACAATACAAGATTGTACGTGCTATTACGGCTGCTGGGATGGCTGTTGTGCCATTTACTATTGTTGGTTCAATGGTTTTAGTTTTTAGTGTTTTGCCGATTTCATTTTCTTTCTTGCCTGTGATCAAAGATATTTTCGCAGCTTCATTTGATAAATTTACTGCCTTGTACATGGTTATTAATTATTCAACTATGGGAGCACTATCGCTTTATTTTGTCTTGACCATGGGGTATGAATTGACTAAAATTTATGCCGAAGAGGAAGAATTGAATATGAATCCTCTAAACGGTGCCTTACTTTCTCTTTTTGCCTTTTTGATGACTGTTCCTCAAGTTGTATTTAATAAAGGGTCAATGTCATCTATTACTCAGCTTAAAAATGGAGCAGTTATTGCAGATGGCTGGGCTGTCAGCAATGGGGTTACTCGTTTTGGCACAACAGGAATCTTCACTGCTATTATTATGGGGGTTCTGACTGTTTATCTCTATCGTTTATGTGTCAAGCGTAATTGGGTCATTAAAATGCCGGAAGCTGTTCCAGAAGGAGTATCTCGTGGTTTCACTGCCTTGGTACCAGGATTTGTGATTGGTTTTGCTGTCGTTATTCTTAATGGTATCTTTATTATGCTTGGAACAGATATTTTTGAAGTCATTTCTATTCCGTTTAGTTTTGTACGAAATCTAACCGGTACTTGGATTGGCATTATGATCATTTATCTCCTAACTCAAGCTCTTTGGATTGTAGGGATTCACGGTGCTAATATTATCTTTGCTTTTGTTAATCCCATTGCCCTTGCTAATATGGCCAGCAATGCTCAAGAAGGAACACGTTATATTGTTGCAGGTGAGTGGTCTAATATGTTTGTTATCGCCGGTGGATCCGGTGCGACTCTGGGACTTTGTATTTGGTTAGCTACCCGTGCTAAATCAGAGCAATTAAGCGCTATTGGTAAAGCTTCAGTTGTTCCAGCTATTTTCAACATTAATGAACCGCTTATTTTTGGGATTCCAATTATCTATAATCCAGCACTAGCAATTCCATTTATTTTAGCGCCGATGACTGCTGCAACGCTTTATTATCTTGCTATGAAACTTGAATTAATTAAGGCAGTGTTTGCCAATGTTCCGTGGCCAACTCCAGTTGGTATTGGAGCGTTCATCGGTACAGGAGACTGGAGAGCCATCATTTTGGCCTTGGTTTGTGCTTTAGCCGCTTTCCTTGTTTACTATCCATTTATTAGAAATTATGATAAGAAATTAATCAGAGAAGAACAAGGTGAAACAGCTCTTGTTTAAGGAAATTTAGGCTAGTCTAGGACTGATTAACAAAAAATTTTATAATTTATTGCAAAGCAACTTAAAAGCCAAAAATTACTCAGCTTTTAAGTTGCTTTTTTCGTTTTGTTTCATGAAAAAAGAAGGCAAGTAAAACAAGATGAAAATTCTGAAAATTCTTGACAATAGCTGAAAATAGGAGTAAAATACGGCAGGTTGGATTAAAACCAATCACTAAAATATACGGCCTTTCTCTTGGGATAAGAAAGCAGCCGTTGGGAATAAAAGGAGAAAAAATGAAAAAGAAATTGATGTATTCAACACTTTCTGTCGTTTTAATGGTATGCTGTAGCGCAGCATTTTTTACGTCCAAAGGGCATTCGCAGCAGCATCAGGCTCACTGGAGTTATACGGGTAAAACCTCACCTGAGCATTGGGGTGATTTATCAGATGATTATAAAGCTGCTAAAGATGGGAAAGAGCAGTCTCCTATCAATATTACCGGTGCCAAAGATGTTGATCTACCTGATCTTGAGCTAAGCAGCAAGAAATCAAAAGCTGAAGAGGAAAATAACGGCCATACCATTGAAGTAAAAGTGGAAAATGCGAAAAACACATTAAAATTTAACAATCAAACCTACACCCTTGAACAATTCCATTTTCATGCGCCTAGTGAAAATCAAATAGATGGCAAAACCTATCCGCTGGAAGGCCACTTTGTTTATAAAACAGAGGATGGCAAAATCACTGTTGTATCTGTTCTTTACCATTATGGTAAGGAAAATCAGGCTTTAAAACAGGTTTGGCAGAAAATGCCTCAAAAGGCAGAAACAAAAATCAAACTGTCCCAACCAGTTGCTGTTAGTCAGATGTTTCCTAAAGACTTAGATTACTACAATTTTGAAGGGTCTTTGACAACACCGCCTTGTACAGAAGGCGTAAACTGGATTGTCTTTAAAAAACAGGAAACCATCAGCAAAGCTCAGGTCAAAAAATTCTCAAAGACTCTTGGCTTTAAAAATAACCGGCCAATTCAAAAATTAAATGGACGTGAAATCAAAGAATAATTTTCTTCTGCCGCATGCTGCTATTGACTATTGGATAAGTTGAACAGCTGGTCTTATGGATTTAATCGTGCCGGAAAACATTTTTGGGTTCTTTTAATTTTACTAATCTTCATTCTGTCCCACTTTTCCAAGATATGCTATAATAGGCTTATATAAAAAGAGGAGAAACCCTTTGAAGACTATTATGATGATGTATGTGACTGTCATGCCTGTTATTTTGGCTGAAGTTGCAAATCGTTTTTTCTGCAAATCGGATATTTTAAATTGGACCTATCAGCCAATTGACGGCGGGTTTTGCTTGTCTGATGGCAGGCGCTTTTTAGGAGCCAATAAAACATGGAAGGGCTTCTGGGGAATGATCGCTCTGACTACCTTTTTTCAGGTGGTTTGGGGATTAATTTTGGGAATTATTCCTCATTTTCTTTCCCTGTCTTTGGTTGCAGGCTATCACAATGATATTTTTTTCAACCTGTTTTTTGGTTTTCTTCTAGGCAGTGCTTATGCGCTTTGTGACCTCCCCAACAGCTTTATAAAGCGCCGCTTCAATATTCCTGCTGGGCATGAAGGGCAAGGAAAGGCTAGATGGGTTTTTATCGTTTTAGATAATGTGGATTCTTTTATCGGCTGTATTGCTGTTGTTGCAATCTTTAGTCCCATGACTTTTCCTTATTATGTTGGCTATGTTTTGTTAGGCGGTTTGGCAGCTTTTCTGCTTGATGTGCTTCTGCAGATTACTCAGGCTAAAAGAATTAAGAGTTTGGGACGAAAGTGAACTGCTCCCTGTCAAAAGAATAGTGAAATAATAAACGATTAGGCAACGGCCTTGTTCCTCATTTCAAGAGGGGCAAGGCCGTTGTGCTTGGCGACAGAGGCCAGTACCGCTGGGCCACAGTCTCTGGTATCGACCTGAGGAACCAGCTTGTAGCGTCGACGCCAAAAGAGAGGGGGCGAGCCATGGGCGGACGATCCTCTGCCAGATCATCTCAAGTGCTTGATGAGTTCTAGCAGGATATTAAACCCTCTGACAATTGCGATAATAAAAATGACTTGGTTCATAGTCTCACTTCCATGGGTAATTTTTTCAGAAAAAGCCCCTGACTTCCTATAAGAGTAGAAGCAGGGGAAAGGTATTTTCTATATTTAAATCAAAAATGTAACCGTGTCTACTCTAAACGTCTGTATTTTATGAGTAGAAATGGAATGAATAAGATCCAGCATTAATAGTTATCAATAGCTCCAGTAACAAAACCGATAGTTCCAAAAAGCAAAGCTCCACCAGCAGCACCTAGACTTGTACCAGCAGCAATGCTAATACCTGCAGTAGGACCAGCTGGTATGGCACCTAGCCCAGCTCCAAGCGCTCCACCTACTGCAGCACCATTGGCCCCCCCATTCAAGTCCTCTATCTATTCCTCCTACAATTGCACTATACACTCCTGCACCATCAAAATCAGCCAGAAGAGTATCGTTTACTGTTTCAAAATTATCAAAAGCCATTGAATTTAATGTCACTGTGTTCATAGTATTTTTCCTTCATGTTACAAGTATATCAGACAAAATCTTTATGGGATAATAGTCCTATTATTATTTTTATAAAAACAATCCAAGCATAGATTGTTGCTAAAATTTCCATAATCCCAAAAATGAGGAATACATTTCCATCAATTAATCCATACTTGCGAAGACGGCTTAGTATAACTAGGCTGAGGACATAGATTACTATAAAAATGAAAGTACTTTTAGACATGGTTGTATGTTCAGTCAGTTTTAAATTCAGTTTCATACTTCCTCCATAAAAATATTTTTAGCCAAACAGTCTTATTTATTTTAACGCTTAGGATTTTCTTAAGCAAGAGGTTTTGGTCTAAATTAATATTATTTAACAAGTCTGACACGAAAATTCAAAAAAAGATTCTGACAATTTATGTGGAATATGAGAAAAATATCCCTCTAACTATTCCGATTTTTAATTAAGTGAGCTAATAAATCTGGTCATGCAAAAAGACTGAGAAACTGAATAGCTCTCTGTCAAGTGGACAGTGAAATAATAAACGATCAAGCAACGGCCTTGTTCCTCATTTCAAGAGGGGCAAGGCCGTTGTGCTTCTCTTTTTGATAAGTGGATCAGACAGGCTAAAACAGCTGGTTCTTTTAAAACTACAGATAACCTAACGGGTGAACAGTGTGAGCTCGTCGCGCTTAGAAAAGCACTTTATAATTTTTGTTCAGAAAACTGTTGTCTTTTCAATGGAACACCTGAAGAGTACACAGATTTAAGCAGATGGAAAGATAAAAACATCAAAATTTTGTTTATCTTATACCATCAAACCCATATCGAAATACAAGCTAAGCTAGATTATTAAGCGCCTGGCCTGCCCACACTGTTAGGAAAACATGTTCGAATATGATTTTTAGAAAGCCTAACCCTCCCTATCCTTATTTTCAACCATCTTCAGAACCTTCTTAAACACAAGGCTTATATCACTAACGCCCTTGAATATTCTTATTCCAATACCAAGCTAGAAGCAACCAACAAGCTCATCAAAGATATCAAACGTCAAGCTTTGGCTTTCGAAACTTCAACAATTTCAAAATGAAAATTCTCATTGCTTTAAACATCACAAAAGAGAGAACCCATTTGATTCTCTCTCGTGCTTAATTATAAGTCCCCCACTACAGTTGACAAGAAGCCTCAAAATATTAGAAATACAACAATTCTTTAGGTGTTTGGGTGAAGACTTCAAAGCCGTTTTTGGTGACATGACCGCAGTCTTCAATACGCACACCGACTTTTTCTGGAATGTAAATACCGGGTTCAACAGAGAAGCACATGCCTTCTTCCAGAACCATATCATTTCCAGCCATAATAGATGGAAATTCGTGCAATCCCATACCGATGCCGTGGCCCAATCTGTGGTTGAAGTAC
Organism: Streptococcus orisasini; assembly: GCF_001431045.1. Lineage (GTDB taxonomy): Bacteria > Bacillota > Bacilli > Lactobacillales > Streptococcaceae > Streptococcus > Streptococcus orisasini. The sequence continues at coordinate 30,362 of NZ_BCLE01000018.1, forward strand.
TCTCCATATCCGGCTTTTTCGATGACTGAACGGGCAGCAGCGTCGACCTGAGCGGCAGTAACGCCAGGCTTGATAAAGTCAAGAGCTGTCAGCTGAGCTTCCAAGCAGATGTTATAAATGTCCTTTTTGAACTGATCAGGCTGGCCGACAGCAACTGTACGGGTCATGTCGCTGACATAGCCCTTGCTTTCCACGCCAAGGTCAAAGAGCAGCAAATGATTGTTTTCAATCTTATTGGTTGCAGGAATACCGTGAGGATTAGCTGCATTTTTGCCTGTCAACACCATGGTTTCAAAGCTCATCTTATCAACACCCAGCTTTTTCATTTGGAACTCAATTTGGGCGATGATGTCTGTTTCGCTAGCATTGACAGAAATATTATCAAAGCCAATTTGGACGGCTTTGTCTGCTAATTCTCCGGCGATCAATAATTTTTGGATTTCATCGGCAGATTTTATCAGGCGCATGCGATTAATAAGCGGAGTTAGGTCAGTAAATTGTCCTGAAAAGATACTTTCGAGTCCCTTAAACTTGGTGACGTTAAGATTGTCAAATTCCAGTGCGACTTTTGAGTAGTCAGTTTTAGCCAGTGATTTCTTAATCTTTTCCCACGGATTTTCCGAATCAATATAGCCAAGAACTGGGAAATCAATGAGACTTCTGGCTCTGGCGGCATCAAGCTCAGGCAAAAAGAGCAAAGGATCTTTATCAGCAAATAAAAAGAGCAGCATGAGCCGTTCGTGTGGGTCACTGTAAAAACCAGTTAAATAATTAATGGAAATAGGATCAGAAAGGACAGCTGCAGCAGTTTCCTCCTGTTTGAGCATCTGCATTAATTGTGTTAATTTTGACATATAAAAACCTTCTTTCGCCTTCTATTCTTTCAAAAAAGAGGGAAAAAATCAAGTTTATGCTAAGTTTTTCATAAAACTTGCACTCTTTCACTTGAAAGTGTTTTCAAATAGTGCTAGAATAGCATTGGAAGCGTAATTTTCAAAGTAGAAGGGATGATGCAAGGATGAACACTGATGACACAATTACTATTTATGATGTTGCTCGGGAAGCTGGAGTATCTATGGCAACTGTCAGCCGCGTTGTAAATGGCAATAAAAATGTTAAAGAAAATACTCGAAAAAAAGTTTTAGAAGTTATTGACCGCCTGGATTATCGGCCAAATGCTGTAGCCCGTGGTTTAGCAAGTAAAAAGACAACTACTGTTGGTGTTGTGATTCCAAATATTGCTAATGCTTATTTTTCAATCTTAGCCAAGGGAATTGACGATATTGCAACCATGTATAAATATAATATTGTTCTTGCTTCAAGTGATGAAGATGATGACAAAGAAGTCAATGTCATCAATACCTTGTTTGCAAAGCAGGTAGACGGTATTATCTTTATGGGACACCATCTGACAGAAAAGATTCGTGCGGAATTTTCTCGTTCACGCACGCCGATTGTGCTGGCAGGAACGGTAGATCTTGAGCACCAATTGCCAAGTGTCAATATTGATTATAAGAAGGCTGCACAGGATGCTGTTGATTTGCTGTCCAAAAACCATGAAAAGATTGCCTTTGTCTCAGGGCCTCTTATTGATGATATTAACGGTAAGGTACGACTTAGCGGCTATAAAGAAGGGCTGAAGAATAATAAGCTCAGTTTCAAAGAAGGTCTTGTTTTTGAAGCACAGTATAAATACCAAGAAGGCTACAAGCTGGCTCAGCGGGTCATCAATTCAGGTGCGACAGCTGTCTATGTTGCTGAAGATGAATTGGCTGCTGGTCTTTTAAACGGTCTCTTTGCTGCTGGCAAGAAGGTGCCTGAAGATTTTGAAATTGTTACCAGCAACGATTCTGCCATCGCTCTTTATACTCGTCCTAATATGACTTCTATCAGCCAGCCTGTTTATGATTTGGGAGCTGTGGCTATGCGCATGCTGACCAAGATTATGAACAAGGAAGAGCTGGAAGAAAAGGAAATTGTTCTTAACCATGGTATTAACGAACGGGGAACAACCAAATAGAGTTTCTGTATAGGAAGTTCCAGTATTTACGAGCAGGTACAAGCCTTGAGAAATTTGATTTAGCAGCAGTTTTCAGTCTACAAGCTACAGATGTATCTGGTATCAAGCAGCTTAGGTGGCAGGTCTGGACTTGGCTGCTGCTATATAATTTTACAAGATGTCTGGGAGTTATCTTCTGGACTCTTTTTATAAAAGGAGCACTTATGACAAACGAAACAATGATGCAGTATTTTGAATGGTACTTACCAGATGATGGACAGCACTGGCAGCATTTAGCTCAGGATGCCCAGCATTTAAGTGAAATCGGCATCAGCAAGGTGTGGATGCCGCCGGCTTTTAAAGGAACGGGCTCAAATGATGTTGGTTACGGTGTTTACGATATTTACGATTTGGGAGAATTTGATCAAAATGGAACCGTTCGAACCAAGTATGGTACCAAAGAAGATTATTTAACTGCTGTCAGAGCCCTCAAAGAACAAGGTATCATGCCAATATCAGATATTGTCCTTAACCATAAGGCCAATGGCGATGCCAAGGAAAAATTTGAGGTAATCAAGGTCAATCCCAGCAACCGTCAGGAAAAAATTTCAGAGCCCTATGAGATTGAAGCCTGGACGCAGTTTAATTTTCCGGGACGGCAAAATACCTACAGCGATTTCAAGTGGCATTGGTACCATTTTACCGGTGTAGACTACGATGCCCTGCATAATGAGACAGGTATTTACATGATTTTGGGGGACAATAAAGGCTGGGCCAATCAGGAAAATATTGATCAGGAAAATGGTAATTACGACTATCTCATGTATGATGATATTGATTTTAAACACCCTGAAGTAGTAGAACATCTCAAATCCTGGGCTGGTTGGTTTTTGGAAACAAGCGGTGTCGGCGGTTTTCGCTTAGATGCTGTCAAGCATATCGATAAGCATTTTATGGCAGATTTTATTCGCTATATTCGAGAGAATTTCAAGGAAGACCTCTATGTTTTTGGTGAATATTGGAAGGACAGCAATTTTGATATTACTGACTATCTGAATGACACGGAACTCCAATTCGATTTGATTGATGTCATGCTGCATATGAATTTCTTTGAAGCCGGCCAAAGAGGAGCTGACTTTGATTTATCAACGATTTTAAATGACAGCCTGATGCAAAGCAATCCTGAATTTGCTGTTACTTTTGTAGATAATCATGATTCGCAAAGGGGCCAAGCTTTGGAATCAACGGTTGCTGAATGGCTTAAACCTTTAGCTTACAGCTTAATTCTGTTGCGCCAAGAAGGTACTCCTTGTGTTTTCTATGGGGATTATTATGGTATTTCTGGTGACTTTGCCCAAGAGTCTTTCCAAGCTATTTTAGATAAGCTTCTCTATGCTAGAAAGCAGTATGTCTATGGTCCCAAGGAGGATTATTTTGACCATCCAAATTGCATTGGCTGGACCTATCTGGGTGACGAGGAGCACCCTCATGGTTTGGCTGTTGTCATGACCAACAGTGAGGCTGGCTGGAAGCATATGACTATGGGAGAACATAATAGGAATAAAGTTTTTGTGGACTATCTGGGCAATTGTTCAGAAGAGGTCATTTTAGATGATCAAGGCTGGGGCGACTTTCCTGTTCAGGCAGGCTCTGTGTCTGTTTGGGTGAATAAGGATGTTTGCCTGTAATCAAAAAGTGCGAGACAAAATTCGATGGCAGTGCTGCCAGAGTTTTGGCCTCGCTTTTTTGATGTCTGTTTGCAATAAATTTTAGGCCAGCCTATTACTGCGGTCCTTACGGATAAAGTTTTTATTGTGAAAGTTAAATAGCCTTTAAAAGGCTTGGTTGCTGGTTTTTTGGAAGTTTTGACAGCGTTTTTATTGAGATGTTAGGTTGTTTATTTGAGCAGTAGTCAGTGGAATCTCAAAAGATTTAGTGTTATAATTAGAAACATGAAAGTTTTACTGTATTTGGAGGCAGAGCACTACCTGAGAAAATCAGGTATCGGCCGTGCCATCAAACATCAAGAGCGTGCCCTAACTTTAGCAGGAGTTGAGTACACGACAAATCCAGAAGATGATTACGATCTTGTTCATATAAATACTTATGGTTATAAAAGCTGGCGTCTAATGAGCCGTGCCAGAAAATCAGGCAAAAAGATTATTATGCACGGGCACTCGACCGAGGAAGATTTTAGAAATTCCTTTATCGGTTCTAATTTAGTGGCGCCGCTTTTTAGAAGATATCTTTGTCATTTTTATAAAAAAGCTGATGCCATCATTACCCCTACGCCCTATTCCAAACGTTTAATCGCAGGATACGGGATTACCAATCCCATTTACGCTGTCTCTAACGGTATTGATTTGGAGCGCTATGTTCCTAGCGAAGCCAAGGAAGAAGCCTTTCGCCGTCATTTCCAACTGACAGGAGATGAGCAAGTGGTTATCTGCGCTGGATTGTATTTTAAACGTAAGGGCATTGAGGATTTTATCAAGGTTGCTGAGAGAATGCCTCATGTTCGTTTTATTTGGTTTGGGGAAACTAATAAATGGGTTATTCCCCATGATGTCAGAGCAATTGTAACTAAAAATCACCCTGAAAATGTCACTTTTGCTGGCTACATCAAGGGAGAGGTGTTTGAAGGAGCTCTGAGCGGCGCGGATGCCTTCTTTTTCCCTAGTTTGGAAGAGACAGAAGGTATCGCTGTTTTAGAAGCTTTAGCTAGTCATCAGCATGTTATTCTCAGAGACATTCCGGTTTATGAAGGCTGGATAACGGACGAAGACGTTGAATTTGCGACTACAGCTGAAGGATTTGAAGAAGCTATTCAAAAAGTTCTTGATGGCCGCAGTCATAAAAAAGAAACTGGCTACAGAGTAGCTAGAAGCCGCAATATTGATAGAATAGCTCAGGAATTGGTCAGCGTTTATCAAAAAGTAATGGAGGAGTAGGATGCGTGTAGGTCTTTTTACCGATACTTATCTGCCGCAGATTTCAGGTGTTGCAACAAGTATCAAAATCCTGAAGGAAGAACTGGAAAAGCAAGGGCATGAAGTGTATATCTTTACGACGACTGATAAACATGTTGGACGTTATGAAGATCCAACAATCATTCGCCTACCTAGTGTTCCCTTTATTTCCTTTACGGATCGCCGAGTTGTTTACCGGGGACTTTTTGCGTCTTATAAAATTGCCAAGACCTACAAATTAGATATCATTCATACTCAGACAGAATTCAGCTTGGGGATTTTAGGAAAAATGGTTGGGAAAGCCCTGCGCATTCCGGTTATTCATACCTACCACACCCAGTATGAAGACTATGTTCGCTACATCGCAAACGGCAAGTTGATTCGTCCCAGTATGGTTAAATACATCATTCGCGGCTATCTAAGCGACCTTGACGGGGTTATTTGTCCCAGCCGCATTGCTCTGAATTTGCTGGATGGCTATTCTGTAAAAATTCCTAAGCGGATTATTCCCACAGGCATTGAGTTGAAAAATTATGAACGGCCGGATATCAGCCAAGATGATATTGATGCCCTGCGCCAAAAGTTAGGTCTTGCACCTGACGAAACGGTTCTTTTAAGTTTGTCCAGAGTATCCTATGAAAAAAATATTCAGGCCCTAATTCAAAATCTGCCAGACATTTTGACGGGAAATGCCAAGGTCAAGCTGCTTATTGTTGGAGACGGTCCTTATCTTGACGATTTAAAAAAGCAGGCTGAAGACTTGGCGGTTACAGATCATATTATTTTCACAGGAATGGTAGAGCCTGCTGAAACAGCTCTTTATTACAAAGTTTCTGATTTCTTTGTCAGTGCCTCAACCAGTGAAACGCAAGGCCTGACCTATACTGAAAGTTTGGCCAGCGGCAAACCTATTATCGCTCAGGCTAATCCTTACCTTAATGATTTGATTACCGATAAGATGTTTGGCACCCTCTATCAAACTGAATCTGATTTGGTAGATGCTGTTTTAGATGCTATCATATCTACGCCAGCCAAAGATGACAAACTCTGGCAGAAAAAGTTGTACGAAATCTCTTCTGAGCATTTTGGAAAATCTGTTTTTGCTTTTTATCTGGATATGATTATTTCGAAAAAGGCTAAACAAAAGGAAAAACTGTCCTTGGCTGTTGAAGGCAACAGGACAGATACTTCTATCAAACTTGTAAAATCAACCATCAAACTTCCGGCTACTGCCCTTAAAAAGACTGCCAAGACATCCGTCAAGGTGGTTAAGGCTCCGGTTCGTCTGGTCAATGCTATTCGCGATTTTCTAGATTAGAGGCTTGAAAAACTAAGAAAACCTGCTATAATAAAGAGCGAAGACAAGTTTCTTGTGTCTGGTCTTCTAGCGAGCGCTTGGTCGGTGAAAAAGCGCAGGCCTATCAAGAAATACTCCTTCCTCGATTTTATGCAAACATAAAACGGTGGCTACGATATAGCCAATCTGAGGTGGCAACAAGCTTGTTTTGTTGTACACGAATGAAGGTGGAACCACGTTGCGACGTCCTTTTGAGGATGTCGTATTTTTTATGTTTATGTTTTGACAGTTACCTTGGGTGATTGCGCAGCAATCATTGCTGTCTGTCCCAAAGGCTTGCGCCACAGTGGACAGTGATAACTGTTACTTGGAGCGACGAAGTCGCTCTAACCGCCAGCTGCCGCCGTGGTCACAGTATTGTTAGCAGCGATAACAATACGAGGCAAAATTGGAGACTTCAGGCTCCAATTTTAGCAATGAAACGACGAAGTCGGTTGCTTGCGTGCCGACCACTTAAGGCAGCTGGCAAGAAAAAAGAATTTGATAAAAGGAGAAACCCCAATGGTAAAAATCACTTTCCCAGATGGCGCTGTTCGTGAATACGAAAGCGGCGTGACAACTGTTGAAATCGCTGAGTCCATCAGCAAGTCCCTCGCTAAGAAGGCTTTAGCAGGTAAATTAAACGGTCGATTAATCGATACAACGCGTGCGATTACAGAAGACGGCTCTCTTGAAATTGTTACGCCTGATCACGAGGATGCCCTGCCTATTCTTCGTCACTCAGCTGCTCACCTCTTTGCCCAAGCGGCACGCCGCCTTTTTCCAGATATTCATTTGGGTGTTGGCCCTGCTATTGAAGATGGTTTCTACTATGATACCGATAACGAAGCTGGCCAAATCTCAAATGAAGACCTGCCTCGTATCGAAGAGGAAATGAAGAAGATTGTCAAAGAAAATTTCCCATCCATTCGTGAAGAAGTGACCAAAGATGAGGCGCGTGAAATCTTTAAAAACGATCCTTATAAGCTTGAACTGATTGAAGAACACTCAGAAGATGAAGGTGGTTTGACCATCTATCGTCAGGGCGAATATGTTGATCTTTGCCGCGGTCCACATGTCCCATCAACTGGCCGTATCCAAGTTTTCCACCTGCTCAATGTGGCCGGTGCCTACTGGCGTGGTAATTCTGATAATGCTATGATGCAGCGGATTTATGGGACTGCTTGGTTTGACAAGAAAGATCTCAAAGCTTACCTCAAACGTCTGGAAGAAGCCAAGGAACGTGACCACCGTAAACTTGGTAAAGAGCTTGATCTCTTCATGATTTCTCAAGAAGTCGGTCAAGGTCTGCCATTCTGGCTGCCAAATGGAGCAACCATTCGCCGTACGCTGGAACGTTATATTGTTGATAAGGAAATCGCTGCCGGTTACCAACACGTTTATACGCCACCAATTGCCTCTGTTGACCTTTACAAGACATCTGGCCACTGGGATCACTACCGGGAAGACATGTTCCCAACCATGGACATGGGTGATGGTGAAGAATTTGTCCTGCGTCCAATGAACTGCCCACACCATATTGAAGTCTACAAACACCATGTTCATTCTTACCGTGAGTTGCCAATCCGTATCGCTGAAATCGGTATGATGCACCGTTATGAAAAATCGGGTGCCCTGACTGGTTTACAGCGTGTGCGTGAAATGTCATTGAACGATGGTCACACATTCGTGACACCAGAGCAAATTCAAGACGAATTTAAGCAGACACTACAATTGATTATTGACGTTTACGAAGATTTTAATCTGACAGATTACCGTTTCCGCCTGTCCTACCGTGATCCTAAAGATACTCACAAATACTATGACAACGATGAAATGTGGGAAAATGCGCAAGCTATGCTCAAAGCAGCCATGGACGACATGGAATTGGATTACTTTGAAGCAGAAGGAGAAGCAGCCTTCTACGGTCCAAAACTTGACATTCAAGTAAAAACAGCCCTTGGCAATGAAGAAACCCTGTCAACCATTCAGCTGGACTTCCTCTTGCCAGAACGTTTTGACCTTAAATACGTTGGCGCAGATGGCGAAGAACACCGTCCAGTCATGATTCACCGCGGCGTTATTTCAACTATGGAACGCTTCACCGCTATTCTGATTGAAAACTACAAGGGAGCCTTCCCAACCTGGCTAGCACCGCAGCAAGTAACCGTCATCCCAATCTCCAACGAAGCGCACATTGATTACGCTTGGGAAGTCGCTAAAACGCTTCGTAACCGCGGTATCCGTGTGGAAGTGGACGAACGCAACGAAAAAATGCAGTACAAAATTCGTGCCAGCCAAACCCAAAAAATTCCTTACCAGCTCATCGTTGGAGACAAGGAGATGGCAGACAAGTCTGTTAACGTCCGCCGTTACGGCAGCAAACAAACGCACACTGAAAGCATTGCTGAATTCACGGAAAATATCTTAGCCGATATCGCAAGAAAATCACGTCCAAGCGAAGAAGAAGCAAAATAAGATAAAGAAGAGAAGTCCTGTGGGGCTTCTTTTTTTGCTATGATTTTTAACAAAAAATTGCTTATTTTGCCAGCTAACCTTGCTTGAAAGTCGAATAAATTGCCTCTATAATAGACTTATAAAGAGGTGAGAAAAGTATGATTAGTGAAACAATTCTTCTATTGAGAAAAAAGTTAGGCTATTCTCAGGAAACATTAGCTGAAAAGGTAGGAGTATCCCGTCAAACCCTTAGTAAATGGGAACTGGGAGAGAGTTTACCAGATATTATTTCTTCAAGCCGTTTGGCAGAAATTTTTGACATTAGCTTAGATGAGCTGGTTAATGGTGATGATTCTTTTTTTGCCAGTAAACCTAAGGAAGGAAAGTATATTTTTGGAACGGTAACGGTTGGTGAAAAGGGGCAAATTGTCATTCCCGTACGGGCCAGAAAAGTGTTTAACATTAAAAAAGGCGATAGCCTTATGGTTTTAGGTGATATCAATCGAGGCTTGGCCTTGTTAAACAGCGATTTCTTTATTCAGGCTTTTGAAGAAATGGGGTTAATGAATGAAAAAAATAGCCAGTTTGAGCCTTAGTTTTGCAGTCTTGATATTCTTTTTGCATGTGATTGGCTGCTATGATTTTGTTTAGGTGGCCTATTGACAACTGGTCATGTTCAAAGAAGTTCGTGATAGTTTAATGTTATAGATATTGTTGCTAGTACTGTACCAAAGGAGGATGAAAATGAAGGCTATTGTCACTAGACAGCTGACGAAAACATATTCTAATATAACTGCTGTAGATCATCTCGATTTAACGGTTGAACAGGGTGAATTATTTGCCTTGCTTGGTGTAAATGGTGCGGGAAAGACGACAACGATTAAAATGCTGTCTTGTTTAACAAAGCCCACCAGCGGCGATGCCTTTCTGCTTGATGACAGTATTGTTTCAAACCCTCATGCAGTCAAGGAGAAAATCAATATTTCTCCGCAGGAAACAGCAGTAGCCGCTAATTTATCGGTTCTTGAAAATTTGGAGCTTATTGCGGGACTATATGGTCAAAACAGTAAAACGGCAAAGAAAAATGCCTATGAGATAGCCCAAAAATTTGGTTTGGAAAATGAATTGAACAAAAGGGCTAAACACTTATCAGGAGGAATGCAAAGAAGACTTTCTATTGCTCTGGCTCTCATTTCCAATCCACAAATTTTATTTCTTGATGAACCAACTTTAGGGCTTGATGTACTGGCTCGCCGTCAATTATGGACATCAATTAAATCCTTAAAAGGAAAGGTAACCATTATCCTTACAACTCATTATATGGATGAGGTAGAAATGCTCTCTGATCGTGTGGGTATAATGGCAAAAGGGAAATTAAGAGCGGTTGGGACAATCCCAGAGTTAACAGCAAAAACCGGAACCACAAAGCTAGAGGACGCCTTTGTTATGCTTTCAGGAGGTGCACTATGAGAATGTTTTTGTTTGCAAAACGGAATACAAAAGAAATTTTGCGCGATCCCATCACTTTCTTTTTCGGTTTGGGATTCCCTATTATACTATTAGTTTTGCTGTCGATTATCAACGATGCTATTCCATCTGAAGCAAGGAACACGATGTTTCAAATAGAAAACCTTGCACCGGGTCTAGCCATGTTCGGGAGCGTATTTATGGCACTATTTGCGGGGATGCTGCTATCAAAAGATCGCACATCATCCTTTTTAGTGCGGCTGTTTACCTCTCCTATGACGGCATTAGATTTTATTTTGGGATATACTCTGCCAATGCTTGGGATGACAATTGCACAGGCAACAATCACCTTATTGGCAGCAGGAGCCTTTGGGCTTGAAATAAGATTCACTATTTTGTTTGCGATTGTTATAACAGCCATGACTTCTTTGTTGTTTGTAGGAATAGGATTGTTTTTTGGCAGCCTTATGAATGACAAGGCAGTTAGCGGTATTTGCGGAGCTTTGCTGACGAATGTTGCTGGATGGTTATCTGGCGTATTTATTCCTATTGATTTAATAGGTGGTTCCTTCAAAAAAATAACAAGTATTCTACCGTTTTATCATAGCGTAGAGATAATACGGTCAGCTTTAAACGGTCATTTTAATCATGTACTTCCTCATTTATCAAATGTAATGATTTATACAGTAGTCATTTTTGTATTTGCTATTATTGCCTTTCAGTCTAACATGAGTGGCAGGAAAGCATGAAATAAATTAAAAACTGGGAAGATGTCCTATTGCTGATATTGAGCAGTCTCTTTAGGAATCGCATTCCGACTTTTGGTTGGCAGTTGGTTTTTGATTTGTTCATCTTAGGATTATTAAACATCTATTATCTGTATTTGTGCGCAAGAAAAGCTACCTTTAGCATAGCAGACAAAACATCTGGGATTTTAAAACTGTCCTGGGTGTTTTTTCTTGTGATGTGTATGGTCTGGCTGATGAGTCGCGGTAAGAGTAGCTGGTAAAAACTCGTCTAGTATTCCTGCTACCAACCCCTGCACAGTTCATTAGGTGCTTTAAGACTAATAAACCACTCCCGTCTCACTGTCTTTTTTGTTATAATATGATTTTGAAAGGAGGGAGCCTATGTGGTCAATTTTAGGAAATTATGCCTTTTCCCAAACAGGGCTGAACAAGCGCTATCAGCAGGCCAAACAGCTGCTCTTATGGGAAAGTGCAGGGTGGACTAGACAAGATATAAAGCAACTAGCTAAAAGAGATTTGCAGCCAGCTGATTTTTGCATAGGCTCTCAGGTTTTTCAGTTATTGTGGCAAGCTGCTTACGGCAGGAAAAAGGCTGAGAAACTGCTCATGATTGTTTTAGACATGGCTGCTATGCCGAAAGAATTATCTGGTGATTTGCAGGAAAATCAGCAATTAGTCCGCCGTTTTTCAAATGATTTGGCGCCAGATCATGCTTTTTGGCAGGAGTTTTCACATCTGGTTCAAGAAGTTTTTCCAAGGGAGCAACTCAGTACTGACACAAGTTTTGCTAAGCGCATTCACCAGTTTCGCTATGTCATCTCCAGCCAGCAGGCCCAGTATATTCGCCGGCATTTTAAAAGGGCTAAGATAACGGATGAGGAGGCCTTGGCTGCTTTTTTAAAAGGCAAAAAAGGCCAGCGGTTTTGGCGGAAAACGGCTGATTATAGTCTGAATGAGTCTGCCAGACTTCACAACAAACTGGCTTTTAAGAATGGGCAAACGGTTTATCCAGATAATTCTTACCGTGTTAATTTTAAAGTGTTATTACATTTCCATACCGAATTTATCCTTGATAGTGAAGGGTGTTTCCTAAATGAAATTGATGCGGAACAAGTCACGCAAAATGGGATTATTAACGGTGCCAGCTTTAACTATGCTAATAAGGCAGACAAGCGCCATTGGGAGCTGGATGTCAATCCTGCTAAGAAGCATGATCCTGCTTTTAGAACGGCTGTTATTGCTAATAAGGAATATCATTTTAAAGCTCCCAAAGCTGCTTCTAAAAGAAGTCAGGCAAAATCTGTCGAGGACTGGCAAAGGAGTTATTTTAACAAAAAGGGCCTTTATGCCAGCAGACACAAAAGCAATTTTAAGGCGGTTAAAAAGCATGTGCGGCAATTTAAATGGCAGCTTTTCAAACTGAGGTGGAAAAGAAGGTGAGGCTTGCAACTTTTAGGAAATAATTCCCAAAAGTTGTTTAAATTTTGATAAAATAAAGATAGTGTGACGTGCGAAAGGAGATTCTGATGAAAGACATACGCCTGATTGCTACAGATATGGATGGTACTTTTTTAACTCCAGCTGGCAGTTTTAATCATCAGCGCTTAAGGAGGCTGCTGCAAGAATTTAAAAAACAAGGTCTTGTCTTTGCTGTTGCCAGCGGCCGTTCTTTTTTGGCTTTAGATAGGCTTTTTGGGGATTTCAAAGACCAGATTGCTATTATTGCTGAAAATGGCAGTTTGATTCAGTATAAAAATAAAATTTTGTTTGAACATTTTATGTCTAAGGAACAGTATCTAGCCTTGATCGCTAACATTTTGGAAAATCCCTACAATCAAGGCACAGAGCTGCTTTTGTCTGGCAAAAAGGCTGCTTATATTTTGGCTGACAGCCCACAAAGCTATGTGGAAAAGATGCGTTATTATTATGAAAATATCTGCTTGGTGAAAGATTTTGACCATTTGGATGATGATATTTTTAAAATCACGACCAATTTTCCTCCAAAGGACATCAGCAAAGGCACTGCCTGGCTTAATAAAAAGCTACCTCATATGCAGGCTGTGACAACGGGCTTTGAATCCATTGATGTTATCTTACGAGGGGCCAACAAAAGCTTTGGTCTGAACCGTCTCTGCCAAGTTTTAGGCATCGGTTCTGAACAGGTTGTGGCTTTTGGTGATGATTTAAATGATTTTGAAATGCTGACCTTTGCAGGAAGGGCAGTTGCTCCTGAAAATGCACGAGCTGAAATTCGCGAAATCGCAGATGATATTATTGGCCACCATCAAGAAGAATCAGTGATCGCTTATATGGAAGGTATGGTAAGGAATGGCAGAATTTAAATTACTGGCTTTGGACTTAGACGGAACACTTTTTAATACTAAAAAAGAAGTCAGTCCTGCAAACAAGGCTGCTCTCAAAGCAGCACAGGAAAAAGGAGTTAAGGTTGTTATCACGACAGGCCGCCCCTTAAAGGCTATCGAACATTTGCTGGAAGAACTTGATTTAATATCAGAGGACAATTACCTCATCACCTTTAATGGCGGTTTGGTTCAAAAAACAACCGGAGAAATTCTGGATAAGACTGCCATGACACGCAAGCACATTGAAACTATTCAGACAGAGATGGAAAAATTAGCCCTGCCTGTTGATGTGCTGAGCGATGGTATGGTCTACAGCATCAGCAATCAAGACAACCATTCGCTTTATCATATGGCAAATCCTATGCTTAGCTTTAAGGAGATTGATGGCCTCAAACAGCTTCCTGATGTTATTTATAACAAAGTGGTTGTTGTCTATGATGCGGATTTTTTGGATCAGCAGATTAAAAAAATTCCCCAGTATATGTATGAAGAATTCGAGGTCTTTAAATCGCGGGACATTATCTTAGAAATTATGCCTAAAGGTGTTCACAAAGCAGTTGGACTGAATTTGTTGATTAAGCATCTAGGGATTGACCAAAGTGAAGTGATGGCTATGGGAGATGAAGAAAATGACCTGAGCATGCTGGAGTGGGCAGGCTTTGGCGTAGCAATGGCAAATGGTGTTGCTGTTGCTAAGCAAACGGCTGATGCTGTTACCGAGCGAACCAATGACGAATCCGGCGTTGCTGAGGCTATTGAACAATATATTTTGAGCGAGGATTGAAATGGGATTATTTGACCGCTTATTTGGAAAGAAAAAAGAAGAAAATAACTTAGAAACGACAGACATTTCTCAGGCGGCAGAGCAAACAGAAGCTGATGAAAAGCCAGCACAGGCAGACTTGTCAGCTGCGGCAGAAAATCTTTCGGATGCAGAACAAGCACCTGCTGCAGCTGAAGATTTACCTGAGACTGATCAATCAGTGTCTGCTTCTGCTTCTGGAACTGCTTCAGAGATCAATGAGGTTCAGGAGTCAGCAGCTTTAGATTCTATTGAACCAGCAGATCAGCTCACAGAGACATCAGAAGATTCTCCTGAAATTGTCAAAGAAACAGCTGCTGATGAAGAAGTCACGGCTGGTCAGCCTGAGTCAGAGGTAGCAACAGCTGAACCGAAAAGCAGTTCAGCAGACTTTATGGCAGATTACTATGCCCGCAAGGCCGCACTAGCTCAGCAAATCAATCAAGGTTCAGCCGTTCAGCCAGAAACAAAGACAGAAGAGATTCAAGCCGAGGCAGACGTTTCAGAGCAGGAAACAGAGACCAGTCTCTCTCAAGCGGACAAGAGCAGTCAGAAAGAATCTGAGGAAGAAAAATATAACCGCAGTTTAAAGAAAACCCGCACTGGTTTTGGCGCCCGTCTGAATGCCTTTTTGGCTAATTTTCGCAGTGTTGACGAGGAATTCTTTGAAGAACTGGAAGAAATGCTGATTCTGTCAGATGTCGGTGTTCAAGTTGCATCGACTCTGGCTGAGGATTTGCGCTACGAAGCCAAATTAGAAAAGGCTAAAAAACCGGAGGCGCTTCGCCGTGTCATCATTGAAAAACTGGTTGATATTTATGAAAAAGACGGCCAGTTCAATGAAAAAATCAATCTGCAAAATGGTGTCACAGTCATGCTGTTTGTCGGTGTCAACGGTGTTGGCAAAACAACATCTATCGGGAAATTAGCTTATAAGTACAAAAATCAAGGGAAGAAAGTCATGTTGGTTGCAGCTGATACCTTCCGGGCCGGAGCTGTCGCTCAGCTGGTCGAATGGGGCCGCCGTGTGGACGTTCCAGTCATTACAGGGCCTGAGAAGGCAGATCCGGCCAGTGTTGTCTATGATGGGGTTGAAAAGGCTCTGGCAGAAGGTGTTGACATCCTCATGATTGATACGGCTGGCCGTCTGCAAAATAAGGACAATCTGATGGCAGAGCTGGAAAAAATCGGCCGTATTGTCAAGCGTGTCATACCAGACGCACCTCATGAAACGCTTCTGGCTCTCGATGCCTCGACAGGCCAGAACGCTCTTGTACAGGCCAAGGAATTCTCCAAAATAACACCTCTAACAGGTTTAGTTCTGACAAAAATTGATGGAACAGCTAAGGGCGGTGTTGTTCTGGCCATTCGTCAGGAACTTGATATTCCTGTGAAATTTATCGGTTTTGGTGAAAAAATTGATGATATTGGTGAATTTAATTCGGAAGACTTCATGAAGGGACTTTTGGAAGGTTTACTGTAAAATACAAAAAAACTCTCTGACATTTGCTTGAAAGCAGCAAATGTCAGAGAGTTTTTCGATTTATTCATTCTTCTTCAAAGAAGCAAAAAGTATTTTGAAGCAGATAAAGATGAACAGGACTAGGATAAAGAGAGCCCAGAAAATAGTTTTAACACCAGCCGTCATGTTTGGTGCTAGCTGCAAAACCACAGAAGACAGAGCCGTTCCCAGAGCTCCTGCAAACTGCTGCATCATTTGAAAAATAGCAGTAGCATCAGCCGTTTTGTTTCTCGGCAGCTGTGAAATGGCGACTGCCATCGTATTGTTGAAAGACATGTTACGGCCGAATGTAAACATGATATAGACCAGTGACATCAACATGACGGTCAGTGAGTCAGCCCATGAGGCAAAGATGAACAGACTAACAGCAAAGAGAATATTGCCTGCATAAAGAGACAGTTTAGGTCCCTTAATGTCATAAAGTTTTCCAAAAAACGGTGCCAACAGTCCACCCAGAAGAGTTCCCGGCAGCAGCACGAATCCAGCAGCGGTGGTCGAAACATGCTCGACCTGGACTAAAAAATTGGGAATAAGAAAGTTGGAAGCCAAATTTGAAAATTGATAAATAAAAAAAGGAATCAGTCCTAAAATGACAGGAAGCTGCTTCAAAATGCGAATGTCCAGAAAAGGTGTTTCTGATTTTAGAGTTCTTACAACAAACAAAACACAGGCCAGTATGAAAATCAGCAGAGCAAGCCAATTGACAGAACCAGATTCCAAGCCGGAAATCAGAATCAAAAAGAAACTTAGTGTAACTGCCAGCAAGAGAAAGCTAATAAGATCAAAGGGGCGTTTTTCGTCTTTAACCGAATTTTCCAGAACAAAATAACTAATCAAAAAAGCGATAACAGGAACCGGAAGTGTTAAGAGGAAAATCCACTGCCAAGAGAAATGGGCAATCATAAA
>NZ_BCLE01000019.1 GCF_001431045.1 Streptococcus orisasini
GCCGCCATAAGTCGGTCCAAAAGCAGGTGCCAATCCCATGATGAGACCGCCAATGCCCATATAGGTTCCGATTTTATTGATGGGGACACGCTCGATGATCAGATTAAACATCAAAGGCATGGCAATTCCAGTGCCGGCTCCTTGGAGGGCACGGCCCGCAATCATGAGAGCAAAGTTCTTGCTGGCAATACAGGTCAGTGTTCCCAAAAGAAAAAGCAGAACAGCTATATTAAACTGGTGCCGCTCTTTAACATTTTGCTGCAAAGTAGCGCTAAGTGTCATTGAAATAGCAACTGCCAGCAAATAAACGGTCGTAATCCACTGAAGACTGCTTAAGGGCAGATGAAAAACAGTCATTAACTTGGTAAAAGTCACGTTCATACTGGTTTCAGATAAGATACCAGAAAAGCCTAGAAGGGCGGTTGCAACAATAGACAGCTGAGTCTTAAATGAAACAGTATCTGTATGGTGTTTGAGGGTCATTAGGTCTCCTATTCTCGTTTTTATCATTGTAGCACAAAAAAAGAGGCAAAACAAAGAGAGCAGAACAGGTTCAAATCATAAAGAACGATTTATACTGTCTTACTCTCTGAAAAGTTTGGTCAAGCAGCTGACTTTTCCAAATATTTTGGAGAAGCGCCATCAGACTTTAAAAAACACGGTAAACATAAGGGTTCTTAGGCTTAATAGTCCTTGAACTATGAGAAATATGCAAAACTGGCAAGGTTTGTTTCAGATTTTGATTGTATTCAATAGAAATTTTTCCGGAAACCTTCACCCAGGTATTATTGTCATAGTGGGTGTGTCCGCCTGTTGTCAGCAGACCGTAAACACCCGAATCGGCAATACAGTGGATGATACCGAAACGAAAGAGGAACTGGCTGTTTTTATCCATGGGATCATTGTAGATAAAGCCAACATACTCAATTTGACGGTTTTTGAATTCATCAGGGAAGAGGTAGATAATCTCCATTACTTCCATATAATTCTGCGTGGTAATCTGCAGTTTTCCGCTGCCCTTATATTTGTTTAAGGTGGTTCGCATTTCCTTTTGATAGGCTGATTTTGTGAAATATAAACTGGTATCTGGCTTAAGATACTGAACGCGAGTGCCATCTGGGCTGACACCTGAACCAGCTGAACCAGCCGCCACTGGAAAATGATAGCCCTTGGCTGAAACAGTCGTTGAGTCAAGAGAAACCGTTGGCACTAAGAGTCCGACAAAAATTGGCACCGCTAAGATAAGAGGACTGAAAAATTTAGCCCATTTTCCCGACAGGTGGGAATGCATTTTTAAGTTTTTCATCCAAATAATCAGCTGTACAATCGCTAAAATAAAGGACAGGACCATGGAAATATAGGCTAGATAGGAGTAGTGGGTGTTGATATAGCGATCCAATTTACCTGAAAGCTGCAGATACATGCCCAATTCAAAATAGCCTACAAGAATTAAAAAACGAATCATTAAACCACCCCCAAAATCAAGCAATAAAGAATGATAATAAGACTGGATGTGCCGACAAACTGTAGGATAAATTTGCCTTTAAAGACATTTTTCATCATCATTAGATTTTTAATATCTACCATCGGACCAATAAGCAAGAAGGCTACTACAGGAGCAACACCAAAGGTTGCAAGGAGCGATGTCCCAATAAAAGCGTCAGCTTCACTGCATAGGGACAGGATAAAGGCCAAGAGCATCATGATTAAAATAGCGGTCAAAGGATTGTGGCCGATAGTGGTCAAAATCCGAGTTGGAATGTAAATTTGCATGGCAGCAGCGACCAGGCTGCCAAAAATCAAATAGCGACCTGTATCAAAAAGTTCATCAACAGCATGCGCCAAGGCGTAAAAGATTTTTTGATAGATTTTTTTATCAGAGTAATCGTGATAGTGGCAGGGCTGGGCACTTTCTTTGATAATATTTTCATCGGTCAGAAATCCTAGCAAAATTCCCAGCGAAATAGCCACAATAATAGCTCCAAACAATCTTAGAAAGACAAAACGCCAGGAATTGCCGAAGGCCGAGAAGGTTGCAAAAAGAACGATAGGATTAATAATAGGCGCAGTTGCCAAAAAAGGGATAGCAGTGTAACTAGGAACCCTTTTCTCCAAAAAGCGGTTGACAATGGGAACAATCCCGCATTCGCAGGAAGGAAAGATAAAACCAGCAAAAGTTCCAAAGAGAATACGCGCTATCTTGTTTTTAGGAAGGTATTTCTGCACAAGGTCGGGTGTGAGACAGACCTCAATAAAACCTGATAAAATCGCTCCCAATAAGATAAAGGGCAGCGCTTCAATAATAATAGAAAGAAAGATTGCCAGGCATTGCAGAACACTGGCAGGTAAGTGGTTAAAAACAGCCATAATACTTATTTCTTGACGTTCTTGTCATTTTCCTTTTCTTTATCTTTGTCATCTGGAGATTCTGCTTTTTCTAAATCAGGAAGCTTAGCAAAATTTTCCATCATTTTTTCTAACTCATCTTTTTTCTTAAACGTAATAGCCATTAGGGGATACCTCATTTCTAATTGAATAGTACTATTATTATACTACCAAATAAAAAAATATAACAGCTTAAACTGCGCCTGTCAGGAAAACAAATAGATTGTGATTACTACTAATTAGTGATATTATGTTTTTATCATCATGATAAACAGGAGTGATTGATATGACAATTGAATTAGGAATTTCAACCTTTGGTGAAACAACACCTCTTGAAAAGACAGGACAGGTAATTGCTCATGATCAGCGTATCCGAGAATTGATTGAGGAAATTAAGCTGGCGGATCAGGTTGGCTTGGACATCTATGCTGTTGGTGAGCACCACCGCGAAGATTTTGCTGTCTCTGCCCCTGAAATTGTGCTGGCTGCTGGTAGTGTTAACACCAAGCATATTCGCTTATCGAGTGCTGTAACCATTCTTTCTTCGATTGATCCTGTGCGTGTTTACCAGCAGTATGCGACTATCGATGCGCTGTCAAACGGCCGGGCAGAAATCATGGCAGGCCGCGGTTCCTTTATTGAATCGTTTCCGCTTTTTGGCTACGATTTAAAAGATTACGATGAACTTTTCAACGAAAAGCTGGACATGCTTTTGATGATCAAAAGTCAAACCAATCTGAAGTGGAAGGGCGAATTGACTCAGTCTGTTGATAACCGTCCGGTCTATCCGCGTGCTGTGCAAAAAGATTTTCCCGTTTGGGTAGCTACGGGCGGCAACCTTGATTCTACCGTAAGAATTGCTGAGCAAGGTCTTCCAATCGCCTATGCAACTATCGGCGGCAATCCCAAAGACTTTAGTCAGCTGGTTCGTATTTATAAGGAAATTGGCAGCAGGCATGGTCACCGCCCGGAGCAGTTAAAAGTCGCTGCTCATTCATGGGGCTGGATTGAAGAAGATAGGCAGTCTGCTGTTGACCATTATTTCTATCCAACTAAACAGACGGTTGACAATATTGCCAAAGGACGTCCGCACTGGCGGGAAATGACCAAGGAGCAATACTTAGAAGCTGTTGGTCCTGATGGTGCCATGTTTGTCGGAGATCCGGAACATGTGGCACAAAAGATCATCACTATCATTGAAGACTTGGAATTAGACCGCTTCATGCTGCACTTGCCAGTTGGTTCGATGCCGCACGAAGAGACGCTTAAAGCTATCCAATTATACGGGGAACAAACAGCTCCAATAGTCAGAAAACATTTCGATAACAAGTAAA
>NZ_BCLE01000020.1 GCF_001431045.1 Streptococcus orisasini
TCCTTACCATAGCTAGAAATAACAGTCTATACCGTGTTTTAGAAACACAGCTTGATAATCATAGAGCTCCTCAGGATGCGATGCAGCGGCAGCTCTGATTCATCTGGCCGGGGGTCTCAGCTATATCAATGTCCACTGCCATGTCAATACTCTGGTCTATGAGCTGGCTAGAAAGTGCCAAGGGAAGGTCTCCTTTATCAATGCCACAATTATTCAGCAAAATCAGAATCAAAAACTGTTAAAAATCTTTTTAGCCAGCGGCTAAAATAATATTTTAACAATTTTTCTTTGTCTCTAATAAGATTAATTATGCTATAATATTTCTTATGAAAATTATTGAAAAAATTGCTCAAGAGCTGAATCTGAAAGAAAAACAGATTAACAAAGTTTTAGAATTAACGGCAGAAGGAAACACTATTCCCTTTATAGCCCGCTATCGGAAAGAAATGACCGGAAATCTTGATGAAGTTGACATCAAGGCTATTATTGATCTGAATAAAAGCTTGACCGCGCTGGCCGAACGCAAAACCGCTGTTTTAGCTAAAATTGAAGGACAAGGCAAATTAACTCCGGAACTGCAAAAGGCTATTGAGGCAGCAGATAAATTGGCAGATGTGGAAGAACTTTACCTGCCTTATAAGGAAAAGCGGCGGACCAAGGCAACCATTGCACGTGAAAATGGACTCTTTGAGCTGGCGCGTCTTATTTTACAAAATAAGGCAGATTTAAAAGAAGCGGCTGAAAATTTTGTAAATGAAACGTTCCCAACAGCTGAAGAAGCCCTTGGCGGGGCCATGGATATCTTGATCGAAGCACTGGCCGACGATACCAGACTGCGTTCCTGGACCTATAATGAAATCTGGGCCAACAGCCTTATCTTATCGGAAATCAAAGATGCAGAACTAGATGAGAAGAAGGTCTTCCAAATTTATTATGACTTTTCTGAAGCTGTTTCAAAAATTCAAGGCTACCGTGTTTTAGCACTAAATCGGGGCGAAAAGCTTGGTGTTTTGAAAGTGCATTTTGAGCACAATCTGGATAAGATGGTTCGCTTTTTTGAAGCCCGTTTTAAAGATAAGAACGATTATATCAAGCAGGTTGTACAGGCAGCACTCAAGAAGAAAATTCTGCCAGCCATGGAGCGTCGAATTCGGACAGAACTTACTGACAAAGCAGAAGACGGGGCTATTCAGCTCTTTTCTGATAATCTGAGGAATCTCCTTTTGATTCCGCCTTTAAAAGGGAAGATGGTACTAGGCTTTGACCCTGCTTTTCGGACGGGAGCCAAGCTGGCTGTTGTTGATCAAACAGGAAAATTAATAACTACGCAAGTCATCTATCCTGTTCCTCCGGCTAGTCAGGCTAAGATTGAACAAGCAAAGGCTGATTTGGCTGACTTAATTGCAGACTATGCTATTGAAGTTATAGCTATCGGCAATGGGACAGCCAGCCGGGAAAGCGAAGCCTTTGTCGCAGAAGTGCTCAAGGATTTTCCCCAAGTCTCTTATGTTATTGTCAATGAAAGCGGCGCATCAGTCTATTCTGCTTCTGAATTAGCCCGTCATGAATTTCCAGATTTGACTGTTGAAAAACGTTCAGCTATTTCAATTGCTAGACGCCTGCAGGATCCATTGGCAGAACTGGTCAAAATTGATCCTAAATCTATCGGAGTCGGTCAGTACCAGCACGATGTCAGCCAGAAGAAATTAGCAGAAAACCTTGATTTTGTTGTAGAAACAGTAGTCAATCAGGTTGGTGTCAATGTTAATACAGCTAGCCCAGCCCTTCTTTCGCATGTTTCGGGTCTCAATAAGACCATTTCCGAAAATATTGTCAAATACCGGGAAGAAAATGGTCAATTAAAATCGCGCCAAGATATTCAAAAAGTACCTCGCTTGGGAGCTAAAGCTTTTGAACAGGCAGCAGGATTTTTGCGAATTCCTAATGCTGAAAATATTTTGGATAATACCGGTGTTCACCCAGAATCTTACCATGCTGTTGAAAAACTCTTTGGCCTGCTTGAGATTACAGAATTAAACGATCTTGCTCAGTCTAAACTGAAATCTTTGGATATTGAAGAAGCAGCAGCTAAGATTGGTCTTGGTCAGGAAACCCTAAAGGATATTGTTGCTGATTTGCTAAAACCTGGACGTGATTTGCGCGATGATTTTGCTGCTCCTCAGCTGCGTCAGGATGTGCTGGAATTGTCTGATTTGGAAATTGGACAGCAGCTGGAAGGAACCGTTCGCAATGTTGTTGACTTTGGTGCCTTTGTTGACATCGGCCTTCATGAAGATGGTCTGATTCATATTTCGCAGATGAGCAGTCAGTTCGTTAAACATCCTAGTCAAATCGTAGCAGTTGGTGATGTTGTTACGGTTTGGGTCTCAAAAATAGATAAGGAACGTGAGAAAGTTAACCTTTCTCTGGTGGCTCCAAATGAACTTAACTGACTATGTAAAAGACGTTTCACGCCAGGATTTTGGTTTGGAATTTAAGCATAAGGCACTTTGGAATTCTCGCCTGCAAACAACTGGCGGCCGCTTCTTCCCTCAGGATGGGCATTTAGATTTCAACCCAAAATTCTATAAAAAAGATGATTTGGAGACCTTTAGGAAGATTGTCCGCCATGAGCTCTGCCATTATCACCTTTATTATGCTGGTAAGGGCTATAAGCACCGAGATAAGGACTTCAAAGAATTGCTACTTAAGGTTAATGGCATTCGCTATGCTCCAAGTTTGAAAAGCAAGACCTTTTATTACTATTATCAATGCGAAGCCTGCGGTCAAGTGTATCAAAGAAAAAGACGCATCAATACTGCTAAATTTGCCTGCGGCAACTGTCGAGGTAAATTAAGTCCTCAAAATCGGTCGCAAGGCTGATGTCAGTCTTTTCTAAATTGTTTATACTAAAATCACCTATGAGATTTATGACAGGTTTTTTAAATGAATGAGAAGGGAAAGTTTTAATGAAAAATGCTATCTTTTATAGACAACGAAAAAATCGGATGATTTGCGGAGTTGTAGCAGGTTTAGCTGATAAATACGGCTGGGATCTGCCAATTGCCAGAGTTTTAACAGCTCTTTTTGTTTATTTTTCCGCTGGTTTTGGAATTGTTCTCTATATCATTTTGGCAATTTGCCTGCCTTATAAAGAAGATTTAGGCAAAGATGGACAGCCAAGAAACTATCATCAAGGTTCTCGCAAACGTAAAGATGCTGAGGTTATTGACGAATAAAACAATAAAAAAGTTTAGGCAAGTCTGATAAAAAAGCAGAAGTCTTCATTTCAGAGGTTCTTAGAACAGGAAGGAATCCTGAAATGTCTGTTGGTATAACTTATAGGCGAGGAGACTAATCTGTCAGTCTGCTTTTTATCAGCACTGTCTGCTGACTGAATTAGCTTAAAATCAAAAATTTCTACTAAAAAAGCCCTGCCAGATTTTCAGTATTTGAAAATTGGCGGGCTCTTTTTCTTTTAATAGCAGGAAACCCATTTTATACGGATTTATGATATAATAAAGTGCTAAGGAGGTAGTATGGCAGTTACAGTACAGATGTTGGTTGACAAGGTGAAACTGGATGTCATTTACGGTACACCTGAGCTGTTGCAAAAAGATATTATAACAGCAGATATTTCCCGTCCGGGTCTTGAGATGACCGGTTACTTTGATTATTATGCACCTGAACGTATTCAGCTGCTGGGAATGAAGGAATGGTCTTACTTAACACAGATGACCTCACATAATCGTTATTCTGTTTTGAAGGAAATGTTTAAGACAGAAACACCGGCCATTATTGTTGCCAGATCTCTAACGATTCCAGAAGAGATGCTGAAAGCAGCCAAAGAAGAAGGCATTGCTGTTTTACAAAGTCACGTTCCTACTAGCCGACTTTCAGGAGAAATGTCCTGGTATTTGGATTCCTGTCTGGCTGAGAGAACTAGTGTCCACGGTGTTCTTATGGACATTTATGGCATGGGTGTTCTCATTCAGGGAGACTCAGGTATTGGCAAGAGTGAAACCGGCTTGGAGCTCGTTAAGAGGGGGCACCGTCTGGTTGCCGATGACCGAGTTGATGTCTATGCCAAAGATGAGGAAACTCTTTGGGGAGAGCCTGCTGAGATTTTGCGGCATCTGCTGGAAATCAGAGGGGTCGGCATTATTGATGTGATGAGTCTTTACGGGGCCAGCGCTGTCAAGGATTCATCACAGGTTCAGCTATCTATTTATCTTGAAAATTTTGAAAAAGGTAAGATTTTTGATCGTTTGGGAAATGGCAATGAAGAAATTGAGATGTCTGGTGTTAAAATTCCCCGCGTTCGTATACCCGTTAAGACTGGACGAAATGTTTCAGTTGTTATTGAGGCAGCAGCTATGAATTATCGCGCCAAACAAATGGGTTATGATGCTACTAAAACTTTTGAAGATCGACTGACACAGCTAATTGATCAAAATGAGGAATCCAAATGATTAATCCTATTGCTATTCAGATCGGTCCTATAGCCATTCGTTGGTATGCTATTTGTATTGTAACGGGGCTCATTTTAGCCGTCTATCTTACCGGACTTGAGGCACCTAAAAAGAATATTAAAAAAGATGATGTCTTAGATTTTATTCTTATAGCCTTTCCCTTATCTATCCTTGGTGCACGAATCTATTATGTTATCTTTGACTGGGATTATTATGCTAAAAATCCCGGTGAAATTCTAGCTACTTGGCATGGTGGTATTGCCATCTATGGGGGGCTGCTTACAGGAGCTGCTGTGCTCTTTGTCTTTTGTTACTACCGGATGATTAAGCCGATTGATTTTTTAGATATTGCTGCTCCGGGAGTAATGCTGGCACAGGCTATTGGCCGTTGGGGCAACTTCGTCAATCAGGAAGCTTATGGTAAGGCTGTCGCCCACCTCAATTATCTACCTGATTGGATCAGAAAGCAGATGTATATTGAGGGACATTACCGCACACCAACTTTTCTTTATGAATCCTTGTGGAATCTGTTGGGATTTGCTCTTATTATGAGTTTACGTCATAAAACCAAGTTGCTGAAAGAAGGAGAAGTGACTTTCTTTTATCTGATTTGGTATGGCTGCGGCCGCTTTGTCATTGAGGGAATGCGCACGGATAGTCTCATGTTTATGAATTTACGAGTCTCTCAGTGGCTCTCAGTTTTACTGGTTATTATCGGTCTTGCTTTATGTGCAGTAAGACGCTTTAGGAAAGATGTGCCTTATTATCAAGCAGATGATAACAAGGCTTAGAATTTAGGGAGAAAACTATGTGGGAAATTGCTTTATTAATCATTGCTCTTGCCTTTGCAGTTTTGGTCTTGTATCTTGTTTTTTTATTGAAAAAAATTTCGGCTGCAGTTGATGAATCGCGTCAGACATTAAAAATTCTGACTAGTGATGTTAATGTGACACTTTATCAGACTAATGAACTTTTAGCAAAAGCAAATGTATTAGTGGAAGATGTCAATGGCAAGGTAGAAACCATTGATCCACTCTTTACAGCTATAGCTGATTTATCAGAAAGTGTGTCAGATCTCAATAAACAGGCTCGGTATTTTGGTCAAAAGGCAAACAACGCTGCTTCTAGTGCTGGTAAGGCAGGGGCTGCCTATACAATTGGCAAAGTAGCTTCCAAGTTGTTTCGCAAGAAAGGGGATTAATTATGGGTAAATTTTTAAATACTGTTATTATCGGGGCTGCTTCAGGAGCTGCCGCTGCTTACTTTCTTTCAACAGAAAAAGGCCAGCAAGTTAAGCAGAAGGTTAACCAAGCTTTTGAAGCCTATAAAAGAAATCCAGAAGAATATCACCGGTATGCTTCTCAAAAGGCTAGTGAATATAAGGATACAGCAGTCAATACATTTAAAGACTACAAAGAAAAATTTGAGACCGGAGAGCTAACCAAAGATGATCTTGTTTCTACGGTTAAAGAAAAGGCTTATCAAGTAGGAGATCTTGCTGATCAAACCATTTCTGAAGTAAAAAAATATCTATCTCAGGCAGCTGATAAAACAGAAGAAACAGCGCCTGTATCAAAAGCACAGGTTGATGATATTGTGATTGATTATCAAGAGGAAGCAGAAACTTCAGACGATGTAAATGAAGCTTAAAAAAGAAACAGCTTCCCTTATTTTGAAGTAGTTATAAAAGGAAGCAAGAGGTCTTCTAAATTTAAATTAAATTACAGTAAAAGCTCTCATTTTGTAATTGAGGGCTTTTTGCTTAATGCATTATTGATTAGTTGAAAAAGCCAATGGGCAGATGAATAATAGGTTAATTAATTCTAGATGGACTATTAACAGAAAAAAGAAGCTGAACTTTTGGTTCAACTTCTTTTGCGGGTGTGGGCAGGAGTCCCACTTTTTTATTATTAAGATTTAAGGCGTTTCAGACCGGCTTGCGCTGCTGATGTAATTCCCCAGCTGATTAGCAAGGACAGCGGGAAAGCAAAGACAGGAGAGAACTTAGCAACTAGAAGAATAAAGCAAGTCAGGATTGTTACGACACAGAAAAAAGCCAGTTTAGCGAAAAAAATAAGTTCGTTTAGCTTTGTCCTGCTATCATCAAAATCTTGAAATTCTTGATACTTAGGCGTCAGATCTTCTTGATAATCAAGTTCTTCATAATTTTCTGTCTGCCTATTCAGATTTGCTGACATGAGTTCCTCCTCTAGATATTCCTTAACATCTTATCACAAATTGTGAAGTTTGTCATCTGTTTTCTGAAATTTTTTTTGTAATAAACCAGCCTTCGCTTTGATAGGGCTTTAAATATTTCATATTTCAAAAAAGTGGCTTTTTATCTTAAATTTGATACAATAATAGGTATGGAAAAAATTGTTATTACTGCAACTGCAGAATCTGTTGAACAAGTCAAAGAATTGTTAGATGCTGGTGTAGATCGCATCTATGTTGGTGAGAAGGATTATGCTTTGCGTCTGCCGCATACTTTTAACTATGATGAGCTGAGAGAAATTGCTGCGCTGGTTCATGGAGCTGGAAAAGAGCTGACGGTTGCTGCCAATGCTCTCATGCACCAGGAAATGATGGATAATATCAAGCCTTTTTTGGAATTGATGAAGGAAATTCAGGTAGATTATCTGGTAGTCGGTGATGCCGGTGTTTTTTATGTCAATAAGCGCGATGGCTATCATTTTAAGCTGATTTATGACACATCTGTTTTTGTCACTTCCAGCCGTCAGGTTAATTTTTGGAGCCAGCATGGAGCTGTGGAAGCTGTTTTAGCGCGTGAAATCCCTTCAGAAGAGCTTTTTTCCATGTCCGAGAATTTAGAAATTCCAGCTGAAATCTTGGTTTATGGGGCTTCTGTTATCCACCATTCAAAACGGCCGTTGATTCAAAATTATTATAATTTTACGCATATAGACGATGAAAAATCAAGAGAACGCGGTCTTTTTCTGGCTGAGCCTAGCGATCCGGAATCTCATTATTCAATTTATGAGGATAAACACGGAACGCATATTTTTATGAACAATGATATTGATCTGATGACGAAGCTCCCAGAATTAACGAAGCATCATTACTGTCATTGGAAATTAGATGGTATTTACTGTCCGGGACAGAATTTTGTGGAGATTGCCAAATTATTTGTTAAGGCGCGCACATTGATAGAAGAGGGAAGCTTTACACAGGATCAGGCCTTCCTCTTTGATGAAGAAATCAGAAAACTCCATCCCAAGGGCCGTGGTTTAGATACTGGTTTTTATGATTTTGACCCTAATCTAGTGAAATAAAAGAAAGAGATAGATGATGACACAAACAAAGAAAAAACGGCCGGAAGTTTTGTCACCGGCTGGAACTTTAGAAAAACTTAAAGTTGCTGTAGACTATGGAGCAGACGCTGTTTTTGTTGGCGGTCAGGCCTATGGTCTTCGCAGCCGTGCTGGTAATTTTTCCATGGAGGAAATGGCCGAAGGTATTCATTATGCGCATGAACACGGTGTAAAGGTCTATGTAGCGGCCAATATGGTAACTCATGAGGGCAATGAAATCGGAGCTGGTCAATGGTTCCGAGATCTGCGTGACTTAGGCCTCGATGCTGTTATCGTATCAGATCCCGCCTTGATTGCCATCTGTGCAACGGAGGCACCTGGTTTAGAAATTCATTTGTCGACACAGGCTTCGTCAACGAATTATGAAACATTTGAATTTTGGAAGGAGCTGGGCCTGACACGTGTGGTTTTAGCGCGTGAAGTAAGTATGAAAGAACTGGCTGAAATTCGCAAACGTACCAGTGTTGAAATCGAAGCCTTTGTACATGGTGCCATGTGTATTTCCTACTCAGGACGCTGTGTTTTATCAAATCACATGAGCCATCGTGACGCCAATCGAGGCGGTTGCTCGCAATCCTGCCGCTGGAAATATGACCTTTTTGACATGCCTTTTGGTCAGGAACGTAGATCGCTGAAAGGCGAAATTCCAGAAGAATTTTCAATGTCAGCCGTTGACATGTGTATGATCGAGCATATTCCCGACATGATCGAAAACGGTGTTGACAGCCTTAAGATTGAAGGCCGCATGAAATCCATTCACTATGTCTCTACAGTGACTAACTGTTACAAGGCGGCTGTTGATGCCTACCTTGAAAGTCCGGAAAAGTTTGAAGCTATCAAAGAAGACCTGATTGACGAATTATGGAAGGTAGCTCAACGGGAATTGGCGACTGGCTTTTACTACCATACTCCGACAGAAAATGAACAGCTTTTCGGAGCGCGCCGCAAAATTCCGCAATACAAGTTTATTGGTGAAGTTGTTGACTTTGATGAAACAAGCATGACAGCAACCATTCGCCAGCGCAATGTTATCAACGAAGGAGACCGAGTTGAATTTTACGGACCGGGCTTCCGGCATTTTGAAACCTTTATCCAAGATTTGCATGATGCCGATGGTGTCAAGATTGAACGTGCTCCTAAACCCATGGAGCTCCTAACGATTACAGTGCCTCAGGCAGTAAAAGCAGGTGACATGATCCGTGCCTGCAAGGAAGGTCTGGTGAATTTATACAAGGAAGACGGCAGCAGCGTAACGCTTAGAGCCTGATCTGTATTATGCTCTGTGGAAGTCAAAAACAAACGTCCTTGGCCTCGTCTTGCCGTATCAGTCCTATCTGCGGTTTGCCGCTAGTTTGAACTTGATTTTCTTTGAGTCTTAATTAATATAAAAAGCACCCCTAAGGTTAGACAGAAAAATCTAATCTTAGGGGTGAACTTGTTTGGATCTACTTTTACTTGCAGTTCAGTTTAGTTTTTGGGAGTCTCTGACAGTCTTTGGCACTACTGTCAGGCGCTTGATATCTGAGATACTGATGATAGCTGACATATTCTTTTGAAAATTTTTTAAAATAAGTTTATTGTTTTCTTTATCGTATTTGACAATATCTCCGGTAAAGCTTTTGTCGAGATAAATCACATGGACAGCTTGGTGCTTTTTTTGTGCTTGTAAAATGGTGTGTAATAACTTATTGGTTTTTAAAACAATATCGGGAGATTTCTTTGTTGGTTCGATGAACTCCCTCACATGCTCTAAAATTGTCTGTAGAAATCTTTTCATAGCATTTTCTCTAAAAAATTGTTAGAATGATTATACCTCATTTTAGATTAAAATGAAATACTTAATTAAAAATTGTAAGAAAAACGATAAATTTAAAAAGTTCTTCTTTTTTAGCAAACTTTCTTACGAATATAATAATAGGAGGAACATATGGCAGAATTTACCTTTGAAATTGAAGAAAAATTATTGGTCCTGTCTGAAAATGACAAGGGTTGGACCAAGGAACTCAACCGTGTTAGCTTTAACGGTGCCCCAGCCAAGTTTGATATTAGATCTTGGAGCCCTGATCATACAAAGATGGGCAAGGGTATCACGCTTACCAATGAAGAATTTGATGTTTTAGTCAATGAATTGAAAAAATGAGATTGGAGCCTAATCCAAACTCATTTTTATTTTTGCTGAATTAAAAAAGGGTATTCAAAATTAATTGGAAATTGAGAACAGTTAGTAAAACAGCAATTCCGTAAGCTAGATAGGTATTCCATTTGGCATTGACAAAGACGCCCATAATCTTTTTCTGTGATGTAAAGTAAACCAAAGGAAAGATAGAAAAAGGTAGAGCGATGGACAGAAAGACCTGAGAATAAACAATCAGCTGATCCAGAATTTTTTCTTGACTGCCATAGATAATTGCCGCAATTAGGACAGGAAGAAGGGCTAATAAACGTGTTACCAAGCGAATGAGCCATTGGGGCATTTTAAGATGTAAGAAGCCTTCCATAACAATCTGACCCGTAAGTGTACCTGTAATAGTTGAATTTTGACCGCTGGCCAAAAGAGCAACAGCAAAGAGGGTTGAAAGAAAAGAACTAGCAACAGCTCCCGCAATGCTGTGATCAGCAAGAGCATTGTACATCTGTGAAAAGGCACTGATTTCACTAGCATGACCATAAAAAAGCGATGCTCCAAGAATCAACAGGAGGGAATTAACAACAAAGGCCAGACTTAGCTGAATGTTGGAGTCCCAAGTCATGAATTTTACAGCCTGCTGAATGGAAGATTTTTGCTTGTAGTCCACTCGGCGTGTCTGTGAGATGGATGAATGGAGGTAGAGGTTATGCGGCATAACAGTAGCTCCGATAATGCCCAGTGCCAAGGTTAATCTACTGTTGTCAGCAGTCCTAGACAGATCAAGGATGGAAGTGCTGGGCAGATAGCCTTTGAAAATACCAGCCGCACTTGGATGAGAAATAAAGACGAGATAGGCAAAAATAAGCAGAATGGTCAAAATTAAGGTTGAAACAATCGCTTCAATCTTTCTAAAGCCTAACTTCATGATGGACAGAAGCAAAAAGACATCTAAAATAGTAATGAAAATTGAAAACAGCAGCGGCCAGCCAAACAAAAGATGCAAAGCAATCCCTGATCCGATAACCTCAGCTAAATCTGTTGCCATGAGGGCCAATTCAATAATGACAAATAAAAGATAGCGTAAGCCTTTGGGAAGGTGAGCTGCTGTGGCCTGTGCTAAGTCTTGACGTGTCACAATGCCTAACTTTCCAGCCATTTGTTGCAGCTGCATAGCGATAAGAGATGACAGCAGAACAACTGACAAAAGCAGGTATTTATAACTGGCACCGCCGACAACACTGGTAATCCAGTTTCCTGGATCCATGTAACCAACAGCAACCAGAGCACCTGGACCTAAAAAAGCTTTCAGAGTTGTCCAAAAAGAAGCATTTTTAGGAACTTGAACGCTTTGGTTAACTTCGCTAAGGGACTTTTTCTTAGAAGCAGTAGAAGATGGCTGAGTTTTCATTTTGAAAATCTCTTTTCTAAATAATCTTACTTGCATTATAGCACAAAAAAGAATATATGTTAAGTAAGCTTAATAATTAAAAAAAGGACACCTATTATAAGGTGCTTTTCGATTATTTTAAATGACTGTCCCTAAGACCAATAAGTATAAAAATAATACCCAGTATGGTAAAAACGAATTTTGAGGAAAGAAGACCATAAATAATAAAAATGGCAGCTGACAGATAAGAAATATAGTATCGTTTCATGATATTGCTATGGGAAGAAACCCTAATCCTTTCATTTTAATTAAATATCGCTGTTGCTTTTTCTTATTATAACATAGTAAACTAGATGACTTAATATAAAAATGACGGATGTTTTTAATAAAATGGATAAATTGTAAATAATTCTTTCATTTTCATTAACATATTCTTTAGTTCTTTTAACGTTGCTGTTGTTTTTGTATTACAAAAACAGAAGCTGCATAGTATTTTCTTTAATAAAATGTTAAACTTGACTTAATTAAAGAAAAAAGGGGTTTCTTATGAAAATTGAAAGAAAAGAACACTTCAGTTTGCGCAAGCTTAAGTTTGGCTTGGCCTCAGTTGCAGTTGCATCCTCCTTATTTGCTGTAGCAAAAGTTACAAAAGCTGATGATATGGTGGCAGCCGAACAGGAACAATCAAGTCTGACTGATTCCTCAAATAGTGGTAATCAGACGTCAAATCAAGTGATAGCAAAAACAGATACTGCAGAAAATGACATTCAGGAAGCAAAGATAAGTAATGCAGAAGATACTGCAGCTGCTCCTTCAACTAGCTCAGCTGCCAATACAGTTCAGACTGGTGAAGAAAGTCCTGTAACAGAAGCTTCGTTAGATAGTCAGCCAGCAGAAAATACTGCAGTTGATACTCCTTCAGCCAATAATAAAATGCAGTCTGATGAACAAAATACAAGAAAAGAAACTTTATCAGATAATCAGCCAACAAAAGCTAGTACACAGGCTGTTTGGCAGGCTCAAAATACTTCTAAGCAGCAAGCAGCTCGTGTTAAAAGGCTTACTAGAGCACTGCGTTTGACTAACACTTTCGTTGATGATGGCCAAGGCAATTGGTATTATCTTGATGCTAATGGTAAAAATGTCACAGGCAGTCAAATAATTGATGGCAAGGCTATGTATTTTGCTCAGGATGGTAAGCAAGTCAAAGGTGCTTTTGCTCAAGATAAAGATGGAAATAGGCATTATTATGATAGGGACAGCGGTGAGATGTGGACCAATCGCTTTGTAAATGACCAAGGCAATTGGTATTATCTTAATAATGCTGGTATTCCTGTTACTGGCAGAGTTTCTGTTAATGACCAAATTCTCTATTTTAAATCTGATGGCAGTCAGGTCAAGGGAGGATTTGTTACAGAAAACGGTTCTTCTTATTATTATGATGAAAATTCTGGAGATTTGCTGAGGAATACTAACCGAATCATTAATGGAGTGAGCTATCAATTTGGTAACGATGGCAAGGCAAGAGCAGTTGATAAAGTAGAAGTTGTTAAGACTAACCTTGTTATCGATAGTTATGAATTTGGTCCTTCTGTTTCAAAGATTATTCTTAATTTTAACCGCAAGGTAACCCCTGCTGTTGTTCATGCCGGTGCAACGGTAACAACTGCCGGAATTCCAAGAAAAATTCTCAATTCTTATGTTTCTAACGCTTCAGGGCATGTGGTTTATTTCGACAGCAGTAACTATGTAACGCTTGAATTGGATATTCCTTATGATCCAAAAGATAGCAGCCGCAACGCCTCCCCTTTTATCTATGATTCAGCAATCTCTCGCAATAAATGGGTTCAGAATTATGTGGTTAAGGTAAACAATTTGCGCGTGCAGGCAGATGGTTCCAATAGTAGTCAACTCATTAATTCCCAACAAGATGCCATTAATAATCGCTTGCTGCCAACAACAGACCGTTTTTCAGAACGCGGCACTTATGGTAATTTTAATTATGCAGCCTATCAGCCAGAAACAGCTATCGGTGGTGAAAAAAATCCTTTGATTGTCTGGCTGCACGGTGTTGGAGAAGTAGGAACTGATATTAATCTTCCGCTTCTGGCTAGCAATGTTGTCCGCTTGACAGAAAACCCTATTCAAAATCATTTTACTTCTACAGGCAAGGGCACTCAAAGAGGAGCTTATGTATTGGTGCCTCAAACGTCTACTCCTTGGTCTAAGAATCAAACAGCAGCTCTGATGAGGCTCATTAAAGCTTATGTAGCAAGCCATCCAGATATTGACAGCAAACGTATTTATTTGGCAGGCCTCTCCAATGGTGGTGGCATGACTCTAGATATGGGAGTTGCCTATCCGAATTACTTTGCAGCTTTAGTCCCTATTTCGGCTTCCTACCGTAACCAGTTGACTGACAATAATAATAGATTAAACAGTACAGCTTTAAGTGCTTTAAGAAACCAGCCTATGTGGATGATTCATACCCGAGCCGATGATACGGTACCAGCAGAAGGCAATGTTTTGCCCTTTTATAAAAAGATACTTGAAGCAGGAGCACAAAACAAATGGCTTTCTTACTATGAAACTAATGTTGGCAGACATTATTCCGGTGTCACTTACAGCGGTCACTGGTCATGGGTTTATTTCCTGAATGATCAAGTAACAGGGGTTCAAAATGTTAATAATGCCAAAAACTGGTCCGGCCTTTCTGGTATGGTTGCAACAAATCCAACATACGGCGGTGATGCCAAGGCTATTGTTAATGGTATAGCTTATAGCAATGTCTTTGACTGGCTAAATGGTCAACGAAAAAGATAATATAAACAATAAAACGCTAGAACAATTTTTCTAGTTTCAGATAAAGGGCCAAACCGGCCCTTTTTGTGTGTTTAAATGACAAACAAATTCTTTTTAAGAGTATCGAAGTTTTAAATAACTATGCTCAAATGAAGCGAATTTAGTTTAAATCAAATAATTCTGATATTTTGCTGATTTGTATAGGAGAAGTACCCTAATTTGGTCTGTATCCAAATAGTAGGGATATTTTTCATTGTCCGGTTTAATTTGACAATCGAGGGTGAGCAAAATTTTTGCAATGCGCATTCGGTTTTGTTAAACTAATTTTAATCAATCGATTGAATAAAACCGATTCGGAGGAGGTTACATTGATACAAACACAAGAAATAATAGATGATAAATTTCAAGAGCAACCATCATCTCTGCTTTTAGAACACAACCTCTGCTTTTCTTTGTATGCAGCTTCGAGAGAATTTATCAACCGTTACACGCCTTTGTTAGCTGAGATCGGACTGACCTACACACAGTATGTGGTCATGATGGTTCTCTGGGAAGAGCACAGCGTTGTCACCCGTGAACTGCGTGATAGGGTCTTCCTAGATAGTGGCACTCTGACACCCGTACTAAAAAAATTAGAGGAAAAAGGGTTTGTTACTAAGG
The DNA here is from genome assembly GCF_001431045.1 of Streptococcus orisasini. GTDB lineage: Bacteria > Bacillota > Bacilli > Lactobacillales > Streptococcaceae > Streptococcus > Streptococcus orisasini. Next base: position 14,782 of record NZ_BCLE01000020.1, read on the forward strand.
AGCGCTCACAAGCGGATGCCCGTGACTTGATTGTCACCCTCACTCAAGAAGGTACAGACCTAAAACAGGCTGCTCTGGCTGTTCAAGCTGAGATTGCTAAAAACTTCAAAGGTAGTTCAGACAATGAGATGCTTTTACAATTGCTCCAAGAAGTGATGGAGACATTCCGACAAGAACGAAAGGGAAGGTAAACAGTGATGACAAAAATCGTTTATGCAAGCCGGACAGGCCATGTTGAGAAAATCGTGAACCAACTGGGTGTGACAAATGCCTTGAAAATCGAAACAGGCGAAGAAACAATTGACGGGGACTATGTGATTTTTACGTATTCTACAGGACAGGGTAAAACGCCCAAGCTTGTTGAGCAGTTTTTAGCGCATAATCCAGGCGTCAAAGCCGTTGTTGGGAGTGGTTCTATGGCAAAGCATGCTGAAACCTTCAATTTTGGCGCAGAAAACATTGCCAAGGCCTACAAGGTACCAATCTTAGCCAAGTTAGATGGCCTAGGAACACCTCAAGAGATTGAAGACTTGGCTAAAAGTTTAGCAAATTTGTAACCAAAACAGAATTTTATCAGATAAAAAGGAGAACTCATTATGACAATTGTACAAACAGCCGTATTTACCGTAGACAAAGACTATCAAGAAGCTTTTCTTGAAAAAATTAAACGTGATGTTGCTTCCCTCAAAGCTTGGCCAGGAAACTTAGCAGCTGAAGGTTGGCAAGGCGATGATAAGGGAGATAACATCGAATTTATCTTGCTCTCAAAATGGAATTATAAAACTGATTTTGAGGCGTGGTTGAATCGCCCAGGTCACAAAGAAGGGCACGCAGACCCAAAAACACAGGAGATTCGCAAGCATGTTTCACGCAAGGTAAATACCTACAAAATATTAGCTGACTAGCACTCAAAGAAAGGCGGAAAAAACTAATGAACTATGATGTGATTTTTATTGGAAGTGGTCATGCCAACAACCACGGTGCCCGCCTGCTGGCTGCAGCAGGGAAAAAAGTTGCTATGATTGAGGCAGACAAATTTGGCGGTGTCTGTACCAATTATGGTTGCGATGCTAAAATTCTCTTAGATGGTCCCTTTGAGTATGTAGATGGACTGAACAACTACCAAGATTTGGGCTTGAAAGCGGATGTGCAGATTGATTGGGCAGCCATGATGGCTCATAAGCGCAAAACTCTGGCTGGCTTTCAAGAGGTATTTCCTCCCAGGTTCAAAAACTTAGGAATTGACATTATCAACGGACGGGGAACTATCGTTGATACCCACACGGTCTCTGTTGGCGGCCAACACTATACGGCTGACTATATCGTCATCGGAACTGGCGCCCGCAATGCTAAACTCAATATTCCAGGCAAAGAGTTTACGCAAGGCAGCACAGAATTTTTAGATTTGGACGCTTTGCCTGAACACATGATTGTAATTGGTGCAGGAATTATTGGAATGGAATTTGCCTCAATGGCCTTGCTGGCAGGCAAGAAAGTGACCTTCTTTGAGTATGCTGAGCGTCCTTTGCTGGCTTATCCAGAACAATATGTCAAGAAAATTGTAGCTAAATTTGAATCTCAAGGTGCTGCTTTCCACTTTGGCCAAGCTGTTTCTCAAGTTGAAAAAGTTGACGATGGTTTCCGTGTGACAACAGCTGAAGGTCTTTCAGCGACTGGTGATTTTGTTCTGGATGCGACAGGACGTATCGCTAACGTTGAAAACCTAGGCTTGGAAAATTTGGGTATCAAAGCAAGCTCCCGTGGTATCAAGGTAGATAACCACATGCGTACCGCTGTGCCAAATATCTACGCCTCAGGTGACGTTGTTGACAAAACCATTCCCAAATTAACACCAACTGCTGAGTTTGAATCTAATTATATCGCTCGTGATATCTTAAATTCTGACGGACCAGCCATCACTTATCCTGTTATCCCGAATCTTGTCTTTACTCTTCCTCGCATTGGGCAAGTCGGTGTCACCATTGACCAAGCAAAAGCTCATCCTGATCGATACAAATTGGTCGAAATCCCATGGGGAGAACAGCACGACTGGGTTAATAATCATGAACAGGAAGCAGAATTGGCGCTGATTTTTGATAGGGAAGATTATCTGGTGGGTGCAGCTGCGATTTCCAGTCAAGCCGGCACTTGGTTGGATTGGCTGACACCGATCATCGAGAAAAAGATGACTGCACAGGATCTTAACAGCATGATTATGTCCTTTCCAACTCAGACCTATATGCTCTGGTCAACATTAACACCACTTTTAAGAGCACAATAGTTGGAAAAATTTATGCCTATCTTTATATCAATAAAAAGGAGGACCACATATGATAGAAGAAACAAAAGAAGAATTGCGTCAACGTATCGGCGATTTGGCCTATGAGGTAACACAGAAGGCCGCAACGGAGCGTGCTTTTACAGGGGAATACGATGAGTTCTTTGAGAAGGGCATTTACGTTGATATCGTGAGTGGCGAGCCTTTGTTCTCATCCACCGACAAATATAACTCGGGCTGCGGTTGGCCGGCCTTCACTAAACCTATTGACAGCCATCGGGTGACCGACCACGAAGACCGTTCTTTCGGTATGCGTCGTATCGAGGTTCGCAGCAAGGAAGCTGATTCGCACTTGGGACATGTCTTTAACGACGGTCTCCTTGACCGCGGCGGTCTGCGCTATTGCATTAATTCTGCTGCGCTCAAGTTTATTCCTTATGAAGAGATGGAAAAAGAAGGCTACGCAGATTATATGGCTGTCGTTGAGTAAGCACTTAGTATTGAAATGGAGGAAGTATATGAAAACAATTTATCTAGCAGGAGGCTGCTTTTGGGGTGTTGAAGGTTACTTTGACTTGATCGACGGTGTTGTGGAGACTCGTGTGGGATATGCTAATGGTCAATCTGAAGTGACGTCTTATGCTTTGATTGATGCCACAGATCATGCGGAAACTGTCGCTGTCACTTACGACCCGGAAGGTATCACACTGCGTGAGCTGCTCCAGCATTATTTCCGCATTATTAACCCTTTCTCCATCAATCGTCAAGGCAATGATATCGGCCGTCAATACCGCACAGGTATTTATTACACGGATGAGAGTGACAAGGCCATTGCGCAAGAAATGATGCAAGCCGTTAGTCAAAAAAATGAAGGTCGCCCTCTAGCTGTTGAGTTAGAGCCCTTACGTCACTTTATAGATGCTGAGGACTATCACCAAGATTACCTCAAGAAAAATCCCAACGGCTACTGCCATATTGATTTATCCTTAGCTAAAGTACCTATTGTAAAAGGTGAATAAAGACTGATTTGCTAGTTACTAAATAAAAACCAATTAGAGCCCAACAACTGTGAGGCTCTAATTAATTTAAAGATTTTTAAAAATATCAAAGTCATTAGATTTGAAACATTCAAAAAACCGAACATCTGTCCTAGAAAATTGATTCTAGGATAAGATTGTTCGGTTTTTCTATTGCTTTATTACCATTTCTACACTTTTTCAAGTCTTAAACTGTGAGGTACTTGTTGTGGAGTAGTTACTTGCCAATAAGTCTAACCTATTTCATTGTAGGGAATAGCAAGACATCGCGGATAGTAGTTGTATTTGTTAAGAGCATGACTAAACGGTCAATACCGATGCCCAGTCCGCCTGTTGGCGGCATACCGTATTCGAGGGCTTCAATATAATCGTAGTCGATACCTGTTGCTTCATCATCTCCCAATTCTTTGGCAGCTGCTTGAGCCTTGAAGCGTTCCAATTGGTCAATTGGATCGTTTAACTCGGTAAAGGCATTGCCGTATTCATGACACATGATAAAGAGTTCAAAACGATCTGTGAAGCGTGGGTCATCCGCATTTTTCTTAGCTAAAGGTGAAACCTCTACTGGATGACCATAGACAAAAGTCGGCTGAATAAGCGTTTCTTCGACAAATTCTTCAAAGAAGGCATTGATAATGTGACCGACAGAAGTGTAGTGCTTCTCAAGGGGCACATTTTTTTCTTGAGCTAAGGCCTGTGCCTCTTCCAGCGTCATTGGCTGCCAGAAATCGACACCTGTTACTTCCTTGATTAAATCAACGATGTGTGCACGTTTGAAAGGCTCATTAATTTTGATTTCCTTGCCTTGATATTCAATAGCACCATCACCCTTGACGGCCTTAGCAACATGCTGAATAATGCCCTCAGTTAAATCCATAATATCTTCGAAATCAGCATAGGCTTGATAGACTTCAATGGATGTGAATTCAGGATTGTGAGTAGCATCCATGCCCTCATTACGGAAAATACGGCCGATTTCATAAACACGTTCCATTCCGCCAACAATCAGCCGTTTGAGGTGGAGTTCGGTAGCAATCCGAAGTACCATATCCATATCCTGAGCATTGTGGTGGGTGGTAAATGGTTTAGCAGCAGCACCGCCAGCTTCATTATGGAGAACAGGTGTTTCCACTTCTAAGAAGCCAAGGCTATCAAGATAACGGCGGATTTCTGAAATAATTTTTGAACGAGTTATAAAGCGATCGAAACTTTCACGATTGGAAATCAAATCAAGGTAGCGTTTGCGATAAATGGTTTCAACGTCAGTCAAACCATGGAATTTTTCAGGAAGGGGCCGAAGTGCTTTAGACAGATGAGTGATATGTGTTGCCTTGATAGAGAGCTCTCCCATATCGGTGCGCATAATCTCTCCCTCAACGCCTAGAAAGTCTCCAATATCAGCTTTTTTGAAAATCTGATAATTGTCATCACCGACAGTATCTTTACGGACATAAATCTGAATTTGACCTTCACGATCCTGAAGATGAGCAAAACCAACTTTACCTTTGCCGCGTTTGGTCATGAGACGGCCGGCAATAATAGCAGTCTTGTTAATGTCATGCAATTCTTCTTTTGTTTTGTCAGCGTATTTTTCTTTTAATTGACCAGAAGTAGCAGTACGCTCAAAACGTTTGCCAAAGGGATCAATTCCCTGTTCAGAAAGAGCAGCCATTTTTTCACGGCGGACAATCTGTTGGTCGTTTAATTCTTCTGTGTGTTGATTTGACATGTTTTCCTCCAAAAAGTTTTCCTATTTATTTTACCATAAAATAAGAACATGTGATATAGGAAAATCTGCGAAAAATGCTTTATTGCTGATAAAAAGTTAAGAATGTTCAAAGGTAAGCTTAAAATAAGTTGACATCAAAAGGACTAAAGAGGTATAATAAAGTAAAATAATTGTAACATTATAGAAATCTTATTGTTAATATTTCCGCTTTTTTCATTTTAATTATTAGTAATAAGATTAAAATGAAAAACAGATAGTGGCAATTTTTGGAGGTTTATCAATGAAGAAAAAACATCTTTTTGGCAATGTCATGATGCTGGGCGCTCTTATCTTGCCAATAGCAGTGCAAACAAGGGCAGCAGCTAATGACTTTTATGCCAATCAAACGAACGCCCAGCGGGCTGATATCACCAATTGGGTGGCTAGTACTCCGGAACAAATCAGCAGCAACATCTCATCTCAACACATCAATGTTAACCATTTAAATGGTGAACGTTATGTTATCCAGTGGGGTGATACTCTTTGGGGAATTTCACAGGCAACAGGTATTTCTATTCAAAAGCTAGCCTACGATAACCATATTACCAATATTGATTTGATTTATGCGGGTGATGTGCTTATTCTCAAGCGTGATGGCAGAGTGCCTTCGACTTATACTTATAAGGGAACTGGCTATTACTGTGCAAAGACCTCTGTTACTATTAATAATTTTTACCAAGAAAATAATCTTGCTGTTATTGTCAATAATACGTCTTTCTATGAAGATAATCATATTGAACACAATTACCCTACTGATAATCATAAAGACAGCAAGTCTGCAGATGAAACAAAGACTTCTGCTACTACTGAAACGTCTTCTAAAGATACTAAAGATAGTTCGTCGGTTGCTAAGAAAAAAGCTGGTAATGCTCAAAGCTCTTCTTCAGACAAAAAAGATGCTTCTAAAGCAGGCACTCATGAAAAAACACTGGAAGATACTGTCTATCAGGATACGGTTCAAAAAGAGATTAACAAACTGCTTGTAAAAGAAAATCTAGATGATCAGATTGACTTTCTTTCCCATGATCCAGAAAAAGCCGACACAACTGACGAGCAAGAAGATTTAGAGCCAACAAACTTATATAATGAACAGCAAGTGCTGCAGGTGAGCAATACAGAGCTCACTGAAAAAGGTGCTAAAGCAGTAGCCAAGGTGATTTATGAACAGTTAAGAGATGATCAACTTCTGGAAAAATTGCTTGATGCACAAGCTGTTCAATTAGAAGTTAGTGCAGAAACTGAAACGAAAATTCTCTTTAATGTAACTCTTTATGACAAGGCTGAAACAAGCCAGGATAACTCACTGAAATCTGATAACAAAGATGATGTTGATGCTCCGGTTGATAAGGTCGAAGATGATACATATTCTTCAACGGAGGCAGAAACAACTTCAAGTGAAGTAAGGTCAAATGATGTGGAATCACCAGATTATTCTACAGAATCAGATAGTGATTATTAAGAGTAATGGGAGGAAATGATGACAAAACGCAGACTAATAATAATGCTAAGCGCAGCTCTTCTCGTTCTTCTCATTGGCGGCGGCAGTTTTTACTATTATGCCAGTCACCATGTCGAAAAAATGATTCCAGGACACGCTTATCGCTATTCCAGTGTTCTTAAAGGAAAAGAAAATAATCGTGTGATGTATGTTGCTTTTTCGGAAAATAGCGACAAGGCTGTTGTTACACAAAATAAGACTGAGGCTGTAAAGGCCGCTCGGAGTAGCCAAGAGTTTGATAAAGTATATAAGGATCAAAGTAAGAAGGCGGCTTGGAAATATAAAGCAAGCGGCAGCAAATTGACACTTGGCAAAGTAGAAGGGAATCAGCTTTCTCAATGGCAATATAACAGCGTGTTAGCTTTTGGCAAGCATTTCACTTCTCGCAGTTTTACTTATCAGATTTTTGAGGCTGGTCAGGGACAGGTAAAACAAAAAATGCGCTTTGAACAAATTGATTAATTATGAAAGTAGGATAAAAATCGATGACTTACAACAGTAAATTTGATTTTTATCCGCTTTTTTATTTTTTGGCAAAACTATCATGATAATTTGAACTAATTTGGCAGCAAATTGTTTAAATAAATACATAATAGAAAAGCTTTGAAAATTCTTTAAAAAATAGTATAATTTTTTAGGATTACAATTTAGAAAGACTGACTTATGATTAGTGCTATTGTTTTTGATGTTGACGACACTATTTATGATCAACAGGCGCCTTATCGGATGGCTGTAGAAAAATGTTTTCCTGATTTTGATATGGCTCAAATCAATCAGGCTTATATCCGTTTTCGCCACTATTCTGATACAGGTTTCCCGCGGGTGATGGCTGGAGAGTGGAGCACGGAATATTTCCGCTTTTGGCGCTGTGAGCAAACTTTATTGGAGTTTGGCTATCGGCAGATTAGCGAGGATGAAGGAAATCATTTTCAGGAAGTTTATGAACAGGAACTTGATCAGATTACCATGCTGGATGAAATGCGCCTGACTCTGGATTTTCTGAAAGAAAAGAATATTCCCATGGGTGTTATCACTAACGGTCCGACAGAGCATCAGCTGAAAAAGGTGAAAAAGCTGGGACTTTATGATTATGTTGATCCTAAACGGGTTTTGGTCAGTCAGGCGACGGGTTTTCAAAAACCGCAGAAGGAAATTTTTAATTTAGCTGCTGAACAATTCGATATGGATCCGGATACGACCTTGTATGTTGGAGATTCTTATGATAATGATATTATCGGTGCGCATAACAGCGGCTGGCATTCTATGTGGTTTAATCATCGAGGCCGCCGTTTGAAGGCCGGGACAAGACCTGTTTTTGACTTGCAGATTGATTCTTTTGAGCAGCTTTATGGAGCGGTAAAAGTTTTGTTTGACCTGCCCAGCCATAAATTTATTTTTGATACAAATGACCGCAATAATCCTGTTTTACAGCTAGGAATCAACAATGGTCTTATGATGGCAGCTGAGCGTCTTTTGGAAAGCAATATCAGCATTGACAAGGTTGTTATTTTGCTTAGGCTGGATAAGAATCAGGAAAAAATTCTGCGTTTAAAATATGCTAAATAGTAAAAAAACATTTGGAAATTCTACTAGTTTCCAAATGTTTTTTACTGTTACTGAAAGTTTTGAAAAACTTTTAAGGAAAGAATGTCATTGAGCTAGTATCAGGCTTCTCTCTTTTTTAGAGCAGTCTTTTTATAAGAAGTATCATTCCAAGTAATCAGACTGAACTGTTTAAAATCAGCTGTTTCTAAAATGGTAACACTGGCATTGTCAAGGCCTCCATTGCGGCGTAACTGTGCTTGTTCATGTCCCAAAAGATACTGGATAGCAGCAGTCAAGGTGGCTCCATGGCCTACCAATAAAATATTTTCTCCCTGTATATCCTTAAGCGACTTAACAAAATTAGAAATGCGATGCGTTACACCATAAACAGATTCGGCATCAAAGATGGAATTATTAAACTGAGCGAGATTATGACGGAAGGCCTTCATTTGCTTGGGATAGATAGAGCTGACCAAGCTGATTTTTTGGCCTTCCAGCCTGCCAAGATTCCATTCTCGCAGGGTTTTAGTGTAGATAATATCTGTTGGATAGGCATTTTCCCGAGTGATAATTTGACTGGTTAATTTGGCTCGTTTCAAATCACTGGAATAGACTCTGTCAAATTTAATGTCTTTTAAGTAGCGTCCTAAGTCTTCCAATTCCTTAATAGAGCTCTTTAAAAGCGGCGAATCACCGCTGGAACCTTGGAAACGGCCTTCTAGATTCCATTGCGTTTTTCCATGTCTGATAAAATATAATTTCACGATTTCTATCTCTTTTCTGTCTAATTAGTTATTTCAATACCAAAAGGAAAGAGGCTGATGCCAGCCATTTTTACCGATTGTATAGCAAAAGGTATTCCAATAATAGTAATGCAAAGAAGAACAGCGCTGGCTAAATGCAGCATGGCCAGTTCCCAGCCAAACAGTAAAATCCAGATGATATTCCAAAACAAGCTGAAAAAACGGCTGGAAAAAACAAGATTTTTTCCAAAGGGAAAAAGACCAAAAGAGCCGATTTTAAAACATTGCAGTCCAAAAGGTATTCCAATAACCGTAATGCAAAGCAAGAATCCTACTGTATACCAAGCAATGGCTGCCCAGAGCCCTGAGCAAAAGAACCAAATAATATTTCCAAGTACTTTCATTTTTACTCCTTAATATCAGCAAATTGAGCATGGACAAAGTCAGCTAAGATTTGGCTGTCAATGCGGATGGAACGTCCGACTTCACCAGCTGACACAATCATTTTTCCTTTTTCGAGTGCACTGTGGTCAATGTAAATAGGAAAGCTGTGCTTTTGCCTAATGCCAACAGGATTATTCGCACCGTGAACGTAGCCAGTTGTTTTTTGCAATTCCTTTTGCGGAATCATGCTAACTTTTTTGTTGCCAGATATCTTGGCCAGCTTTTTTTCGGACAAATGTTCTGTAATAGGAATAATCCCTATGATAGGTCCGCTTTTATCACCCCTCAAAGCCAGAGTTTTAAAAATATCGTCTTTCTTAATATCCTCTGGTAAATTTCCTTCTAAGGCATTGAGTGCCAAGCTGTCATGGTCTATTTTTGCTTTATCTAAAATCTGATCAACCAAGGTTTTTTTCAATTTCTTTTTTTTACTCATTTGTATTTTTCCTCAAATTTATTCATCTGAAAGCCCAAATAACAACAACCTAATGTTCCAGTAAATATTCTAAAGATACAGAAAAAGAACCATTCTAAAATACCGCCATTCCTGCAAGAATAAAGAAGAGAACATTTTTGACAAAGACTTTTGATAGATGGACTAAAAATGAAAACAGCTCTAAAATGGAAGCGAGTACTCTGCCTGAGACACAGGTAAAATAAAACTCAGAATGATGATAACACTTGTAATTAATCTTGTTATCTAGAAAATCATGATTTCCTTCCAAATAAAATATATACCTTCTCATTATATCACTTTAAAGCTGATTATAATAGGCTTGAACTAAATCTAAGAAGTTTTTTGCGGAATAATCGCTGGAGAAAAAATCTGCAGCAGTAGTTCTCCAGTAGCTGTCTGGATCTTGATGGTCTGTTCCACCCAAATAAGCTGACACCAACTGATGTGTCCAGACAGTCCCTGAAGCGTCTTTTTGTCCCAGAGTAACCGGCAGCTGGTATTTTTTAAGCATGACAGCTGTATAATAAGCAGCATTTGCTAACTGCTTAGCGAAGTCTTCCCCGCTGTGCTCACGTATCATTTCAAACTGTAGATAATAAGGATTAGCCTTGGGGCCAGCTCCTTGAGCCATGTAGCGATCATCGGCGATTTGCAAAATGCTGTCTTTGTCAACAAAACTGTGAACAAAGACTCCTGCTGATTTGTAATTCTGCTTCATATAAGAGACCTCGCTCTGAATAGAAGAACGGTCATTTCCAGTATCATGAATGATAATCCCCCTCGGCTGTGCAGACGCTCCAAAGTAAGCTTGCTGTTTAAACTGTTGGTCAATGGCTTGGGTAATTTCAGCATGAGGATAATTTAAAGAAGCAATGTACTGATTGACAGCATTGGTTTGCTGCAGCTGAATATTTTTAGCATCAAGATAGTAACTGCGTCTCTTTAATTTTATTTTAGCCAAGGTAACTTGTTTGCCCTTTAAGGTCGTTAAAAAATAACCCTCCACCTGCACAGTGGTATTTTGCTCCAGCCTATTTGCAGCTAAATCAAATAAATAGGGATAGAGAATTGGTGAAGACTCGGTGGAAACAACCGCCGTCTGCTTGACCTCATAAGAAGCAGAAACATGAAAGCGATGCTGATATATAAAAAAAGCAAATCCCAAGAGAAGAAGCAGAAGCCCTGCAAGAACTGGATAGTTCATCCGTCTTTTCTTTTTACGCTGCTGTCTGCGCCGCCTTTTAGCAGAAGATTGTCTTTTCCTTTTTCGTTTTTTAACCATATCACTATAATAACACGATTGCTTTAAAAAAACTGCAATCAGGAAAAGGTGCAGCTCTATCTTATTTTTAAATAAAAAAAAGAAAAAACGGAATTTTAATCCCGCTTTTTCATGAAATCTAATAAAGTTTTGTCTGCTCTTCTTTAGCCATTTTTCTTTTTTGGCAAAAAGAACTGCGGTTGACTTGGTACTAAAACAAGAAGGACAAGGATAACCGCTAAAAAGGTAAAGAGTCCTGCACTGCCATTGACTGTAAAGGAATACCAAAAAGGAGACATGCCTTTTGGTGCATAATTTCCCCAAAAGATAAATCCTGCGACATAATGACAAACATATCTGGTGAAGGTAGCAGCAAAAGCTCCAATAATAGCATAGAACAGAGCTTTAGATTTATCACCTTTTTTAAGAGACTGCTGAAAAGGATTTTGAACGAGACCAGCCAGCCCCATGCAGAGAAAGGCAAGAATGTACTCAAGGATAACTTGTGAAAGAGCCAAATAGTAAACTTTTGCCAGAAGAAAATGCAATAAGCCCCAAAGAAGCCCAGATAAAATGCCGTATTTTGTCCCTCTTCTCAAGGAAAAAATGATGAGTGGAATCGCTCCGAAAGATGGTGTAAACCAACTGGCAAAATCGGGCAGGAGTGATAGGACCATGGCTAAAGCAGCAGCCAATGCAGCTTCAACAAGAATGACAGAATTTTTAGTCATAAAAAGACTCCTTTCATTCAAGGAGTCTGCATGTGTTAATTATCAAATTAGTCACATCCCCACGCTAGTGTTAACTAGATCAGGTCCATAGGATTTTGCCAAAGGCAATCTCAGCTAGAAGCACTCCTTGTGATATTTTATTAAGTACATTATATGATGGAACAGGAAGGCTGTCAAGCTTATTCAGCTACTGGACCGAATAATTTTTCATAGGTTCCTTTGGTATCTTTATTGACAGCGATTTGATTGAGATCCAGTTTATTTTTAAAACCTTGAATTTGTCCCTGAGAAGTGTATTGGTGCAAATCGTAATTTAATTTAGTTTTAGGAACTGCTTCAAAATAACCTGAATCTGTGCCGTAAGTAGGAATCCAAATAGCATCAAAGCCCTTGGTAGAAATACTGTGCTCTTCCATAAAGTAAGTACCAATGTAGATGCCGATATTTTCAGCTCCAAGGCGTTTTAATTCATCACGAAAAGCCTTGACTCCTTTATTCATATCGGACATGGTCTTTTCCTCAACATCAAGCCAATAGAATGTCGGATTATAGGGCAAAGCATTTTTATAAAAGGTCTTTGCTTCAGACTTCATTTCTTTGATGTTAGAGCCGCGAACATAAGCATAGACTGCTACTGGAATGCCCCGTTTCTGAAATTCTTCAATATGTGTCTTAAACGATTTGTCAACTCCGGAGCTGTGGGCAGCATTGTTTTTTTTAGCGATACCTGAGCCTCCCTGAACGCGGATAATAGCACCTGAGATGTTATTAGATAAGGTATCATAATCGATTTCGCTGGGTAGCTGCCAGCCGGAAATATCAATAATCGGATTAAGAGTAAAGGTGTCTTCATCTGAATTTGTTTTGGCTTTTTTTGCAGTTTGTTCAATTTCTGGAATTGATTTGCGGGCGGCAGCTAATTCTTTCTGCCGTGCATTTTCGGAACGAATATTGCCTAAAACTAACAATAAACCGAACAAGCTGAAGAAAACCAGAACAAAGACAGGTTTAATTCTTCTTCTCATCTCCCTTATTTTAACGTAAAGTTTAGAAAAAAGCAAAATATGTCTATTTCGGACTATTTTACATAACTAGATAAGCAAGTGATAGAATGAGAAACATCAATTTTTGTTCAGTGTTTTAATCAGCATCTGCCGCCTAGTCGGCTTTAGCTAAGCAGCAAGAGCAGTTTTGTATCATACCAAAGAATATCTTGACAAGAAGAAGGACAATAAGCTAAATTAGAACTTGTAAAATAATATTGATCAAGTCTGAGGATACTATGCCGCTTAAAAAAATTAGCCGTGTTGCTATTTTGTCAGCATTAGCGATTGTTTTGCGAATGGTTTTTGCTGCTTTACCTAATATTCAGCCCATAACTGCCATTTTTTTAGTATGTGCCGTTTTTTACGGCTTTTGGGAAAGTTTTCTGATCATGTTTGCAACGATGCTGGTTACTAGTTTTTTACTGGGGTTTGGGCCTTGGGTTTTAGGTCAGATTATTAGTTTTGGCAGTGTTCTTTTTTTGTGGAAATTTCTTTTTTACCCCATGACAAGGTCTTTACGATTTGGTAAAATAAACGAAGTTCTTATTCAGGCACTTTTTGCAGGTCTAATGGGCATTGTCTACGGTCTTGTTATTGACACTTATTCAGCCTTGTTGTTTTCTGCTCCGCTGCTAGCATATGTACTGGCAGGCATGAGCTTTAATATGATGCATGCTGTTTCGACAGTATTCTTTTATCCCATTATTTTATCAATTTTTAGGAGATTAGTATCTAATGAAAAAATTATGTAAACTTTTACTGATAACAGCCACTGTTTTTCTCTTGGCAGCCTGCAGCAAGACTGATAAGAAGACAAAACTAGCTGAAGAAAGGCATGTAAGATTAATTGTCAAGACTGGCTCAGATAAAACCGATGAAAAAGTTTCCTTTAAAAAAGGGGCTACTGTTATGGATGTGCTGAAAGCTAACTACAAGGTTAAAGAAAAAAATGGCTTCATCACTGCCATTGATGGTTTAAAACAGGATGAAAAAGCTGGGAGATACTGGATGTTTGATGTTAATGATAAGCTGGCTCCCAAAGCTGCTGATAAGATGAAAGTCAAAGACGGGGACAAAATTGAGTTTTATCAAAAAGTTTATAAGGACAAAAACTAAGTAATCCTAGTTTGAAGAAAAAGTCTTTTTTGATATTTCCTTAGGTGATGGCGGACAGCAGCGACTCCCTGCGGGATTCCAATGCCTAAATTTTGAGCCGGGAGTCTCAAAATTTCCGAGTGCTAGAAATATTGTAACATAGGCATTTCTAGCACTTTCATCACGGCGGAAATATCAGGGTTATGCTAGCTTAGCTTACAAAACAATAATCACTAACTGTGTTTTTCGAAAATTCCACAAGATAATTTTTGTTGATTTTGGGAGTTTGTCTATAGTCTGAAACTAAGTAATCCGTCTGTTTGTCACCTATTTTAAAAACAAGGCTGCAAGTCTGCGGCTTTAAAGATTAAAAATCGATTCATTACGCCAGAAATCACTCATTTCTGGCGTTTTTGCTACAGCGGAAAGTATCTGGGCCAGGCTCGTTCAATTCGCCTTTTTTCTTATAGATTGTGAATTGATACTATCCTAAGATGTGTGTGCTTGTGAAATGCTAACTATAGAGTTTGTCTACAACCTGACCTTTTCTAAGGAAAACGGATCCTTGTCTTGCTCTTTTTCCTTATGAAAGCGCACTAATACTGAAGATTTTATTTACTTTTTTCCTAAAAGTGATATGATAGAAAATATCAATAAAGAAGGGAATTGCTTTTCGTGACCGTCAGTAAATTAGAGAGTAGAAATGATAAAGAGGCCATCGCTGAAGAGATTGGCGTTCTTACTGAATTGTTGGATGATGTTACTAAGAAAATGATTGGGCAGGATAGTTTTAACAAGATCAATCTCTTAAAAAAACTGTCTGTTGAAGAAAAACATCAAGACTTGGAGCAAGAAATTAAGCAGCTGAATAATGATGAGATGGTAGTTGTTTCACGCTATTTTGCCATTTTGCCGCTTTTGATTAACATCTCTGAGGATGTTAACTTGGCTTATGAGATCAACTATCAAAACAATAATGCCATTGATTATCTTGGTAAGATATCAGCAACGATTGATTTGGTTGCTGGACAGGACAATGCCCAGGAAATTTTAGAGAAGGTCAATGTTGTGCCGGTTTTAACAGCCCATCCAACTCAGGTGCAGCGTAAAACCATGTTGGATCTGACTAGTCGTATTCATGAACTTTTGCGCAAGTACCGTGATATCAAGACTGGATCTATTAATAAAGAAAAGTGGAACGATGATATGCGCCGTTATGTTGAGCTTATTATGCAGACGGATATCATTCGTGAGAAAAAGCTCAAAGTGACAAATGAAATTACTAATGTCATGGAGTATTACAATTCCTCTCTGATTAAGGCTGTTACCAAACTCAGCACCCAGTACAAGCACTTGGCTCAGCAAAAGGGCATTGATGTAGAAAATGCTAAGCCAATCACTATGGGAATGTGGATTGGCGGTGACCGTGATGGCAATCCTTATGTAACAGCTGAAACTTTGAAAATATCTGCCCTTGTTCAGAGTGAAGTTATTTTGAACTATTATATCGGCAAGCTCTCAGATTTATACCGAACCTTTTCTCTGTCTACCAGCCTATCCACAATCAGTGAAGCGGTAAAAGAGATGGCAGCTCGCTCGACGGATGTGTCAATTTACCGCGAAAAAGAACCTTACCGTAAAGCTTTCCATTATATTCAGTCAAGATTACAGGAAACCTTGGCTTATCTGAAAAGAGGAGACTTTGCGAAAGCTCCAGCTGATCCAGAATCCGCCGAAGAACAAGGCATTCTTCCTTATCAAACAGCTCAGGAATTTCGAAATGATTTAGAACTCATTAAAGATTCCCTTTTAGAAAATAATGACTCTGCTTTGATTACTGGTGATTTGACCGAAGTGCTTCAGGCAGTTGATGTTTTTGGTTTCTTTTTAGCTTCTATAGATATGCGCCAGGATTCCAGTGTTCACGAGGCCTGTGTGACAGAACTCTTGGCTTCAGCTAATATCGTGCCAAATTACAGCAGCCTGTCTGAAGAAGAAAAGTGTCAGGTCCTGCTGCATCAGTTATTAGAAGATCCTCGAATTCTTTCAGCTACCCATGTTGAAAAATCTGAACTCCTTCAGAAAGAATTGGCTATCTTTAAAACAGCCAGACAGCTAAAAGATGCCCTTGGGGAAGATGTTATTAAACAGCACATCATTTCACATACAGAAAGCATTTCTGATATGTTTGAATTAGCAGTTATGCTTAAAGAAGTCGGTCTTGTTGATACAGAAAAAGCACGTGTGCAGATTGTTCCTCTCTTTGAAACGATTGAGGACTTGGATAATTCTAGAGAAATTATGAAGCAATACCTTGATTATGACATTGTTAAGAAATGGATTGCTGCTAATAAAGGTTATCAAGAAATCATGCTTGGCTATTCTGATTCTAACAAAGATGGTGGTTACCTGTCTTCTGGCTGGACGCTGTATAAGGCACAGAATGAATTGACAGAAATCGGTCTGGACAAGGGTGTGAAAATTACCTTCTTCCATGGCCGTGGAGGAACAGTCGGCCGCGGAGGCGGTCCGTCTTATGAAGCTATCACTTCTCAGCCTTTCGGCTCTATTAAAGACCGCATTCGTTTGACAGAACAAGGTGAAGTCATCGGCAATAAATATGGTAATAAGGATGTCGCCTATTATAATCTGGAAATGCTGGTTTCAGCTACCTTAGACCGTATGGTAACCAGAAGAATCGTTGACGCCGAAAATTTGGTTGGTTACCGTCTGATTATGGATGAGGTCGTAGCAGACAGTAATGCTGTTTATCGTGACCTTGTTTTTGGCAATAAGCATTTCTATGATTATTTCTTTGCTGCTAGTCCGATTCGGGAAATTTCCAGCTTGAATATTGGTTCGCGTCCAGCAGCCCGTAAAACTATTACTGAAATCAGCGGTCTGCGTGCCATTCCTTGGGTATTTTCATGGTCGCAAAACCGAATCATGCTTCCTGGCTGGTACGGTGTAGGCTCAGCTTTTAAGCATTTCATTGATAAAGATGAAAAGAATCTGGCCAAACTTCAAGAAATGTATCAATCTTGGCCTTTCTTCCATTCTCTTTTGTCTAATGTTGATATGGTTTTATCAAAATCAAATATGAATATCGCTTTTGAATATGCTAAACTGTGTCAGGATGAGAAAACCAAAGAGGTCTTTAATATCATTTTGGACGAGTGGCAACTGACAAAGAACATCATTTTGGCTATTGAAAATCATGAGCGTCTTTTAGAAGATAATAATTATCTGCAAGCCAGCCTTGACTACCGTCTTCCTTATTTCAATGTTTTAAATTATATTCAGATTGAATTGATTAAACGTCAGCGCCGTGGTGAGTTGGGTGAAAATTTGGAGAATCTGATTCATATCACGATTAACGGTGTTGCTACAGGTCTGCGCAATTCTGGTTAAAATAAAGGCCTATTAGTGCAAATATTTGATGCTAATGAGCTGAAGATATCAAGGATAGTAGGGCTATCAGGGTAAAGACGCAGTTTTTGCTGCTTTTATACGGTCTAAGACCATAACACGCTAGAATTGTCAAAAGAGCAGTTTTAAAGAAAAGAGTGTGAGTTTACAGTTCTCCAATATTTTGGTGTGTGTCTCCACTCTCTTTTCTTTGTTTTAAACTTAAAAGATGGTATAATGCTAATGTTAGAATTGTAAGGATAATTGAGGACAACTTATGAAAATTGATAAGCGGCACCTGCTGAATTATTCAATATTATTACCCTATCTGATTTTATCAGTCCTAGGGTTAATTATTGTTTATTCAACTACCAGTGCCAATTTAATTCAGAATGGCTTAAATCCTTTTCGCTCAGTTATAAACCAAGGTGTTTTTTGGATTATCAGCTTGTTTGCCATTCTTTTTATTTATCGGCTGAAATTAAATTTCTTGAAAAACAGCGGCGTTTTGACCATTGCAATGATGATAGAAATTGTACTGCTAATCATTGCCCGCTTTTGGACTCAGGAGGTTAACGGGGCGCACGGATGGATTGTCCTTGGACCGATTAGCTTTCAGCCAGCGGAATATTTAAAAATCATCATGGTTTGGTTTTTGGCCTTTACCTTTGCCAGACGGCAGCAGGTTGTCGAAATTTATGATTATCAGGCCTTAACCAAGCGCAAGTGGTGGCCGAGGCAGCTGAGTGATTTAAAGGATTGGCGTTTTTATTCGCTGGTTTTAATCTTTTTAGTGGCAGCGCAGCCTGACTTGGGCAATGCGACAATTATCGTTTTGACAGGAATTGTTATGTATTCGGTCAGTGGCGTTGGCTATCGCTGGTTTTCTGCTCTGCTGACAGGAATAGTTGCCTTATCGGCTGTTTTCTTAGGAATCATCAATATGGTCGGTGTCAAAACTATGAGCAAAGTTCCCGTTTTTGGCTATGTTGCTAAGCGTTTCAGTGCCTTTTTCAATCCATTTAAGGATGTCACAGATTCAGGGCACCAGTTGGCTAATTCATACTATGCTATGAGTAATGGCGGCTGGCTGGGACGCGGTCTAGGCAATTCAATTGAAAAGCGGGGTTATCTTCCGGAAGCTCAGACAGACTTTGTTTTTTCTATTGTTATTGAAGAATTGGGCTTGATTGGTGCCAGTTTGATTCTGGCCTTGATTTTCTTTTTGATTTTAAGAATTCTTCTGGTTGGCATTAAGGCTAAAAATCCTTTTAATTCAATGATTGCTCTGGGCGTTGGCGGCATGATCCTCATGCAGGTATTTGTCAATATCGGCGGAATATCAGGACTCATTCCTTCGACTGGAGTTACTTTCCCTTTCCTATCGCAGGGCGGGAACAGTCTCTTGGTTCTTTCGGTAGCCATTGGTTTTGTTTTAAATATTGATGCCAATGAGAAACGAGAGGAAATTTATCGCGAAGTAGCAGAAGCGCAGCGCGATGACAATGATGTCTTTGTAGCCTCTCAGGAAGAAATTTATGAAGAGCTCTACAGCGAGTGAAAAAATCAAGCAATAATATATATCAAGGATTGAATCTTGTTTTATCGGGATTCAGTCCTTTTATTATCTTTTCATAATTAAATAGAGGCGGTCTGCTTTTTTAGCGCTTTATATCCGCAAAGCAAACGATTAAAACATTAAAAGAAGATTTAGTTCAGGTTATAGACAAACTCTATAGTTAGTATTTCACAAGCACACACATCTTAGGATAGTATCAATTCACAATCTATAAGAAAAATAGGCGAATTGAACGAGCCTGACCCAGATACTTTCCGCTGTAGCAAAAACGCCAGAAATGAGTGATTTCTGGCGTTCGGAGATTTTGAGACTTGGGCTCAAAATCTAGGTATGAAATTCCAAAGGAAGTTGCTACCGTCCGCGCTACCTAAGGAAAGTATCATAACACAATAGTTCTTTTGATAAAAATTGACTTTTTCTTCAGTCTGAGTTAATTTTATTAATAGCGATTTTACGGTTTCTTAGAAAAAAAGATAGCGACATACATATAAAATGCTTGCATTTTTAGTGTAATTTGTTAAAATAATAAGGTAAAGTTAGACTGTATTGCCTACCGTCTATCTATAAAATATATTTTATTGGAGGCTTTTCCTAAATGGCAAAAGAAAAATACGATCGTAGTAAACCACACGTTAACATCGGTACAATCGGACACGTTGACCATGGTAAAACTACTTTGACAGCTGCAATCACAACAGTTCTTGCACGCCGTCTTCCTAGCGCAGTAAATCAACCTAAAGATTACTCATCAATCGATGCTGCTCCAGAAGAACGCGAACGCGGTATCACAATCAACACTGCACACGTTGAGTACGAAACTGAAAAACGTCACTATGCTCACATCGACGCTCCAGGACACGCGGACTACGTTAAAAACATGATCACTGGTGCCGCTCAAATGGACGGAGCTATCCTTGTAGTAGCTTCAACTGACGGACCAATGCCACAAACTCGTGAACACATCTTGCTTTCACGTCAAGTTGGTGTTAAATACCTTATCGTCTTCATGAACAAAGTTGACTTGGTTGATGATGAAGAATTGCTTGAATTGGTTGAAATGGAAATTCGTGACCTTCTTTCAGAATACGATTTCCCAGGTGATGACATTCCAGTTATCCAAGGTTCAGCTCTTAAAGCTCTTGAAGGTGATACTGAACAAGAAGATGTTATCATGAAGCTTATGGATACTGTTGATGAATACATTCCAGATCCAGAACGTGATACTGACAAACCATTGCTTCTTCCAGTCGAAGACGTGTTCTCAATCACTGGACGTGGTACTGTTGCATCAGGACGTATCGACCGTGGTACTGTTAAAGTTAACGACGAAGTTGAAATCGTTGGTATTCGTGACGAAATTCAAAAAGCTGTTGTTACTGGTGTTGAAATGTTCCGTAAACAGCTTGATGAAGGTCTTGCTGGTGACAACGTTGGTGTGCTTCTTCGTGGTATCCAACGTGATGAAATCGAACGTGGTCAAGTTCTTGCTAAACCAGGTTCAATTCATCCGCATACTAAATTCAAAGGTGAAGTTTACGTTCTTACTAAAGAAGAAGGTGGACGTCACACTCCATTCTTCAACAACTACCGTCCACAGTTCTACTTCCGTACAACTGACGTAACTGGTTCAATCGAATTGCCAGCAGGTACTGAAATGGTTATGCCTGGTGATAACGTTACTATCGACGTTGAATTGATCCACCCAATCGCTGTTGAACAAGGTACTACTTTCTCTATCCGTGAAGGTGGACGTACTGTTGGTTCAGGTATCGTTTCAGAAATCGAAGCTTAATCAAAACAATTAAGTTTTCCCAGATAACAATTTAAGTCAGACAACTTATCTTGTAAAAGAGTCTCGTAAGAGGCTCTTTTTTGCTGCTCTTGCCAAGGCAGCTGTATTTTAACAATTTTATTGTGAAGACTTTCATAAAATAATTTCTTAATCTTTCAATCACCTTGAATTTGTGGTAAAATAAACAATGTAAATAAAAATAGAAGAGGTATGTGAAATGTCACGTAAACCAATTATTGCTGGAAACTGGAAAATGAACAAAACAGCGGCTGAAGCTCGCGAATTCATTGATGCCGTAAAAAACAGCATTCCTTCAAATGAGCTTGTTGACACTGTTGTCGGATCACCTGCTTTGTTCCTTGAAGGCATGAAAAAGGGTGTTAAAGATACTGAATTGCAAGTAGCTGCTCAAAACTGCTACTGGGAAGATTTCGGTGCTTTCACTGGTGAAACAAGTCCAGCTGCTCTTGAAGCTTTAGGTGTTGACTATGTTATCATCGGTCACTCAGAACGCCGTGATTACTTCCATGAAACAGACGAAGAAATCAATAAAAAAGCTCATGCTATTTTCAAACACAATATGACACCAATTCTTTGCTGTGGTGAGTCTCTTGAAACTTATGAAGCAGGAAAAACTGCTGAGTGGATTGAAGGACAAATCACTGCTGACCTTAAAGGCTTGAGTGCTGAACAAGTATCTAACTTGGTTATTGCTTATGAGCCAATCTGGGCTATCGGTACCGGTAAATCAGCTGATGCTAACATTGCTGATGAAATCTGCGGTGTTGTTCGCGCAACTGTCGAAAAACTTTACGGCAAAGAAGTAGCTGAGGCTGTTCGTATCCAATATGGCGGTTCTGTAAAACCTGAAAATGTTGCAGAATACATGGCAAAAGAAAACGTTGACGGTGCTCTTGTTGGCGGTGCTTCACTGCAAGCTGATAGCTTCCTTGCCCTTCTTGATTTTGTCAAATAAGCTAAGCAGCTAATCAAAGAGGATAATTTTCTTTCTGCATGCTAGTTTTTAAAACGGCAGGAAGTTCCTTTCATATTAAAAACACTGTTGATTGTATCAGCAGTGTTTTTTTGCAGGAAAAAGAAAGCGCAAGCGCCCTGATTAAGGGCGCTGAAAACTAAAGAAAAAGTCAATTTTTATCAAAAGAATTATTGTGTTATGATACTTTCCTTAGGTAGCACGGACGGTAGCAACTTCCTTTGGAATTTCATACTTAGATTTTGAGCTCAGGTCTCAAAATCTCCGAACGCCAGAAATAAGTGATTTCTGGCGTTTTTGCTACAGCGGAAAGTATCTAGGCCAGGCTCGTTCAATTCGCCTATTTTTCTTATAGATTGTGAATTGATATCCTAAGATATGTGTGCTTGTGAAATGCTAACTATAGAGTTTGTCTACAACCTGGCGCCCTTAATCAGGGCGCCAGGTTGCTTAGCGCAAACAGGCTAGCGTCTTAGAATTTTTTTAAGGGTATTTAAAAACTTGTATTTCAACGGTTTTGGATAGTAGCGGAAGGTTCCCATTTTGCGGACAATGGCACCGTTAAAGTTTTGCTTGAAGCGCAAGACGCCGTCAGAACCGTCAAAAATTCCCATAATACCTAAGAGATTATAGAATGTTATACCGCGTTTAATAGCTTCCAACATGACATGTTCCTGCAGGAGAGCAGGAGCGTAGAATTTATTAAATTCCGGATAAGATCCTGAAAAGAGATAGACAGCTTCTTGAGGTGTATAGACAAAAAGGCTGCCAGCTAAGATAACATCCTGACTGCCATACTTTTCAAGGAGTTCCTGAGCTTCTTGCTTGCGGATTGTGAAGGTATCAAATTGACTGGACAGCTCACGCAACTGATTTTGTTTTTTCTCAGAATGAGGATTTTTTTCAAGGTTAGCCTGAAGCTTAGCAATTTTTGCTCCCAATTTACTTTGATCTGTTTGCAGGTGATCAAAATAATCTTGAAAATTAAGGCTGGCTACCATGAACTCAGCTTGGTCTCCAAAGCTATCGTAGAAGTCTTGATAGTAGCTTAAATCTTTGTCTGTATATTCACGGCGGTTAGAAGTAGCAGAGGTAATTTCCTTAAATAGATGCAGTTCGTCACGTTTTAATTTTCGAAGTTTGGTACCAAAGGTCTTAGCCTTTTTAACCAAAGGACGGCCCTTTTTGCTAAAGGATTTGAGGAGGGTCTGCTCACTTGTGTCTGATAAATCTTTGACGTAATGCCAGTCAGGTTCACCGCCGGGATAGCCGGTTTGAAGGCCATCAAAATGATATCCAAGCTCTGTTAACTGTGTGATAAGCTCTTTTTTTTCGGCTCCTAAAGGCTGTCCATTGCTGTCAAAATGCTGATAGGTATCATACGGTTTGACAAGGAGTTCCAAAGCTCCCTTTTCTTTAACATAGTTTTTAAGTTCTCGATAAAAATCACTCAGGTGATCAGGCTTAGTAATGACAGGACCGCAGTTAATTTCAAAATGACGGCCGCCGGTCATCGGCATGCTGTATAAAATAGCTGAAATTTCAATTTCTTCTTGCTCTTTCCATGCGATATAATCAATATCAAAACCTCTTTTTGAAAGAAGCTCTGCCATTTCTAAAGTTTGCATGAAAGATTTTTGATGGGCTTGCTGAATATGGTCTGCAAAATCATTTTTTGAGATGCTTTGTAAAGACATCAGTGCTTGCTCCTTCGTTTTTTGCGTAGTGTATAAGCAATGTTGGCTAGTTTATAGATCGGACTGACAGGAAGGTTAAATTCGCCGATAAATTCTTCAATTTCAGGTTTAAATTTAGACTTGAAATTGTAGAGTCCGCCGGAGAGGTCGTTTTCAATACCGCCCATATTCTGCCACTTATTGCCTCTTTCAAAGGCGTGGTCAGCTGTTGCAAACCATGTGTAGATGGCTGCCTGGTAACGGCGAAAACTCTCATCCATACCAGCATAAACGTTTTCTGAAGTCCCTCCGAATTCAAGGGACAGGGTACCAGACAGCGGAACGACTTCCTTGCCCGCGTCTAAATGCTCTTTTAAGAAAGTCATTTCATCTGATAGACGCTCAATTTCTTTTTTCGTATTATCAATTTTGCCAGGCTTAACCTTATCACCATAATTAGCCAAGGTCTGTTCAGCCTTTTCCTTTTGGGCTTCTAGTTCTTTTAGGCGCTCTTTTAAATTGAGTGTTGCCAAAGTAATATAAGACTGCTCGGGATAGGTATCCAGAAGTTTTTTGTAGTAATCAATTCCTCTGAGATAAATGCTTTTGCGATCCTCGGTCTTTTTCATAAGAAAGGCAAAATCTTCTAAAAGGTCGTAATCACCGAATTGAACGCGAACGCCCTTATTTTTAGCTGTGCGGATAGATTGGCGGATTTTTTTGGATAGGTTGGCTTCAGAAAAATCTTTAGCATAAATATTAGCCTGAAAACGTGGCTGAATGGTTTCACCCATGTCAGCTGTCTGTCCTAACCATTCACAGCCCAGTTTTTGCAAGTTACTAATGATTTCCTGAGCTTTGGGATTGGTAATTGCCTCCTCATCAACTTGATGATGGTTGAGTAAAATGAAAGGATCAAATTTGATGAAGAGTGCATGTTTGGTCTTAGCATATTTTTTAAGAGAGTTCAATACAAAAGTCAGTAGTGCACTATCCTGATAATCCATAATCGGACCGCGAGGAATGTAGAGCATGGACATCCCCAAAGGTAGAGGTTTAATCAGGACAGCAGCCACAGCCAACAGCTCTTCGTCCTTGTAAAAGCCAATGCGCTCACTTTTCCAGTTGTCTTTTACATGTGCCCAACTAGAGCTTTGCAGGAGATTGGCCTGTTGGCTTTCTTCAACAAAACGATCATGTTCTTTAGCTGAAATACCGATTTTATAAGTGTACATTAGTTTAAAACCCACTCTCTAAGGGCGTAGGCAACGCCGCTTTCTTCGTTTGATTTGGTGATATATTTAGCTATTTTTTTGAGTTCGGGAATACCGTTTTCCATAACAACAGGGTTGCCAACAGCTTCAAGCATAGGGCGGTCATTTTCTTCATCACCGATTGCCATGGTCTCATCTTTGCTGAGTCCCAGTTTTTGTGCTAATTGATTGACAGCAGTTCCCTTGCTGACTTTCTTATTCATAATTTCTAAGTAAAAAGGACGTGATTTAACGATGGTATAATGCTGGTAAAAGCTGGCCGGAATCTTGGCAATGGCTGCGGCTAAAACTTCAGGCTCATCAATCATCATGATTTTAACAATTTCTTTGTCTGCCATCTCTTCAGGAGTACGATAATAAACTGGCATATTGACAAGAGTGGCTTCATGAACGGTGTACTTGCCGATATTTCGATTAGCTGTATAAATGCCTTCTTTAGTAATGGCATGCATATGCACACCTAACTTACGGCTGAGCAGTTCAATGTCAAGGTAGTCTTCATAAGTCAGCGTTTCCTTGACCATGTCTTCACCAGTAGCAGTGTCTTGCACCAAACCACCGTTGAAGGTAATCACATAGTCTCCCTTGTTTCTGAGATTTAGTTCATTTAAAAGATCTGTGACTCCTGCAATGGGCCTACCGGTTGCAATAACAACCTTCACGCCTGCTTTTTTGGCATCTTGGATAGCTGAAAAAACTTCTGGTGTTATTTCGCGTTTGTTATTAAGCAATGTACCGTCAATATCAACAGCAACTAATTTAATAGACATTATTTTTCCTAATTTCTAAATACAAATTTCTACAGACTATCTTACTAAAAATCAAGCTGTTTGTCATGCTGATAAGATAAATTTATGCTTTAAAGCATAACTGTACAGAACTATTAAACTTGATTGATTAGAGAGGTTATCTGTCAGGGATAGTCAAGTGTTTGTTTTTGATATAGCTGGCAAAGGTTTCTTTAGCTTCGACAAACAGGTCGTCTTTGATCAGCATCTCTTTTGGGAAATAAAAGCGCCTGTCGCCATGGATTGTGCCAGACAAGGTATGAACAAGAGGTGAGAGGGTAGATAGCTCGGCGATAGAGCCGTCTTCCTGCAGCATTTCAATTTGAGTTCTTGGATTTTTGACATCCGGCTTGTAGACATCATAAGGTAAATCAAAATTAAGATGAACAGCGGTATAATAATCGGGGTCAAATCCCAGTGATTTAACAATTTTTCTGAGTGTCTCCAAATCATTGATTTTATCTTCGTCAAAAGTTATAGACTTAAAGACCTTCCGGTTAACAAAGCGGCTGGACAAATCAGAAAGAATCTTATCACTGCTATTCATCCATGTTTGAAAATAGGTATTCATCACACCATCATCCAGGCTGAGATAGTCTTCCAGAGTGACTGCATTTTCAAAAAAAGGAATAAGGTGTGGCGATGTAATGGTAAAGAATTCTTTTTCTCTCGGATAGAGATATTTGGCTCGCTTGAGGAGATTTTGCAGCAGTACTTCCATAGCCCGACTGGCCGGGTGGAAATAGACCTGCATGTACATTTGATAGCGGCTGATGATGTAGTCTTCAACAGCATGCATGCCATCTCGTGAAAAGGCAATGCCGTTTTCAATCGGACGGATAACCCGCAGAATGCGAGTCAAGTCAAAGGCTCCATAACTAGCACCGGTAAAGTAGGAGTCCCGTAGGAGGTAATCCATGCGATCAACATCAATCTGGCTGGAAATCAGCTGCTCAACCTGTTTATTGGGATAGGTGTGGTTGATGACACTGGCTACCTTATCAGGAAAATCAAAGGACACCCGCCGCAAAATTTGATTGATTTCGGTTTCTGGACTTAAAATAATCTGCTGGGTGATGGCTTCGTGATCTGTGTTAAAAAGTCTTTCAAAGGTATGCGAATAAGCTCCATGGCCAATATCATGAAGAAGGGCCGCAGCCATTGCCAGCAGCGATTCATCCTTATTCCAGATGTCAGGATACCTTTTGTCAAAAATATTGGTAACACGTCTAGCCAGGTAGTAAACCCCAAGACAATGCGAAAAGCGGCTGTGTTCAGCACCATGGAAGGTAAAGCTGGATGATCCCAGCTGTTTGATGCGGCGTAGCCGTTGAAATTCTTTGCTGTTGATGAGGTCGTAAATGACCTCACTTTCTACAGGAATGTAATTATGAACAGGATCTCGAAATACTTTTTCAATCATAGTTCCATTATAACAAAATTTGTTGGAGATGCCTGTTTTCTAAATGGCAGCAGAAGAAAAAAATCTTTTTGTATTTACGGATTTCTCAATTTGCATTATAATGAATGAATGACAAATAATTTAATACTCCATGCCATCCAGCTGCTTTTACTGGCTCTGATTGTTGGGATTATGGGAACTATTTTATGGCATGCTAAAAAACATAGGATTAATTTAAAAGAAAAATTTTTAACAGGCTTTTGGATTGGCTATTTAACTGACCTGCTTGATACTCTGGGAATTGGGACTTTCGCTACGACAACGACCCTGTTTAAGGCGACCAAATTAGTCGAAGATGACCGCAAAATCCCGGCTACCATGTCAACCGCGCATGTTATTCCTGTCTTGGTTGAAGCTCTTTGTTTTGTAACCATTGTTCAGGTGGATATTACCACCTTGCTCTGCATGGCCGCAGCTTCCTTTAGCGGAGCTTTTGTCGGCAGCCGTATTACTAAGAATTGGAACACCCGGCAGGTGCAGCGTGTCCTGGGAGTTCTGCTGATAATTGCAGCCTTGGTAATGGTTTACCGGATGCTGACCAATCCGGGTGCTGGTATTTCGTCTGATGTCCGCGGTTTGAAAGGCATTTGGCTTTTGATTGGTGTTATTTTTGATTTTATCATCGGTATGCTGATGACTATGGGGCTTGGTAATTATGCACCGGAGCTGATTTTCTTTTCCTTGATGGGAATCAATCCTTCCATCGCTCTGCCAGTTATGATGCTAGATGCTTCTATGATTTTAACGGCTAGTTCCATGGAATTTATCAAATCTGACCGTGTGCATTGGCCGGGAACGATGGGGATTATCATCGGAGGTATTCTTGGCGTTTTGACCGCGGCCTTTTTCCTCAGCAGTTTAGACATTAATAATCTTAAAATTTTGGTTGTTTTCATCGCTCTTTTTACCGGCGGAACTCTGCTGCGTTCTTCCATTATCAAAAGATAAATTGGTACAAAGACAGGTGAAACAAGACTTATATTACAGGAGACAGTATGCAGCTTTATTTACGAAATAAAATTAATGTAGATGGTCAAGCAGAAGTTATTGAGCAGGCCTATCCTGTTGAGATAACTGAAAAAAACGGCTTTTCTTATCTGATTTTTATAAATGAGGAAGATGAAAAAGTTATCATTAAGTGCAGTGATGAGGAGATTCTTGTGACGCGCTTTTCCAGTCCTAAATCTACTATGCGTTTTCATAAGGACAAAAAAGCCTTGGCTAGTCTTCCTACACCTGTAGGAATTCAGCATTTTGTAACAGAGACCAGCCTGTTTAAAGTGGAAGAGCAGTCTGTCCAGATTGATTATGTTTTGAAAAATACAGATCCAGAGTCACAGGCAATTTTTGCCGAGTATCAATTAAGCCTGAATTGGAAATAGAAAAGAACGAATGAATTTTGCAGTAGTCTTATTTGCAGAACTCATTCGTTTTTTTGATGCCATTTTATATAAAATCTTTTGTTCTAGTTTTAAGTCTGCTTTCCTATTACAGAGAAAAATTTGCAGCCATACTATTTGTGTAATAAGGTTTTAGAACATGAAGGATATAAAACGTTTCAAAAAGAAACTAAAAATAAAGAATAGGATAAATGCCTGAACTTTATTTTTTTATGTTTCATTTTGTTTCGTATTTCCCTGCAAAAACCTTCTAAACATTTATCAAAATAGTATAATTATGGTTGTCAAAAACAAGAAATTCCCTTTTTGGGTAAAGGAGGATCACACATGAATACTATTGAGCTAAAAGGAATCATTACTCCCATTTTGACTCCGATGCGGGATGATGAGTCGGTAAATTTGGATGAACTGCGAAATCAAATTGAACGTCTGATTGAAGGTGGCGTGCATGGAATTTTTCCATTTGGAACAAATGGAGAAGGTTACATTTTAAGCTATGACGAAAAAATTGACGTTTTGAAAACTACCATTGAACAAGTTAAGGGAAGAGTTCCTGTTTATGCTGGTACAGGATGTATTTCTACTAAAGAGACTATCCAATTAAGTAAGGCTGCACAGGAATTGGGAGCAGATGTTTTATCTATTATCACCCCAAGTTTTGCCCTTGCTTCCCAAAAAGAACTTTATGATCACTATGCAGCGGTTGCCAAAGAAGTGGACTTACCGATTGTTTTATATAATATTCCAGCGCGGACAGGGAATAAACTTCTGCCTGAAACTGTTGAAAAATTAGCTCGCGATGTTGATAATATCATCGGCGCAAAGGATTCTAGCGGTGATTGGGACAATCTCAAAGAATACATCCACAGGACGAAAAATCTAGATAAGAAATTCTTTGTACTGTCTGGAAATGATGCTTTAATTTTGCCAGCTTTAAAAGAAGGCGGAACGGGAGGAATTGCAGGCTGTTCAAATGTCTATCCGCATGTTCTTTCATCAATTTACGATCTTTTCCAAGAAGGAAAACTTGAAGAAGCTCAGCAAGCTCAAGACTCTATTGCCGATTTCAGAGCTGTTTTCCAATATGGCAATCCAAATACTGTTGTCAAAACAGCTGTAAAATTATTAGGCTATCCTGTTGGTGACTGCCGCCGGCCATTCAATTATTTACCAAAAGAAGGAATAGATGCTTTAAACGCTGTTTTAGCAGCTAATAAAGAAAAAGGAATGCGTTAATCTAAAAGCAAGTAAAGGAGGAAATTATGACAAGTCAAATGATTATGGCATTAGCAATTACTGTCTTTATGATTATTTTAATTATGAGAGACAGATTGCCGTTTGGTGCTCCGCCGCTTATTGCCTTGCTTTTGTTGGTTGTGACAGGGGTAACTGATATTAAAGGTGCTTTTGCAGGTTTTGCCAATTCAACAATTATGATGCTGGCTGCTTTTATGGCCATTATTGCTGCCTTACAAAAGACAAGTTTTATTACTAAATTTAAAGCAGCCATGTTTAATATGGCTAAAAAGGGCGGTTATAAAGCTTATATCCTATTGATTGTCATTGTCATGCTGGGAACAAGCTTGTTTGGGACAGGCTCTACAGCTTATTATGTTTTAGTAATTGGGCTTTTGTCTGCTTTGCCTGAAAATAAAGCGCTTGCTCCGTCCAAGGTCTTGATGCCTGCAGGTTTTGCTGCCAATCACCCCTTGGTGCCATTTAATACGGCCTTACAATATGGGATTACTGTTGCCGTTCTGGACGCTGCTGGAGCGGCCACTAAGGTTAACCTGGTAAAATTTTCAATTGTAAACCTCATTCTTTCTTTAGGTTTCCTTGCATGGTCAATTTTAGCCTATAAATTTTTACCAGAACATCCAATATCTAAAGGCTCTTCGGATAAAGAAGCAGATCAACTAGAGGAAACTCATCTGACAAAAAAACAAGAACTCGTAACTTATTTGTCTTTTGCACTTGCTGTAGTTGGAATGGTTTCACAAAGTTATATAGGTGATGCTGGCTATGCTTTGACAGGTATTGCGGTTATCCCAATTTTCTTAGTAGGTGTCTTAGATTTTAAAGAAATCAGAGATGCTATCAGCGCACCGATAATTATCATGTCAGCTGGTGTTATTGGTGTGGCAGATGCTTTGGGAGGCACTGGTCTTACAGAAATGGTCGGTAAATCTGTAGCAGGTATGCTCGGCTCTAATATCAATCCTTTCTTATTGATATTTGCTTTCTGTATTTTAACTAGTTTATTAGCTACTTTGACTGGTTCCACGATTGGTACTGTCTATGTATTTGCTCCATTAGCTATTGCAACTTGTTTAAAACTTGGTTTTGATCCGACTGCTGCGGCAACAGCTATCGTTATTTCTGGCTGGTGCGGTCATTTCTTACCTGTAGATGGTATGCCAGCTCTGATTATGGGAACAGGGAATTACACGATGATTGAATTTTGGAAATTTACCATCCCTCAATACTTTATTCGTTTATTTGCACTTACAGCAGGAGCTTTGCTCCTATTCCCAGTTTAATATTGACGAGGTTTCATCATGAAAAATACATTTGAATTAGCCCACATTGGGATTAATACGGAATCTGAAGAAGAAGCATTAGAACTAGCCAAATTATTAAGTCTAATGTTTAACTTAGAACCTAGACACGGAATGAAGTCAGAATTTGCAGGCAGTTATTTTGAATGCCTCAAGCGTCCATATCTAGGTAAAAACGGTCACGTTGCCATGATTACTGCAGATGTAGAATCTGCTGTTGAAGAATTAAAGGAAAAAGGATTTAGTTTTTTAGATGACACGATTCAGTTGACTGAAGATGGGAAACTAAAAAATATTTACCTTGATGGCGAATTTGGTGGATTTGCTATTCATATTTTAAGGAAATAAGATGAATGACAAAAAGAGAGGGAAAAGACAACAATGATGTTAAAATGAACTCTAAAAAGGGAAGTTGGACAAAGTCCAACCTCCCAGACTGAAGAAAAAGTCAATTTTTATCAAAAGAACTATTGTGTTATGATACTTTCCTTAGGTAGCGCGGACGGTAGCAACTTCCTTTGGAATTTCATACCTAGATTTTGAGCCCAAGTCTCAAAATCTCCGAACGCCAGAAATAAGTGATTTCTGGCGTTTTTGCTACAGCGGAAAGTATCTGGGTCAGACTCATTTAATTCGCCTATTTTCTTATAGATTGTGAATTGATATTATCCTAAGCTGTGTGTGCTTGTGAAATGCTAACTATAGAGTTTGTCTACAACCTGTGAGGTTGGACAAAGTCCAACCTCCTTTAATTATTTAAGATATAGCAGTTTGACGCAGTGGTTGGGGGTGGGACGACAAAATCGAAATCGTAATGTTATTACGATTCAACTTGAAGACAAAGTCTTTTATGAGACTTTCCTTAGGTGATACGGACGGCAGCAACTTCCTTTGGAATTTTATGCCTAAGATTTGAGCCTAAGGTCTCAAATCTTCCGAGTGGCAGAAACAATGGGGTTTCTGCCACTTTTATCACGGCGGAAAGTCTCGGATTAAGGCTCGCTTCGCTCGCAAACCAAAGCCATTGAATTGATATTTGAAGAGCTTCAAAGCATGTTTGCATTGAAAAATGTGTTTGTCTATACTCTGAATCGTAATGTTATTACGATTTACCGATTTTTGTCCCACTCTCACTTTATTTTGAGATAGCGCCAAAGCGTCGTTCGGCTGATACCTAATTGTTTTGCGGTCTTTGTTTGATTTCCTTTATTATACTCAAGGACAGTGCGTACAATATCTTGACTGTAATCGAAGAGGCTCTTTTCCTCAATAATTGCTGGTGCATATTTCTTGGAATGATTTGAGGGATTTAGCTGCAGGTGGTTCTGATGTCTGCGTTCCTCGGATAGAACCTCTATTACTGCATTTTCTAAAATATAGTAAGAATTGGCAGATAGTACCAGCTTTTTAATGACTCTTTCCAACTGATAAAAATTACCAGTCCATTGGAATTCTTGAAGAGTATGCATGGCTTGAGGTTCAAAACCGATAACCTGCGTGTGGCATTCGATATTGGCTTTGTTAAGCTGAAGGGTAATAATACTTGCTAATTCTGTACGGCGTTCAGATAATGAAGAGGAGTAGAGACTGGCACAGTTCAGTTCCTGCATAATTTCCTTAAAAATTAGTTTATCAGGATCAGCCTTTTTGGTTGTATAGGTGAATATAATGTTTTGTCTTTGCAATAAACTGCTGCTTTTTATAAGTTCTAAAAGTTTGCGCAGATCCTCCAGAGACAGCTGTTCACAATTCTGAAAGAGAAGGGTGTTGCCAGAGTAAAGCAAGGGGGAGTTACTGGTGTGGCTAAGATATTTCCACAGGCGTTCACCAAATAATTTACAATTTATACTGATCAGATTTGCTGTATGGTATTGAAATTTCAAGAAACAGGAATAGGCAAGGCTTGTTTTTGTCGTTCCTTCTTCTCCAAAAATCATCATGGCGTTATAATGTTTTAGAAGCTGAGACATGAGAACGAGATTTTTCTCTTGAATAAAAGAAGCAAAAAGCAAGTTCTGAGATATCTTATCTTCAATTTCTGAACGACTGCTGAATGTGACACCGAATTGCTGATGAATTAAAGGAGGGGTTACCATTTTTAATTCACAATGGTAATAAGTCTGGTCATTGAGGGTTAAAATATTGCATCTAACCTGATAGGTTTGCCCTTTGTGCGTATGGTAGAGCTGCTGGTTATCCAGATGCTTTTGCTTTTTTAGGAAACGGATTAAAGTATGGGTAAGTTTTGCTGAGAGATTGGAGGAGACAGGTGTGAAGTCTTGGTTTAAGACTAATGTTGCCAGTGCCTGCTTTGAGAGTACCTCTTGAAGCAAATTTCGCTGAGTTTCTATTTTTTGAATATATTTAGTAAAGGTTATAGCCTGCTGATAAGCCGTTTTGATACTTTCTAATCCAGAAGTAATTAAAATAGTATTTAATGACAGTCTAAGAGCTGTATGGTTAGTAATGGCATCACAAAGAACTAACTCACAGCCTTCTTCCTTGAGTTTTATCAGGGTATCAGCAGTCTGCTCAGGCTGATCAATGGTGATAATCTTGATGTTATATTGCAGAACATCACAAATAAGATGAGCATTTTTAGTAATGCTTTCATAGCCAACAATTGCTATGTTTTGGCTGTAATTGTAAGCTAATTTGATACTGCTCAAGATATCATAAATAGAAATTGAAACATCAATTACAGGTATATCAACAGCGTCTTGAATAAGATGGGCTGTACCTCCGCGAGAGATAATAGCATCATAATCATTATGAGCCAATTGCACAGCTAAGTCCCTTCCCTCTTGCAGATTCGCATTAAACACATCAATGGATAATGAATCAAATTGCTGAGCAACCAGATTCATAGAATGGTTTAATTCCTCATAGGGAGCAATACCGAGTAAACGAATAGGTCTCATAGCAGCCTCCTGTTTCATTTGTAAACTATTATATAAATATTCTGAAAAAAATTCAATATTCTTTATGTTGGTTCAAAAAAAGACAATTATTTTTTTTGAAACCTAGTATTTTTTTCTTACAAAGTATAAACTAGGACTATAACTAATCAAAGGAGGTGTTGCAGTGTTACAGCTGTTAGTTTTGGCTGATGATTTTACGGGTGCCCTTGATACAGGAGTTCAATTTTCAAGTCAAGGTATCAATACACTAGTAACAACCAATCAATCAGTAGACTATGCTAGTTTGGAAGACGAAATAGAAGTATTGGTCATCAATACAGAAAGTCGTTATCTGTCCTTTGAAGATGCCTACCAGCTAGTCAGCAAAATTTTATCTGATGCTAAAAATTACGGCATCCCTTATTTCTATAAAAAGGTGGATTCGGCCCTTAGAGGAAATATCAGTAGTGAGATAAAAGCGCTTTTAGACCAATTTCCCGAGAAAAAGGCAGCAATGGTCCCTGCCTACCCAGCTATTAAGCGGGTAGTTCGGGGAGGAAAACTGTATATTGATGGGGTGCCAGTTTCAGATAGTGTCTTTGCTAAAGACCCTTATGAGCCTGTAACGGAAAGCGACATTGCCAAGCGTCTCAATCAGGAGGCTGCTATTGAAACTTCACTGGTAAGCGGCCAATCCTTCTTGAAAGCTAAGCAGCAATTGCTTTTATTTGATAGTGAAACCGAAAGAGACATAGAAGAAGTTGCAGCTAACCTCTATCAGCAAGACCAGCTGTCAGTCACTATTGGCTGTGCAGGCTTTGCCAAGTATTTGGTCAAGCAGCTTTTTCCTAAAAAGGAAGTTGTAAGACCGCAGCTTACTAAACCGCTCCTTGTTATCTGTGGCTCAGTTAATCCGATTACTAGACAGCAGATTGAATACGCTCAAGAGAAACACCACTTACGTATTTCCTTAAGTTCTCAGGAATTGTTGGAAGAAAATTATTGGCAGAGTGATAGCGGCCAAAATCAATTAGAGACTTATTTAGAAAATATCTCACAAAGTGATTTAGCTATTATTGAAACGCTGGATGAGAAAACCAGCCGTGACATTGTGGCCTATGCTCAAGCACAGGGCTTAGATAAAAATGCTATTCGTTTTAAAATCGGCCGGTCCCTAGGCGAACTCACAGAGCAGCTTTTAGAGAAAGAGTTGGTGCGGACTTTTCTTTTTACAGGCGGCGATACGCTTTATCAGTCAATGCAGGTATTGCAGATTGATCAGATAAAGCCGCTATGTGAACTTAGTGCGGGCGTCGTTTTAGCCGAATTGGTTTGGAAAGACAAGGTGATTCAGGTCATCACAAAATCCGGTGGTTTTGGACATCGAGAATTATTTGAAGATATTAACAAAATGGTACAAAAGGAGGAAAACCATGTTAACTGATTACAGTTTAAAAATGCCTAAAAATGTATTGGCTGGAGAGCATGCCTTGGAGGAGATAAAGACTGTTATTCCAGCTGCCACAAAAAAAGTTGTGATTTTCACCGATAAGGGGATTATCAAGGCCGGTTTGGTTAAACTGCTTGAGGAAGTTTTGATGGATTTGGGCTTCCCTTATACAATCGTATCAGACATTCCTGCAGAACCGACTTATGAACAAGTGCAGAAGGTAGTCGATCAGTTTAAGGCTGAAAAGGCTGATTTTATCATTGCAATTGGCGGTGGTTCAGCCATGGACTCGGCTAAACTAGCCTCCATTCTTTCAACAGATGACTACGGTGTTAAGGATTTACTGGACAATCCGCTGTTAGCTAAAAAACAAGTGGCTAGTTTGTTAATTCCAACAACAGCAGGGACTGGTTCTGAAGCAACTCCTAATGCGATCGTATCTGTTCCTGAGAAAAACCTTAAGATTGGCATTGTTAATGCCGAAATGATTCCAGATTTTGTTGTTTTGGATGCTCGCTTTATTAAAAATCTGCCAGCACGCATTGCAGCGGCTCCTAGTGTAGATGCTATGTGCCATGCCATTGAATGTTTCACATCGAAAAAACGCAATCCTTTTTCCAATTCATTTGCCCTAGAGGCCTTTGACTTGATTTTTAATAACATCGTGGAAGCAACTCTAAATCCAGATGCTATGGAGGCTAAGAAAAAGATGCTGATTGCAGCTTTCTACGCTGGCGTTGCTATTACGGCCTCTGGTACAACGGCCATTCATGCCCTGTCTTATCCATTGGGCGGTAAATATCATATTGCGCATGGTGTCTCTAATGCCATTCTTCTCATGCCGGTTATGAAATTTAATGAGCCAGCTATTAAGGAATACTTGGCAGAAGCTTATGACCGTGTGGTTCATGATGGCGATAAATCGCTGTCAGTTGATGAAAAATCTCAGTACATCATTCAGGAAATGGATCGAATTGTTGAAGTTCTCCAAATTCCAAAGAGCTTAACAGAGTTTGGTGTTCCAAAGAGTGATTTGGAAGAATTAGTTGCTTCTGGTATGGAAGTTCAGCGGCTGTTGGTGAATAATATGCGTCCAGTGACAGCAGACGATGCGCGTGCCATTTATCAGCAAGTTTTGTAAATAAAAAGAAGACAATAAGGAGGGAAAGATGTCTAAAAAAATTATTGGTATTACCATGGGAGATCCTGCCGGAATTGGCCCTGAGATTTCAATAAAGGCCTTTAATAAACCTGAACTTTATGAACGCTGTCAGCCGCTTTTGGTTGGTGATGCTTCTGTTTTAACTTATTATTTAAAGGAACATCCTGAACTGAACTTAGCAGTTAATCTTATCCAAAATCCTAAAGACGGTAAATATGAATATGGCACGATTGATTTAATTGATTTAGCTGTTGTTGATATGGCTGACTTTGAGATTGGTCAAGTGTCAACAACTGGCGGCGATGCTGCTTTCCAATATGTTAAAAAGGTTATTGAGCTGGCCTTGGCTAAGGAAATTGATGCGACCGTTACCAACCCGCTCAACAAAGAAGCCATGAATGCTGCTGGTCACCACTATGCTGGTCATACTGAGATTTATGCGGATCTGACTGGAACAGATAAATACACGATGATGCTGGCTGACGGCAATCTTCGTGTTGTCCATATTTCGACCCATGTTTCACTGCGTGAAGCATGTGACCGTGCGACTAAGGAACGTGTTTTGGACGTTATTCGCATTGCTGATAAGGCTTGTAAGAATCTCGGCATTAAAAATCCAAGAGTTGCTGTTGCAGGTCTCAATCCTCATTGTGGTGAAAACGGACTCTTTGGCCGCGAAGAAATCGAACAAATCAATCCGGCTGTTGAGATGGCTAAGGCTGAGGGTATCAATGTGGAAGGCAGTCTTCCAGCAGATACGCTTTTCTCTAAGGCTAATGGCGGCATGTATGATATTGTCGTGGCTATGTATCATGATCAAGGACACATTCCTTTGAAATTGCTTGGTTTTGTCTATGATCAGGAAAAAGGAGCTTGGCAGGCTGTTCAAGGTGTCAATATCACACTGGGATTGCCGATTATCCGCGCTTCTGTGGATCACGGAACAGCCTTTGATCAGGCTGGAAACTGGACGGCTAGTGAGCTGAGTCTGGAAAATGCCATTGATTATGCCATTCGCTTAGCAGAAAATTCATCAGATTGATTATAAAGCCCTTTCATGTAAATGAACCAGTGAGCTTTACAAAAGCTGTTATTAAATTAGAAGTAGAATAAAGAGGTGAACTATGGTTACAGAACTACCGAAAGTAAGAATTTCAGATCCTAATGGAATTGTTTATCGGGATGATTTTTTAGGTGTTGATTTTGCCTTGATTCCAACTGGAGGTAAGGCAACGGCCCATGCGCCAGCTCTGATTGAAACCCAAGACGGTGGACTCTTATGTGCCTGGTTTGCAGGTTCGTTTGAAGGCAGCGGCGACATTTCCATTGCTGTTTCTAAACTCAATCCAAAAAAGCAGGTTTGGTCTGTTCCTAAAATTGTTTCCAAGGGTAAAGACCGAAGCGAGCAAAACCCTGCCTTTTTCCGTGCTCCAGATGGTCAAATTTGGCTAATCTACACGTCTCAGCTCAGCCGCCAGGAAGGTAAAGATAACATGCAGTTTACCTCTGTGATTATGGTTCAAAAATCAAGCAATGAAGGTCAGACATGGGAAGAGCCAGAGGTTCTTTTCCCAGAAGAAGGAACCTTCTCGCGTCAAGCCATTCAGATTTTGAGTAATGGCCGTTGGATTTTTGCAACCTGGCTGTGTGAAGATTCGGCTGAAGGCTTGACCAATGACCCTACAGAATTTCGAGTGTCTGATGATGCTGGCCAAACATGGAAGCGTGTCCGTATGCCTGAAAGCAATGGCCGGGTGCATGCTAATCTGATTGAGGTTGAGGCAGGGCATTTAGTGGCCTTCATGCGCAGCCGTTTTGCAGATAATATTTATATCAGTGAATCTTACGATTTTGGTGATACATGGAGCGTACCACAAAGGACTGTTCTACCTAACAATAATGCCAGCATTAGCGCTATTAAGCTGCAGTCAGGTGAGATTGCTCTGGCTTACAATGTTAATGCCACCCGCCATCCGGAATTTGGTAAGGTTGCCTGGCCAGGTCTTCGCAATCCAGTAGCTGTCTCTGTGTCAGAAGACCTTGGTAAAACCTGGCCTATCGGTCGTGTCTTTGAAGCAGCCGAAGGGTTTATTGGGGAAGAAAACAAGACCAACAATGCCCAGTATGAATATCCGACGCTTTACCAGACCAAAGACGGGCTGCTGCATCTTGTTTATGCTTATAAGAACAGGCTTTGTGTCAAATATGTACGCTTTTCGCTTGCAGATGTTTTCGGTGAAAAACGAGAAGCAGATGCTGTTTATAACCCAACATCTGGAGAAGGGGTAAAAAAGGCTTAAAATTTCCTTGTTGACTGAACATTGATAAAATCGTGAAAAAATAAATGAAGCGCTTTTATCATTTTTCATTATTGAAAAGGCTTTTATTTATGGTATAATGAAAACTATCAAGGGAGTAGCTAGCGGTTTTGCCGTGATGTTGTCGTCAATACGAAACTGTTTTCCGGCAACATATTAAATAGCGAGACTTGTTTATCAAATAAACAGGTCTTTTTCTTTTAAAGACCGAGAAGGAGAATAATTTTGTCGAAGAAACAAAGAAAAGAAGCTTTCTACGTCCAAGACGAAGAGACTGTCTTATCCGGTTTGGAGACTTCTAAAAAGGGTCTGACGACTGCTGAGGCTAAGCAGCGTTTAGCTGATTACGGACACAATGAACTGGATGAGGACGAAAAACGTTCGATATTCGCTAAGTTCATGGACCAGTTCAAAGACTTAATGATTATCATTTTGCTGGTTGCTGCCGTGCTTTCAGTGATTACTGAAGGGATGGAAGGCCTGACAGATGCTATCATTATCCTTGTGGTTGTTGTCCTCAATGCAGCCTTTGGTGTTTACCAAGAAGGGCAGGCAGAAGCAGCTATCGAAGCTCTCAAATCCATGTCCAGTCCCTTGGCGCGTGTTCGCCGCGATGGACATGTAGCTGAGGTTGATTCTAAGGAATTGGTACCGGGTGATGTCGTCTTGCTGGAAGCTGGCGATGTTGTGCCGGCAGATATGCGGCTTTTAGAAGCAGCTTCGCTGAAAATTGAAGAGGCAGCCTTAACAGGTGAATCAGTTCCTGTCGATAAAGATTTGACGGCTGAAATTGCTGAGGACGCTGGAATTGGTGACCGTTTAAACATGGCCTATCAAAATTCCAATGTTACTTATGGCCGTGGTATGGGTGTGGTTACCAATACTGGAATGTATACCGAAGTTGG
Source organism: Streptococcus orisasini (assembly GCF_001431045.1). Lineage (GTDB taxonomy): Bacteria > Bacillota > Bacilli > Lactobacillales > Streptococcaceae > Streptococcus > Streptococcus orisasini. Next base: position 54,351 of record NZ_BCLE01000020.1, read on the forward strand.
TCACATTGCAGGTATGCTGGCAAATGCAGATGAAACAGACACACCGCTTAAGCAAAATCTTAATCAGCTGTCTAAAGTATTAACGTATTTGGTTGTAGCCATTGCTATTGTTACCTTTATTGTCGGTGTCTTTGTCCGCAAGGAACCGCCTTTGAAAGGCTTGATGACTGCGGTTGCCTTGGCCGTGGCTGCTATTCCTGAGGGACTTCCAGCCATTGTTACCGTAGTGCTTTCTTTGGGAACCCAAACCTTGGCTAAACGCAAGTCTATTGTGCGTAAGCTTCCAGCTGTTGAAACCCTCGGGTCAACTGAAATCATTGCTTCCGATAAGACTGGTACTCTAACCATGAACCAGATGACGGTTGAAAAAGTTTACTACAGCGGCCAGCTGGTAGATGCCAATGACGATATTGATGCTAATAATATGGCTCTTCGGGTCATGAATTTCGCTAATGACAGTAAGCTTGATGCCAATGGAAATTTATTGGGAGATCCGACAGAAACAGCTCTTGTCCAATACGGTTTGGATCATAATTTTGATATTCGCGATGTTCTTCAAAGAGAGCCGCGTGTGGCTGAGCTGCCCTTTGATTCTGACCGCAAACTGATGTCAACCATCCATAAGCTGGATCAAAGCAAGTATCTTGTTGCGGTCAAAGGAGCACCTGATCAGCTTCTTAAACGCATCACACAGATTGAAGAAAACGGAAATGTCCGTCCGATTACTGAAGAGGACAAAAAGACCATTCTTGCAACCAATAAATCGTTGGCCAAGCAAGCTCTCCGTGTTCTTATGATGGCCTACAAGTATGAGGATCAGATTCCGACTTTAGAAACAGAAATCGTTGAAAACAATCTGATTTTTGCTGGTCTGGTAGGAATGATTGACCCAGAACGTCCGGAAGCTGCTGATGCTGTGCGTGTTGCTAAGGAAGCTGGTATCCGTCCGATTATGATTACAGGAGACCACCAAGATACAGCGGAAGCTATTGCTAAGCGTCTGGGCATCATTGAGGATGATGGTATTGATCATGTGTTCACAGGTGCTGAACTCAATGAGCTTTCTGATGAAGAGTTCCAAAAAGTCTTCAAACAATATTCTGTTTATGCGCGTGTGTCTCCAGAACACAAGGTTCGTATTGTTAAGGCTTGGCAAAATGAAGGCAAGATTGTTGCCATGACTGGTGACGGGGTTAATGATGCGCCGTCTCTGAAAACAGCCGATATTGGTATCGGTATGGGAATCACTGGTACTGAAGTGTCTAAGGGTGCTTCTGATATGGTTCTTGCCGATGATAACTTTGCAACCATCATTGTTGCTGTGGAAGAAGGACGTAAGGTCTTCTCCAATATTCAAAAATCTATCCAGTATCTGCTTTCAGCTAATATGGCTGAGGTCTTCACTATCTTCTTTGCTACCCTGTTTGGCTGGGATGTGCTTGAGCCGGTTCATCTGCTTTGGATCAATCTGGTAACAGATACCCTGCCAGCGATTGCGCTTGGGGTTGAACCTGCTGAGCCCGGTGTTATGAGACATAAGCCGCGCGGACGTAAATCAAGCTTCTTCTCTGGCGGTGTTATGGGAGCAATTATTTATCAAGGTCTCTTGCAGACACTTCTGGTGCTTGGCGTTTATGGATGGGCTCTGCTTTATCCGGAACACTCAGCCATGCGAGATGTCCATGAAGATGCCTTGACCATGGCCTTTGCCACTTTGGGATTGATCCAGCTGGTTCACGCTTATAATGTTAAGTCCGTTTACCAATCTGTCTTTAAGGTCGGACTGTTCCGCAATAAGCTCTTCAACTGGTCCATTCCTTTAGCTTTCATCATTTTGATGGTTACAATCGTTGTTCCAGGCTTTAATAAGTTCTTCCATGTAGCACATTTAAGTGTTACTCAGTGGCTGGCTGTTATTATAGGAAGTCTGCTCATGCTTGTTATTGTTGAAGTGGTAAAAGCTGTTCAACGTATCACAGGACAGGATCAAAAAGCTATTTAAAAATCTGAGGAAAGCTGCGAAGCTTTCCTTTTTATATGACCGCAGTTTAAAGGCTTCTAATCAGACTGTACTTTTAGGCTGAATAAATGTTCTCGGCAAAAATTTATGGTAAAATAGGGATACTTTTATGTAATTTAGAAAGAAAGTAATGACTCAAATTTTTGCCCATAGGGGAAGCAAGTCCAACCGTCCGGAAAATACTCTGGCTGCTTTTGCGGAGGCTGTCCGAGTAGGCAGTGATGGTATTGAACTTGATGTTCACCGAACCAAAGATAAGCAGTTGATTGTCATCCATGACGAGTCTGTTGATCGCACCACGAATGGTCGGGGACTTGTAAGGCAGTTAACTTTGCAGCAGATTAAAGACCTCGATGCTGGTTCTTGGTTTCACCCAGACTATTTTCGCGAGAAAGTCCCGACCTTAGAAGAAGTCTTAGATTTCTTGGAAGAACAGCAGTTTACAGGTATTCTAAATATCGAACTAAAGACAAATAAATACCCCTATCCCAAGATTGAAAAGCAAATTGCTCAAGTGATTCAGGCTAAAAACCGCTCCTTTTCTCACATGTATTCTAGTTTTAATTTTTTCAGTCTGTTTTTGATGAAAAAGCATGACCCTCAGGCTGAACGAGCTTACTTGATGAAATTTCAGTCCTTTTATTATTGGCTGGGGAGGCATTTGCCTTTTATTGAGACTGTGCATTGCCACCATTCTTTTTTTCTGAATCGCAAACTCAAAAAGGTTAAAGACAAGCCATTTAGGCTCTGGACCGTCAATAAAAGCAGTGACATGAAAAGAGCTTATTTAGCTCATGTTAAGGGGATTATTACGGATAAGCCTGAGAAGGCCTATAAAGTCAGAGAATCTTTAAAAAACAAATAATTAAGATTGAAGAAGGAGCTCTTGTTAGTCCTATCTTTAATTTTTTTATGCAGGACTAGACATACAGAATAATCACAAAAAATTGCATATAAAAACTAAAATCGCTAGAAAGAGCAGCCAAATTTGGAAGCTTTCTAGCGATTTTTATAGTTTTAAAGCTCAAAAATAGTCATGGAGTTAAGGAATTCTTTTGATAAATGCCTATTTTTATAGTCTTGGAACTCTTTTAAATGCTTAATAGCGTTGTAGCGTCTGCTGAGATTCCAGCTGCCTGTGGGGTTGTATTCAGGATGCTGATTGACAAAATCAATGGTTAAGTTCCATTCTCGGATGTAGCCAAGCGGTCTTGAATGATAAGTGACCCCATCGAGAGAGACATCACCGAAACTCCTGTGAGCATGGCCGAAAGCAACATCTTTAATCTGGTGCTGGACAAAAAGATCATGGAATTTCTGGCTGCCCAAAAAAGCATTGAAGGGCGCAAACCGCGGATGGGTCATAAGAAAACGTTGGTGGGGTACAAAATGCATGGCAACAATCAATTTTTGATTTTCTAAGGTGGTCAAAGTCTGATGGAGTTTTTCCAGAGACTCTTGGACGATTACAGGGTCATCTTGCAGCCGCTGCAGGCGTCGGTCAAACCAGAAGGTTTTTTTCAGGCGTTCAATTTTAGCAGGATCCTGGCTGGAAAAAGAATAGTCATACCAAGCATGTAGGGCCAGCAAAGAAGCCTCGCCTATCTCGTGTGTCTGAAAATCAAGGGTTTGAATCTGTTTCTCCTCCAAATCCAACATGTCATGATTTCCTAAATTGTAGGTCACTTTGACATCTTTTTCGAGCTCTTTCACAAAGGGTAGTGTCTGGCTGTAAAAATGGTTGGAAATATCTCCTGCCAGATGAAGATGATCAATTTTTTGTGTCTGCAGCAATTGTTTAATAGTTTGGATTTCAAAATCTCCAAAATGATTGAGATCAATATGGAGGTCACTCATAATAGCAAGTTTTGTCATAAAAGTATTGTACCACGATTTTTGGCAAAGAAGCAGGCTAAGGCTTGTGACTGGTTGTTTTTTTGATAATGGAGCAAGTATTTTGACAAAAAACAACAGGATTTAGGGAATTTTGGTAAGAAATTGTTTGATACAAAAAATTTCCAAAGTTATGAAAGACTTTACTATTTTGTTTTTATAGAAAGCGTTTTACAATAGAAATATAAAGAAAGGAGGCGCTTACAGCATGAATCAGAGAAGCAAAGAAATCTTACATTTTCTCATTGAAAAGAATCAAAGTTCGCTGAAAGAATTATCCGATATTCACGGTGTTTCAGAACGGACAATCAGAAATGATATGGCAAGTCTAAATGATTATCTGCAAAACTTGTCCTTCGGTAGCATCGCCGTTAAGAACAAGCAGATAAGAATGGAACTTTGTGTCAGCAAAAAACTGATATGCGAAAACATGAAAAAATTTAATGTTTATGAGTATAAATTCAGCAGCAATGAACGAAGTTTAATTTGCTTACTGATTTTAATTAGCAGTCATGGTTATGTAACGCTGAGTCAGCTGTCTGAAAAACTGCTTGCCAGTCGTTCAACAATAGTCAATGATGTAAAGTCTATGCGAAAGTTAGCCTCTAAACACCACTTAGAAGTTATTTCAAAAGCTAATAAGGGCTACAAGATCGAAGCCAAAGAAGAAGACAGCCGTTCCTTTATTTACAGCGTTATTAGTCAGGATAATTTTACTGCCTTAGAATCTGTCATTTTTGAAGAGGGCTATCAGCACCAGATCAATCTTTCTCTTCTGCAAGACATCGTAACGGCCAGCCGGGATAAATTAAATCTGTCTGAAAAAAAGCTCAACAGTCTTTTAACTTACACCATTATCTGCAGCTATCGCCGCTATAAAGGCTTTGCTTTGACAGAAGACTTTCCTTGCCCGACCAATCTCCTTGAAATCTTTCAAAAGCCTTTCTTAGAAAAAGCCTATCCTTATTTGGACAAGAAGGATCTTGCTTTTATTTTCAATCAGATTTTAGAAGGGGAGCCTCATCAGGTACTTGATGGCGAAATCAATAAGGAAACGCTCAGGATTCAAGTGATAGCCATGGCCTTTATTGAAAAAATAGCCAAGGATTTACAGATTGATTTTAAAGACGATTATATCTTTTATGAAAATTTTTCAGCACACCTGCTGCGCATGATGCGCAAGGAAATAGTTGACAGTGCCTCTTTAGATATCAGTGATCTTATTAAAAACAATCCAAAAATCAAGCAGGTTATTTTGAATAACCTTTACATCATTGAAAAAAATATTGGACGCAAGGCTTCAGCAGCTGAAATTGATTATATTATTATTTATGTTTATGCAGCCATAGAACGTAAGAAGCGAATCGGCAGCAATTTAAGGGCGGCTGTTCTCACTGAACATAAGGCAACAGAAGTTTTCTTTATTGAAAGCAAACTCTTAAGTCAGTTTTCATTTAGTTTAGACATTTACTCTGTTGATGATACTATCCGAGGAGACTATGATCTTATCCTAACGACAACCCCAGTTCCCAACAAGGACTATATTCAAATTTCTCCTTATATTTCTGATGAAGACTATCTTGTAATTGCCCATCATATTAATCGCATTGTGCAGGACAAAGAACTTAGTCAGCTGACCCTTGATAAAGAAACGGCTTCAGCCATTTACCAAATAATTACCGAAGAAATTGACAGCGGTTTTAAAAACAAACAGGACCTGAAAAGACGGATCAGAACCAAGATTTTTACTCATATCAGTCAGGCTGAAGCAGAATCTGAGACAGCGCTCTATGAGTTTTTAACTCCTGAACGCATCAAGTTAGATGTTGAAGCGACTGATTGGCAGGATTCTATTCGGAAGGTTGGTGAAAAATTAATAGCAAAAGGAGACATTACTGAAGACTATTTAAAGGTAGTCATCAACAATATCAAGGAAAACGGTCCTTATGTGGTCATTTCTCAAGGATTTGCCTTTCCTCATGCTCCGCTGGGAGATTATAACAAGAGAACTTCAATGAGTCTAATAAGGCTTAAGAATACTGTTTATTTTGACGATGAAGAGCATGACAATCCTCGAGATATCGCTACTATGCCTGTCAAATATGTCTGCATGCTGTCTATCACTGACAGACGCAAGCATCTCAGGGCAATCTTTAATCTTTTTAACCTTTTGAAAGATAAAGATTTTAGAGAAAAAATGAACTCCTGTCACACAGCACAAGAGATTCATAATCTCATTTACGACAAGGAAAGGCTGCTGGAGTTAAGGAGGTAATAAGGTATGTTTACAGAAGATTTAGTTTTTCTTGATGAAGAATTAAGGACAAGCACAGAAGTGCTGACATTCAGCTTTAATCAGTTAAGGCGTTTGGGTTATGTTAAAGAAGAGTATCTTGCTTCTATTTTGAAAAGAGAAAAAGAGTTTGCAACGGGTCTGATGACCCATGCAGGAATTCATATTGCCATGCCACATACGGAAATAAAATATGCCGAGAAAGAAGGGGTGGTTTTTATACGCTTAAAAAATGAGGTAATCTTTCAGCACATGGTTGATCCAGAAGAGGAGGTTGCAACACGGCTAATTTTTAATATTGTTGTCAAGAATCCCAAGAATCAGGTCATCTTTTTGACCAAACTGATGAAATTATTTCAAAATGAAGAGCTGCTTAACTATCTCTTAACTGAAACAGATAAAACCAACATTGTTAAAACCCTGCAGCAGTTTGTCAAAAACCAATGATAATCGAATACGAAACTAATCTCTTCGGAAAAAAGACCGACTTCCTTGTGTCCAATGACACGGCGTCTGTCGCCTATTTTTCGGTCAGAGATTTTCGCCAAGCGAACCGCTTCTTAGTATCTTAACTTAACTGAATACGGGCTGCGAGCTGTGTCAAAAAGATAGCTCCTCCTAGAGTCCTATGACTCTTCGTCGAACCTCCTATTTTGCCTTTGCTCGCTGACGCCCTTTGCGACACGTCGTTTGGTTAGTCGATCTTACTAACCAAACGACGTTAGCGGGAGAGATAGCCAATTCACTATGGTGATTGGCGTTTGTTATCAAGTGCAAAGCACTTAGATAACAATCCTCTGCCGTATCTTAATAACTGAACACGGCTACGACACTGTGAAATTAGACTCGCCTTCCTAGAATCTTTAGGGATTCTTCGTCAGACTCCCTAAATTTCTTTGAGTCGCTTAACGGCTTAGCGACACGTCGTTTGGTTAGTCGATTTTACTAAGCAAACGACGTTAGCGGGAGAGGTAGGCAATTCACGATGGTGATTGGCGTTTGTTATCAAGTGCAAAGCACTTAGATAACAATCCTCTGCCGTATCTTACGAACTGAACACGGGCTAAAATCCTAGTAAAAAAGATAAACTTCCTTGTGTCTTGATGACACGGCGTCAGTTTCCTATTTTTATACGGATTTCTTAACGCCCTTTGTATCTTAATAACTGAACACGGGCTAAAATCCTAGTAAAAAAGATAAACTTCCTTGTGTCTTAACGACACAGCGTCAGTTTCCTATTTTTATACGGATTTCTTAACGCCCTTTGTATCTTAATTAAAGGAGAAGAAGCATGAAAAAAGTTATTGTAGCCTGCGGCGGAGCGGTCGCAACTTCAACAGTGGCAGCAAACAGAATTAAGGAACTCTGTGACAAGAATGGCATTGATCTTGATTTGGTGCAGTGCCGCATCAGTGAAATTGAATCACATTTGTCTGGTACGGATTTGATTTGCACCACCATGCGGGTCAAAAAAAATTATGATGATATTCCGGTTTTAACGGTTATGGGCTTTATTTCTGGCATCAATGAAGAAAAGCTGGAAGAAGATATTTTGGGATATTTACGATAAAAAGTAAAGGCTTTAAAAAAGAAAGAGGTTAAACTCATGGCATTTTTACAGTATATCATTGATTTAGGCGCATCTGTAATGCTGCCGCTGGTTATTTTTATCATTGCCGTTTGTTTTGGCATTAAGGTCGGGAAAGCTTTTTATTCTGCCATTTCCATTGGGATAGGTTTTGTCGGCATTGGTATTATCGTAGACTTCATGCAGGCCAGCATTGGTCCTGCCGCCAAAGCAATGGCTGAAAATTTTGGTCTAAATCTCAAGGTTGTTGATGTTGGCTGGCCGGGTATGTCACCGATTACTTGGGCTAGTAAAATTGCCTTAATCGCTATTCCTATCGCTATTTTGGTCAATATTGTCATGTTGCTTTTAAAAATGACCCGTGTCGTTAATGTTGACATTTGGAATGTGTGGCATATGACCTTTACCGGAGCAATAGCTTATGCAGCAACTGGCAATTATTGGATTGGTATTCTCGGTGTTATTGTTCATGCTGTTATTGCTTACAAGTTTGGTGATTGGTTCCGCTATGACACTGAGGATTATTTTGGTTTGGAGGGCATAGCAGTGCCTCATGGAACATCAGCCTATATGGCTCCCTTTGCCGTTATGGTGGATGCCATTATTGATAAAATTCCAGGATTAAATAAGATTACTATTGACAGTGATAAAATTGAAAAACGTCTGGGAATCTTTGGTCAGCCTGTTATTGTTGCCTTCTTCCTAGGTATTATTATCGGTATTTTAGCTGGTTATGATGTGAAAGCTATTCTTCAGTTAGCCATTAAGGTTGCTGCCGTTATTTCCTTGATGCCAAAGGTTATCAAGCCAATTATGGAAGGCCTGATGCCTATTTCAGAAGTGGTTAAGGAAAGACTTTCGAAACGATTCAAGGGCAGTGAATTTCTTATCGGTTTGGATCCAGCGATTTTGCTTGGTGACCCGACCGTTGTCTCTGCAGGTTTGATTTTTATTCCGCTCAGTATTGTCATCGCTCTTATTGTGCCGGGAAATCAAGTTTTGCCGTTTGGTGATTTGGCGACTATCGGTTTCTTTATTGCCATGGGAGTGGCAGTGCATAAAGGCAATCTTTTTAGAACCTTAATTTCTGGTTCCATTATTATGTATATTACAGTTTGGATTGCTAATGAATCTGTTGGTCTGACAACTAAATTGGCACAAATGACAGGTACCTTATCTGATACTAGCGGTAAGGTTGCTGCACTTGACCAAGGCGGATCGCCAATTACTTATGTTTTCACACAGCTTTTCCACATGACAAATGCACTGGGACTTGTGGTAATTGCTATTATTTATGCGATTGGGCTGTATATGACTTGGGCTCGTTTTAAAAAATTACAGAAGACTCGAGAAAGTCAGTAATTATTTAAGAAAAAATTGACTGAAAGAAGATGATTGATGATGAAGGCAGTGGTCTTGGTAGAAAATAATAATATTGAAGTAGAGGACATTGAAAAGCCTGTCTTAAAAAAGGCCGGAGATGTTCTAGTAAAAGTTGCTTATGCGGGTATCTGCGGGTCAGATTATGTTCGCTTTTTTGAAAATCAGGCAAAATTTTATCCCATTATTTTAACCCATGAATTTTCAGGTACTGTTGAAGCGAGCAATTCTGATCAGTATCATGTAGGAGATAAGGTAGCCATTATTCCTTTAAAACCTAACTTTAATGATGAGCAAAGCAAAAAAGGAAATTATTCCTTGAGCGAAGGTTATGGTTTTATTGGCTCCCGTGAAAATGGCGGTCTAGAGGAGTATGTCATTATTCCAGAAGAAAACCTTATTCATATTCCAGAAACGATTGACCTTCGGACAGCGGCCTTTATTGAGCCTTTAACGGTTAATCTTCATGGATTTAAGATTGCTGGACTGAAAGACTTAGCCGTTAAAAAGGTTGCTCTTATTGGGATGGGCAGCATCGGTCTTTTAGCCCTTCAGGTCTTGGTGAGCTATGGTTATGATGTGACGGCCTTTGATATCAGCGATGATAAATTAGCTTTATCTAAAAAGCTGGGGGCTAAGGACACGGTCAATACACGGGATAAGGCAGCGCTTGAAGCAGCCTATAATCAGTTTGACTTTGTTGCTGAAACCTCCGGAGCTAATCAAAGTTACTATATAGTCAACAAATTAGCCGCTAAAAAAGGGAGCATTCTTTATATCGGAACGCCGCATAAAGATCTGACCATTGATTTTCAAACATTTGAATTAATTAATCGGAAAGAATTAACGGCATATGGTTCGTGGATGAATTATTCAGCACCGTGGCCGGGAGAAGAGTGGACTGAGGCTGTTAACCTTTTTCAAAAAGGAGCGATCAAGATTGACCCTTTGATTGCAGCAGAGGTTACTTTAGAAACTTTTCCGACAATCTTTGAAGATTATCGCGAGCGTAAAATTGACGGGAAAATTTTTGTCACAGTAAGGGAGGAGAATGCATGAGCAGTTTGAAAAAATTAACAACTCCAAGCGGCATCATTTCGGCTCTGGCCATCGATCAGCGCGGAGCCTTGCGCCGGATGCTTGGTGAGGATGCCTCTCAAGAATCCTTAGAAAATTTCAAGAGTCTGGTTTCGGAAAATTTGACAGCTCATGCCAGTTCTATCTTGCTGGATCCGGAGTTTGGTCTGCCGGCTGCTGCTAAAAGGGATGAGAATTGCGGTCTTCTGATGGCCTATGAAAAAACAGGTTATGACTCTACAGTGGCTGGCCGGCTGCCGAATTTGATTGCCAATCAAAGTGTCAAGCGTCTCAAGGAAGCAGGAGCAGATGCTGTTAAGCTCTTAATTTATGTAGATGTTGACGAAGACAAGGCTATTAACGATTGTAAACAGGCCTTTGTCGAGCGTGTCGGGTCTGAATGTGTTGCAGAAGATTTGCCCTTTTTCCTTGAAATTATCACTTATGATGCTGCTATCTCTGACAAAAGAGAATATGCTAAAATCAAACCGCACAAAGTTATTGAAGCCATGAAGCTTTATGCTGATCCACGCTATCATGTCTCCGTTTTAAAGGTCGAAGTGCCAGTTGATATGAATTTTGTGGAAGGCTTTGGAGATGATTACGTTTATACAAAAGAAGAAGCAGCCGCTTTTTATAAGGAGCAGGCAAAAATAAGCAATCTTCCTTTTGTTTTCTTAAGTGCCGGCGTCAGTGCACAAATGTTTCATGATACTCTTAATTTTGCTAAGGCAAGCGGTTCAACCTTCAATGGTGTCCTTTGCGGCCGTGCAACTTGGGCAGGCGCTGCAAAAGCCTATAAAGAAGCAGGCAGCGATAAGGCTGCTGAATGGCTGCAAACAATAGGAAAATCAAACATTATCGAGCTGGCAAAACTGGTTGAAGAATTGGCAACTCCTATAAAATAAGCAAAGGCTTAATTTTGAATAACCCCAAAGGAGGCAGGACTTTTGTCTTAGCCTCCTTATTTTGTCAAAAGCAAATATGCAGGACAAAAAAGGCTTATTTTCTGCCTTTTACCGCTGATAGGCAGGTCATTTCAGTCTTAAAAAAGGACTGCCATTTTGCAAAGATGATGGATTTGTCAGCAATTGACAGCGCTATCAAAAAAAATTATAATCTGTAGTGCAGCAGCTGCTTTTGCTGTTTGTTGTTGTTCACTTCTTTTCAATTGTGCAGCCAAAGGAGAATACATGAAAGCCTTTTATCAACTACTTAAAGAAAAATTTCCCACTAAAGCAGATATTCTGACTGAAATTATCAATTTGGAAGCCATCTGCCATTTACCTAAAGGAACAGAGCACTTTGTCAGCGACATACACGGGGAATACCCTGCTTTTGATTATATTTTGCGAACTTGTTCGGGATCTATCAAATCTAAAATTCAGGAATGCTTTGATCTTTACCAGCTATCGGCTATAGACAGTAAAGAATTCTGCCTGTTTGTTTACTACCCCGAACAAAAAATAGCTTCTGATAAGCAGGAGCTTTCGGCAAAAGCTTTGCAGAAAAAACTTATTTCTTTGGTGCCTATTCAGATTCAGGTTCTTAAATATCTTAGCAATAAGTACACGCGCTCTAAGGTTCGCAAAAGTCTGCCGGCTAATTTTGCTTATATTATCGAAGAGCTCTTGGCAGAAATTGAGCGGAATCCTGATAAAGAAGGCTATTTTGATGCTATTATTGATAAGATTACAGAACTTAATCAGCTAGAGGAGCTGATTATAGCACTGTCTTATGTTATTCAGCGCTTGGCGGTGGATGTCTTGCATGTTGTCGGTGATATTTATGACCGTGGCAAATACCCTGATATTATTTTAAAACGGCTGGAGAAGCTGCCTAATGTTGATATTCAGTGGGGCAATCATGACATTACCTGGATGGGGGCTGTTTCAGGTTCCCATGTCTGTATGATTAATGTCATTCGTATTGCTGCCAGATATAATAATTTAACCTTGATTGAAGATCGCTATGGAATCAATTTGAGAAAGCTTGTTGATTACAGCCGCAAGTATTACCAGCCTGTGCCAGCTTTTGATCCTATTTTGGATGAAGGCTGTCTGTCTCAGGAAGAAAGCGACTTGCTGAACCTTGTTCAACAGGCAACAGCCATTTTGCAGTTTAAACTGGAAAATAGCCTGATTCACCGTCAGCCGGACTTTCATCTGGAACACCGTCAGCTTCTGGAAATGATTGATTATAAGAAAAAGACGATTTGTTTGCAGGGGAAAACCTACACTCTATCAAACTTCAACAGCAGCTGTATTGTAGCTGAAGATCCTAGCTGCCTGAGCGAGGAAGAAGAAGAACTTCTGCAGCAATTGATGCATGCCTTTCAGACTTCTGAGTGTCTGAAACGTCATATTGATTTTCTCTTTGAAAAAGGCTCTATGTATCTGAAGTACAATGGCAATCTGCTTTTTCACGGCTGTATTCCCCTGCATGAAAACGGTGATTTTAGATCGCTGAAGGTAAAAGATAGCAGCTATTCCGGCAAGAAGCTTCTGGATTTTTATGAAGATCAGATTCGCCGGTCTTACCACCATCCCGATAAGCATAATGACTTTGCGACAGATTTGTTCTGGTACCTTTGGGTAGGGGAAAACTCATCTCTTTTTGGAAAAAAAGCCATGACAACCTTTGAGCGTTATTTTATTGAGGACAAGGCAACACATGAAGAAATAAAAAATCCTTATTACCGATTGCGAAATGAGGAAACAGTTTGCCGGGATATTTTGAAGGAATTTGGTCTGAGTGAAGAAGGGCATATTATTAATGGACATACGCCTGTAAAAGAAAAAGACGGGGAAACTCCTGTTAAGGCCAATGGTAAAATGCTTGTTATTGATGGTGGTTTTGCCAAGGCTTACCAAAAGAAAACAGGTCTTGCAGGCTATACCCTAGTTTTTAATAGCTATGGTATGGTGCTGGTAGCGCACCAACCCTTTACAAGCAGTCAAGATGTTTTGACAGGAAAGTACGACATTCTCTCAAGCAGACGTCTGGTTGAAGAGTCCAGTCGCCGTATTTTAGTCAAAGATACCAATATCGGCCATCGTATTTGCGATGAAATCAAACATTTAGAATACCTTTATCGACACTTTGATAATTATTAAATCCCAGCAGGTAAGCAACTAGCTGCTGGAACAATTAAAAGTATAAGACTGGAACGAACTTAAGCTTTCCAGTCTCAGACTGAAGAAAAAGTCAACTTTTATCAAAAGAATTATTGTGTTATGATACTTTCCTTAGGTAGCGCGGACGGCAAAACCAAACGCCAACGCTATAGCTTTTGACTAGGTTTTGCATTAGATTGCCGTTAGAAATAATATCGATTTCTAACGGCAACCGTCGCAGTAACTTCCTTTGGAATTTCATACTTAGATTTTGAGCCCAAGTCTCAAAATCTCCGAACGCCAGAAATCACTCATTTCTGGCGTTTTTGCTACAGCGGAAAGTATCTGGGTCAGGCTCGTTTCATTCGTCTAGTTATTTATAGATTGTTAATTGATATTATCCTAAGATGTTTGTGCTTGTGACATTCTAACTATAGAGTTTGTCTACAACCTAAGACTGGAACGAACTTAAGCTTTCCAGTCTTTATTTTTGCTCAGGTATTTTGTTGCAATCTTGTCTCAAGTTTAAGAAGCCGTGTTGATTTTTTTCTTCATACTTTTAGTTACATTTATTTTCATTTTGTGACTTGCCCTCTTTTTAAAAATGCTTTAAGATAGAGTTATGAACATTAAGGAAGAAATTCAGCAGCTGGCTCGAGAAATCGGGATTTCAAAAATTGGTTTTACGACTGCCGATGATTTTGCTTATTTGGAAAAATCGCTGCGCGCTTCTGTTGAGGAAGGGCGTTCTTCGGGTTTTGAACATAAAAATATTGAAGAACGAATCAAACCCAAGCTGTCCTTGGCAAGTGCTAAAACGATTATCTCTGTTGCTGTAGCCTATCCCAACAAACTACCTGTTAAACCGCCCAAAACGCAGTATCGTCGCGGCAAAATCACCCCTAACAGCTGGGGCTTGGATTATCACTATGTTCTGCAGGACAAGCTCAAACAGTTGGCCGACGGAATCGAAAAGCTGACTGAAAATTTTGAGTATAAAGGCATGGTTGATACAGGTGCCTTGGTTGATACAGCCGTTGCCAGACGGGCTGGGATAGGCTTTATTGGGAAAAACGGTTTGGTCATTTCCAAGGAATTTGGCTCTTATATGTATCTGGGAGAATTGATTACCAATCTGGAAATTGAGCCTGACAGTCCGGTTGATTATGACTGTGGCGACTGCCGCCGCTGTTTGGACGCCTGTCCGACATCCTGCTTGCTTGGTGACGGATCAATGAATGCCAAACGCTGCCTGTCTTTTCAGACACAGGATAAGGGCATGATGGATCTTGAATTTAGAAAGAAAATCAAGACTGTCATTTACGGCTGCGATATTTGCCAAATCTGCTGTCCTTATAATAAAGGGCTCAATAATCCTTTGGCCAGCACAATTGATCCCGAACTGGCAGAACCAGAGCTGATTCCTTTTTTAAATTTGTCTAACAGTCAGTTTAAGAAAAGATTTGGTATGATTGCTGCTTCCTGGCGAGGGAAAAATATTTTACAGCGCAATGCCATCATTGCTCTGGCCAATGCTCATGACAAAAGCGCTGTTGTTAAACTGCTGGAAATCATTGACAGCAGCCAAAATCCTATTCACGCTGCAACGGCCATCTGGGCCTTGGGCGAAATTGTCAAAAAACCGACAGAGGACCTGCGGGACTTTATTTTAAGCATTGATTCAGACAACGAAGCTATCATAAAAGAACGAGATGCTGTGCTTAATAGATGGCAATTTTAAATGAACTATGTTAGAATAAAACAGATACTGAAAAATGAGGTATGAACTATGGATATGGCAGAAATGCGCCAAAAATTAGCAGAAAACAAAGAAAAGCTGACTGGCTTTCGGAGGTCTCTTTGACTTAGAGCGGTTAGAAGAAGAGATTGCTCTTTTAGAAAATCGAATGACCGAGCCTGACTTTTGGGATGACAATATTGCCGCTCAAAAAACATCGCAAGAGTTAAACGAGTTAAAGCTTAAATATGATACTTTCCGCAGCATGGAAGACTTATCCGATGAAGCTGAGATTCTGTATGAATTGGCAGATGAAGAGCCGTCAATGCAGGCGGACTTGGAAGAAAGTCTGGAAAAACTGGACAAGATGATGTCCAACTATGAAATGACGCTTCTTTTGTCAGAACCTTACGATGCCAATAATGCGATTTTAGAAATTCATCCGGGTTCAGGCGGTACAGAAGCTCAGGACTGGGGAGATATGCTGCTGCGCATGTATACACGCTTTGGCAACAGCAAAAACTTCAAGGTAGAAGTTCTGGATTACCAAGCGGGCGACGAGGCTGGTATTAAGTCTGTGACCCTATCTTTTGAAGGTTCCAATGCTTATGGTCTTTTGAAGTCAGAAATGGGGGTTCACCGTTTGGTAAGAATCTCACCGTTTGACTCGGCTAAACGCCGTCACACCTCCTTTGCCTCTGTCGAAGTCATGCCCGAACTGGATGATACGATTGAAGTAGATATTCGGGATGAGGACATCAAAATGGATACCTTTCGTTCCGGCGGCGCCGGCGGCCAAAATGTCAACAAAGTCTCAACAGGAGTTCGCCTGACTCACATACCAACTGGTATCGTAGTAGCTTCAACAGTTGACCGTACGCAATATGGCAACCGCGATCGGGCTATGAAAATGCTGCAGGCAAAGCTCTATCAACTGGAGCAGGAAAAGAAGGCTCAGGAAGTAGATGCTCTTAAAGGTGATAAAAAAGAAATCACTTGGGGCAGTCAGATTCGCTCCTACGTCTTTACCCCCTATACCATGGTAAAAGATCATCGTACAGGTTATGAAGTTGCTCAGGTCGATAAGGTTATGGACGGTGAATTGGACGGCTTTATTGATGCCTTTCTCAAATGGCGTATGGAATAGCCTGCTGATTTTATCAGAGGAGTACAATTATCCAAAATTATTAAAGAAAAGGAAACAGACACATGGCATTAATTCAAATGAAGGGTGTTACCAAAAAGTATCACCGCAGCGTAACTGCCTTGAGAAATATATCGATTTCAGTCAATCAAGGCGAATTTGTCTATTTGGTAGGGCCGTCAGGCGCTGGAAAATCAACCTTTATCAAACTGCTTTACCGTGAAGAAAGAACAACCAAAGGTTTGCTTAAGGTCGGTAAATTTAATCTGGCCAGAATGAAAAAGCGGGAAGTCCCTATTCTTCGCCGTAGTATTGGGGTTGTCTTTCAGGACTATAAACTTCTGCCCAATAAGACAGTGTTTGAAAACATTGCCTTTGCCATGGAAGTTATCGGCGAAAAACCACGTATTATTAAAAAACGGGTAGCAGAAGTCCTTGATTTGGTCGGACTCAAGCATAAGATGCGTTCTTTCCCTGATCAGCTTTCAGGTGGGGAACAGCAGCGGGTGGCAATTGCCCGGGCTATTGTTAACAATCCTAAAGTTTTGATTGCCGATGAACCTACCGGAAACTTAGACCCTGAAATTTCATGGGAAATTATGCAATTGCTAGAGCGTATCAATCTTCAAGGGACTACTGTCTTGATGGCGACCCACAACCGCCAGATTGTAAATACGCTTCGCCACCGTGTGGTTGCCATTGAAGATGGCCGCATCGTTCGCGATGAAGAGGAAGGAGATTACGGATACAATGATTAGAAGATTTTTCCGTCATTTATGGCAGTCCATTAAAAATATCAAGCGCAATGGCTGGATGTCTATTGCGGCTATCACATCTGTAGCAGTTACCCTGACTCTGGTCGGTATCTTTGCAGCCTTTCTCCTAAATACTGAAAAATTAGCATCAGGTATTGAAAAGAACGTTCAAATCAATACCTATTTGCAGGTTGACTCTAAAGATAATGTGAAATCTTATGTTGATGCCAATGATAACAATAAAAAAGTTGACAATCCTGATTATCACAAAGTTTATAATCAAATTCAAAAACTTAAAAATGTTAAATCGATTACCTTTTCAAGTAAGGACGAACAGCTGGAAAAATTAAAGAAGACAATGGGTGATGACTGGACCTTGTTTGATGGGGACTCCAATCCTTTGTATGATGTTTATATTGTGCAGACAACTTCACCTCGCAAGGTTAAGTCAGTAGCTAAGGCTATTGATAAAATATCAGGTGTTGATTCAGTTGCTTACGGTGGTACCGATACAGACCGCATTTTTGGCATAGCTAATTTTGTCCGTACCTGGGGATTGGTTGGAACAGGCCTTTTGGTTCTAGTTGCTATCTTTTTGATTTCAAATACTATCCGTATTACCATCCTTTCCCGCCGCAATGAAATTCAAATCATGCGCTTGGTCGGTGCTAAAAACGGTTATATCAGAATGCCTTTCTTCTTTGAAGGAGCTTGGGTTGGCCTTATCGGAGCTATTGTTCCAGCCTTAATTGTTGGTTACTTGTATCATTTTGCCTTCGAACAATTCAATCCTAATTTGGCTAGCCAAAACTTATCTCTTTATGAACCCAATCCTTTTGTCTTCTACCTCATTGGAGCTATGTTTATCATCGGGATTATTATCGGAGCTCTCGGTTCCATCTTATCTATGAGACGCTTCTTGAAGATATAAAAAAAGTGGCTCATTCTCAACTGTAGTGGATGACGAAAAGCTAAGTCTTGGAGAGAACCAATTTGGTTCTCTCCTTTTCGATGTTCAAAATTAGGGAAATCCCTTTCTTAAAGTTAGGGAAATTTCGATAGCCGAAGCCTTGAGTTTTGGGAAAGTAGATCCCAAATTTACAAGGCTTCTAGGAGCAATTTTTTTCCTGGTCAACATGTCTTCTCAGCAGCGATGGTGAGGCTTTACCTTTACCAAGTTAGTCCCCGTATTGATGTGTTTTTGCCTAGCTTTTTCTGTCATTCAAGCCTTCTGCAGAGCCCTAATTGGAGTTCACTATCCCAAGAATGTCATTCTAAGGTATTTTGTCGGCTTCCCAGTGAGGGTCTCGCTTCTCAATTTTTTCCGTTCACGACATAAGCGTGCACAGCGCAAAATTTTTGGTATCCTATAGGTGTCGCTTGGCAAAGCAGACAAAAAAGAAAGTTATCTGGAATTGATCAGCCAGATACTTTCCAGTAAATTTAACTCAAAAAGTTATAAACTTCTCAATACAGAAATTTGATATAAAAAATTAATGTGATAATAACAATCAATTTTAAGAGAGGGAAAAATTAAGATGAAGAAATTAGAGCGTATCTCCACAAAGATTTTGCGTTGGGCCTATTAATCTTAACAACTATAGCTTTTGTAACTGCTCTAGCAACATATAATTGGTTATATTATGGAAAATCCATACTTTTTTGGTTACCAGCAGTTCTGGTATTATTAGTAACTGCTTTGTTAGCTTATTTGGTAAAAAAACAATTGGAAATGAGATCTGAGCCCGTATTGATTTTTAATACACTTCAGCAAATTATTGGTATATTAATCGCCTTAGTTATAGGTCTTTTTGCACTGGTATACAAAGCATTAGATACTAAAATTAATGATGGTAATGAGGTCTATTGGATACTTTTTGCTATTATCTTACCCATCTTTGTTTGGAATGCTGTTGAACTCTATAAAGAGCTAAAAAGAAGAAACAAGAATAGGTAAAGCCAAAGCCTAATAGTTGTCTTAGGTATTCTGTTATTATCGTAATTCTTATTGCTTTTACTAAAATTATGGAGAATGATTAACTATGACAG
Organism: Streptococcus orisasini; assembly: GCF_001431045.1. GTDB lineage: Bacteria > Bacillota > Bacilli > Lactobacillales > Streptococcaceae > Streptococcus > Streptococcus orisasini. The sequence continues at coordinate 73,404 of NZ_BCLE01000020.1, forward strand.
TTAATTTTCATCAATACAAATAACTGTCTAATGTAAAGTTATCAGCCATTAAGAGCGGTGGCAACCGCTTGAAAGATTTTCTTTAAAAGCGAATCAATTATAATTACAAGAAAATAAAAGGAGAAGTTATTTATGAATCGTTACAAATCATTAATATTATTCTCAGCGACAGCATTGTTGTTAGTAGGTAGTATGACTTACGCTGATGAAGTGAGTCAAAATGCTGACCAAGGGCAAGCACCCGCAGCCGTTACGCAAACTCATAGTCAAGTAAACCAACCAACTGTGGTTAATCAAGAGACCGATCAAGCTGAGATAAATCAACAGGAACAGAACTCGACAGCTCCTGAGGAAATTTCACAAATACAAGGTGCCACAGAGAATCAGGAACAAGCTACCGATTCTTCTCAAGAATCTCTAAATCAAGCACCTGAAGAATCACATAGCCAACAAACTCCTGCTGCCGAAGCTGAGGCGGATACAGCAACAGTAACAGAAAGTAAGAGTCAAGAAGGGCGAGACAATCCTGATATTTCAACGGAAGAATACGAGGCAAATGTGTCCAACCTCAAACAGGTTACGATGGCAGATGTTTATCACATGTTTGATGACCAAAATGGCAGCTATACGCTCTATCTCGGCCGTTCAACTTGTATCTATTGTCGGAAGTTCTCATCAGTCATCAAGGATTTTAATAATCTTTCTGGCGGTCAAGTCTATTACTATAATACAGACAGTGCAGACTTTAGTTCTGCCTCGAAAGAATTTTTAAGAAGCAAAATTGGAACCTTTGGAACCCCAACGGTGCTCCATTTAGAAAAAGGTGAGATTGTCTCTGGTCAATTGGGTAGTGGCGGTACGGCTCAAGACTTATATAACAAGGTGTTCCAACCTGCAGATACTGCGACTAACAACTCCCAAGATGCCATATCTAGCCAACAATCTCACAACATCGGCAGCGCGATAGAAAAGGCTGAACAACCGACTCATCCAGATACAGATACGACACCAGATGATATCTCACTAAAGATTAGTGATCAACTGCAAACGAAAGAAAGAGTGAAATCAAAAAAAGAAAAATTGGATATTAATACTTTAACGAAAATTATCAATAAAGCTTTGTTACTTTTTGATAGACTCTTGGTTAAGTTCGAAGCTTAAACCATTACCCGAAAAGATGTCCATTTTGAACATCTTTTCGGACATTAGTTAACTGTAGTGGGTGCTGAACAGCATAGGTGATTTTGAATGTGGGTCTTTTATTACAAGCAATTCTGTGGTATTTTTAAGCTGTCTCATAAGTCACTTTCTAATGGTGGTGTGGTTGTTTTTCATTATAAGTCTTATGAGGCTTTTTTGTGCTCAAAAAAACCTATAATTTCTGTAGTGGGTAGAATGCCCACTACAGAAATTATAGGGCCGAAAAAACTCTCAGGAGCTTTTTCATTACCGATTAAAGAAGGGGTTAAAGGTCTTTTCATGTCCAATTGTTGTATCAAAGCCATGTCCAGGGAAAACGCTAAAATGATTGGGTAGAGTAAAAAGGTTTTCTTTGATACTATTAATAAGTTCATCAAAATTTCCAGTAGGCAAATCTGTCCGTCCAATACTTTCTCTAAAGAGAGCATCACCAGAAAGTATAATTTCGTCATCAGTAAAAATAAAGGAAACGCTGCCCCAAGAGTGTCCAGGTGTTGGGACAACCTTGAAATGAAAACCAGCTATATGGTAATCCGTGTTGTTCTCAAAGAAAAAATCAGCAGGGGCAGCAATCACATCTTCCATGTCGCTGTGGCGATCTAATCCCGACAAATTGTCAATCGGGCTACCTAGCCAAGCAGCTTCCTTTTCAGAAACATAAACTGGTGGATGATTAAAATGCTGACGCACCAAATCAAGACTCATAATATGGTCATAATGTGTATGAGTCAGCAAAATAGCCGCTAAGGGTTTGTTGATTGCAGTTAATTGGGCTAGAATGTCATCACCATTACTTCCGGGATCCACTAAGAGAACGGCCTCTTCATTAACAAGGTAATAGGTATTTTCGTAAGCAGCATCATTTAAAGTTCTTAAGATTTTCATACCTTTAGTTTAACAAAAATGCTTTACTTTTGAAATCAAAAAGAAAGAAAAGCAGTCATTTTTTAATTGACCTCACTTTTTACCAAGTTTATACTAAAGTTAATCGGGAAAATGGAGGTTCTTTATGACAAAAGTTGCTATTGTTACTGGTGCAGGACAGGGAATTGGTCTTGCTATTGCCAAACGTCTTTATCAGGATGGCTTTAAAGTAGCTATTCTTGATTATAATACTCAGGCTGCTCAAGACGCGGCTGCTGGACTTTCAGAAACAGATGCTGTTGCTGTAACGGTAGATGTGTCTAAACGCGACGATGTTTTTGCAGCCTTTGATAAGGTTGTTGAAAAATTTGGGGATTTGACAGTTGTTGTTAATAATGCCGGTCTTGGTCCGACGACTCCAGTTGAAACAATCACTGAGGAGCAGTTTAAGCAGGTCTATGGTGTCAATGTTGGCGGCGTTATTTGGGGAATTCAGGCCGCTCAAAAGCATTTTAAAGCTTTGGGGCACGGCGGAAAAATCATTAATGCAAGCTCTCAGGCAGGCGTGGTCGGCAATCCGGAATTAACGCTTTATTCAGGAACCAAGTTTGCTGTGCGCGGCATCACACAGGTAACAGCGCGTGATTTAGCTAAGGATGGTATTACTGTCAATGCCTTTGCACCTGGGATTGTCAAAACACCAATGATGTATGACATTGCTCACAGAGTGGGCAAAAATGCCGGCAAAGATGATGAATGGGGCATGCGGCAGTTTGCCAAAGATATCACTTTGCAGCGTTTATCAGAGCCAGAGGATGTGGCCAATGTTGTTGCTTTTTTGGCTGGACCTGATTCGGATTATGTTACGGGTCAGACCCTGCTGGTTGATGGTGGCATGCAGTTTCATTAACATAAAAGGCTCAAATATTAGAGTCCAAGCTGGAGAAGGAAGCTATGCTTTATTTTCTTCAGCTTTTTTATTGCCGGAAAAAAAATATCAGTAAATAATCAGAAAATTTTGTCATTTTTCTAGAATTCTCTGAAAAATTATGCTAGACTAAAAAAGTAGAAACTAGAAAGAAGAAATGTTTATGGATAGAAAAATGAATTTTGTCATGATTTCCCCTCATTTTCCGACTAATTTTGAAACCTTTGCCCATCGCTTGCATGAAAATGGCATCAATACTTTGGGAATTGCTGACAGTCCTTATGAAGAGCTAAGTCAGGGTCTGCGCGATCATTTGACAGAATACTACCGTGTAGACAATATGGAAGACTACGATCAGGTTTACCGCGCCGTGGCTTATTTTGCCCACAAGTATGGAAGAATTGACCGTATCGAATCCCATAATGAATACTGGCTGGAGCTGGATGCCCACCTGCGGACGGATTTCAACGTGTTTGGCTATAAAAATGAAGACATGCTCTCCATCAAGACCAAGGCACAGATGAAGGAAATCTTCCGCAAAACAGGGCTCAAGGTCGCTCGCGGCCGCGTCTTTACCAGTGCTGATGATGCCAGAGCTTTGACTAAGGAACTTGATTTTCCGGTCATTATCAAGCCTAATTCCGGTGTGGGAGCTTCTGACACCTATAAGATTAAATCTGAGCAAGAATTGGAAGACTTTTTTGGCTATCGCAATCCTCAAGTGGAATACATTATGGAAGAATTCATTGATGGGGATATTGTGACCTTTGACGGTCTGACTGACCATGAGGGCAATATTGTCTTTTATTCCAGCTTAGAGTATTCGGAAGCCGTTCTTGATACGGTAGAAAAAGATGGCGATATGTTTTATTATGTACCGCGGGATATTGCACCTGAGCTTATTGAACTAGGCAAGAAGTGTGTGCAGGCTTTTAATGTCAAGGAACGTTTCTTCCATTTTGAATTCTTCCGTATTAAAAAGACTAAAGACTTAATGGCGCTTGAAGTTAACTGTCGTCCACCGGGTGGCTTGACCATTGATATGTGGAATTATGCGGATGATTTTGATATTTTTGACCAATATGCTAAAGTGGTTAAAGACAACCAATTTACCGCAGATGTGCAGCATCGCTACAATGTTGTTTATATTTCGCGTAAAGCCAATAAGAATTATGTCCACAGCATAGCAGATATTGAAGCCAAATACGGACACCATATCATTGATATCGAATCTGTCCCTGGCATATTTGCAAAAATCATGGGAGAAGTTGGCATTTTGGCTCGGACTGAAACCATGGATGAGTTGCGTGAGATTGTCCAATTTGCTCAGGCAAAACAGTAACTCTGTGTTTTAGGCTACATTTAATAGTTTAGAAAGGAAGAGAGCAGACACAAAACAATTGTGTTTAACTGCTCGCAATATCTCATATATGCATTTTGAAAGAAGAAGCCAATGGTCGGGAGAACTCGGCCGCGAAATGTACTTTAATGTTTACGGTCATGCCGGCAAACCTGTCATCGTTTTTCCATCGTCAGGTGGCAGCCAAAATGAATACGGTGATTTTGGCATGATTGAGGCCTGTCAGGATTTTATCAACCGCGGTCTGGTGAAGTTTTACACACCCGACTCTCTGGATAAGGAATCGTGGCTAGCTCAAGGAAAGTCAGGCCATGATATGGCGCTTGCCCATGAGGCTTATGACCGTTATATTATCCATGAATTGGTGCCGCTGATTCGCTATGAATCCAATTGGGACGGTGGTATGATTGCTACCGGCTGTTCGATGGGAGCTTTTCACACTGTGAATTTTGCCCTGCGCCATCCGGATTTATTTGATGCTGCTATCGCCTTGTCCGGTGTTTATGATGCACGCTTTTTCACCGGTGATTTTGCTGGAGACTTAGCCGTTTATTACAATTCTCCTATTGATTATCTCTGGAATCAAAATGATCCTTGGTTCCTAGACCACTACCGCCGCAATCGCTTTATCGTGGCTGTCGGTCAGGGAGCCTGGGAAGAGCCGCATGTGATTGACACGATTCGCCTGCAGGAAGCATTTGAAGCTAAGTCAATTCCAGCCTGGTTTGACTTCTGGGGACACGATGTTGCCCATGATTGGAATTGGTGGCGCGTGCAGATGCCGTATTTCTTAGGAAAATTGGAAGAAGAAGGGCGGATTTGATAAAAAATAGCTCTTGACTTGTGTTTTAATTCAAATTATAAAAGAAGTATCTTTTTATTCGTTTTAAAGCAAATATTTTTGCTGTTTATTTCTAATTAAGAGCAATACAAATCAATTTGTTTTTTTTTAAAATGAATATTATAAAGAAGGTTGTAATCAAGTTTTGCTTGATTAATAAACCAAAATAGGGAAAGGAGACTACAAGAATTTTTTATAATTGGAAATCATCATTTTATAACTAATGCTGTTTGTATAAACACATTATAATTTGAAAATTTAAAAAAATATTAAGGAGATTATATTATGTCTAATTATTCAATTAAAGAATAAGTTAATAAATAAAGGAAACTATTATGTTAATGATATTAGTATTGTTCCTAATATCTCAGTTGTTATTTTTATTTATTGGACGAATAAACATTTTTCTATGGGCTTAGGTTGTCACAAAAATCAATATGAAGCATTTTTAAAGGCGTTCAAGGAAGCTTCTGGATTTGGGAATCATTTATTTCCAAATGTTGAAAAGGAAAAGATTTCTTTTACAGACTTTATTTCGGGGCAGGAGTATACCCACAATGCATATACGGATTATTTTGAAAAGCACGTCTCTTTAAAGTTATTGCTGGAAACCTATAACTATTTAAAAGCAGCTGAGAGTCTTGATAATTGGATACTGAGAGATAGAACTTTTTCAATAGACGATTTCTTAATAGCTTCTAATCATCTCAATATTCCCATAAGTCTTCAATTGCAAGAAACGGCCTCAGCAATGAATTATTGTAAGTTGGTCAGAGTCTATTCTACTGAAGGCTTTCCTTCAATTGATAATACAAAAATAGACCCCAAAAATTGTAAAATTTCTTATTACAAAGATAAAAATCAGTCTTTTCCAAATGAGAAAAAGTATCTGCCTTTTCCATAATTTTCAGTATTAATATAACTTGGAGGTAACCATCGGTCATGTTAAAAAAATTATTGGCACTGTTTAGATTTCAGCTAAATATAACTCTGTCCAATAAATTCTTTTTGGTCTATACTTTGCTTTTGCCGGCTGTCAATTTGTTTGTTGCTTTGGACAAAAGAGAAACGGCCTTACATGCTCAAGAGAAACTTGTTTTGTTAACCCCCTATATTTCTTATATTATTGTTATAGCTATGTTATTTGGCTGGGCAGGAAATATCGTTTCTCTAAGAGAAAATAACTACCTCAAAGTTTTTTCTAGCCTAACGGGTTCAAAATTTTATGTTTTTACTGTCAATTTGCTAGTTAACTTTTTTTTAGCAATCGTACAGGTCAATATTCTGCTCCTGATTTTTGAATGTATCAATAGAAGTATTGATTTAAAATTATTTTTATTTTTTAATACTTTAACTGTTTTGGGAGTAGCTGTTTGCTTTTTTGCTTTTGCTGTCTTTTTAAAATTCTCGGTAAATGCAATAACCTTACAGGCTGTCTTAATGTCTTATCTGCTGATTTCTTTACTGTCATTGGAATACGTCCCTGAAAATGCCATTCTGAAAGGAGCGTTTCATTTTGTCAACCTCTTTTCTCTGGTTAATGAGATTGGCTTAGTGGTAGGTGGTAAGCTTACGACTGTAACTCCGCTATGCGTGCCGGTAGTCGTGTGGTTTATTGTAGGCACTTATTGTCTGAAAAAGTCATCGGTATTTTCAATAAAAGATAGGAATTAACATGCATATAGAAAATTTTGATTTAAAAATAAACCAGGAACTCTTATTGGATAATGCCAGCATGTCGTTTGAAACTAAGAAATTAAATCTTATTATCGGCAGAAATGGTGTTGGAAAGACATTGTTATTGGACTTGATCTCTGATTTAGATCATAATCGGCCTAAAAACTTTCACGGTTTTCCTGAAAGCAGCCGGATAATTTATCACAGTCAGGGTCTGCCTTTTATTGCAGAAGCCACTGTAAAAGATACGATAGCCTTGATTGGCGATCTGTCCAAAGACAGTGCAGTCACAATGGACTATCTTCCTCAAAAAATTAGAAATAATTTGGATAAACCTTTTGGTGCTTTGTCTATGGGGGAGCGTAGATACCTGACCATCTGGTTATTTTTGCAGATTGAGAGAGATTTGTATATTTTCGATGAACCCTTTGCTAATTTAGACTTGGGTGTTATTTCTGATATCTTAAATCTCTTTTACGATAAACTGAACCAAGGAAAGCAGATGATACTCACCTCTCATCAATTTGATTTTTTAATTCCTGAAAAAACACACATCATTTTTATTGAGGAGAGACAGGTCAGATTTAATGATAGTCTGACAGCTTTTTTAGATCATTATCAGTCATTTGGTCAGGCCTTTGATATATAATAATCTTTCAGGCTGATTTTTTCGAATCGTTTTCAAATCATAGAAAAACATGACAGACTGCTGTAATCATTAGCGGTCTGTCATGTTTTTTATTTATTCTTTTAGGGTAAATTTTAAGAATTCAATAAAGTGATCTGCCCAGTATTTTTCATGGTGAATTTCATTAGCCATGATGTGCAAATCAATGTTTTCCATGGGGTGTCCTGTGCGCAGAAGGGATTGATAGTAGTGGAGGGTGCAGTCAATATAGGCCTGATTCATGTTTGGAGCAAAGGCTTCATCTACCTCATCGCCTTCTTTGGTGCCGACCTGAATAAAGACTTTGCTGTCTGTATTTAGAGGATGGTGATCGCAAAAGCGCAGGAAATCACGTTCGCTGAACCAGGAAGCTAAGGAAAAGACACCCAGATTACCGAAGATGTCAGGATAGGCTGCTCCCATGTAGGCAGTGATAATGCCACCCATAGATGAGCCGGCCAATAAAGTGTTTTGGCGGTCGGATTGAGTTCGATAATTGTCATCAATAAAGGGTTTGACTGTGTTGACTAGCCAGTCGCCGTAGGCCATACCGTCACCGCCGCTACTGGCGGTTTTAGGGGTTGTTTCAACGGCTGT
>NZ_BCLE01000021.1 GCF_001431045.1 Streptococcus orisasini
GTGTTGACTAGCCGGCCGCGGTGGCCCATCCCGTCCCGCCGCTACTGGCGGTTTCAGGTGTTGTTCCAACGTCTGTCATCCAAGGAGCGTATTCATTCAGCCGGTTGCTGCCAGCATTGTCAATCCCCACAATAATAAGCTTGGGAAGTTCCTTGTGCTGCTTAATGGTTGGGATAATTTTCCAGGAATAGCCTGAATAGGACTCTTTACTGTAAAAGATATTCTGGCCATCATGCATGTAAAGAACGGGATATGAAGCCCAGTCTTCCTTATCGTAGTCCTTAGGCAGAAGCACCCGGATCCGTCTTTTTTCCTGATAATAGGGCACCTCTAAATAGTGCTCTTTCATTTCAAGATAGTAGTTGTTTAGCTTGGTTTTCTTTTTCACAGCAGTCTCCCTTGCAAAATAGAATTAAGCCTATTATAACATAGAAAATTTTGAAAAAATAGCTGAAATGATTTTTGCACAGTGGTCCTCTGCCAATTGATTTGGAACTTAGAATTGGGAACAAGTCATCACTTTCCCTTTAAATATGGTATAATTTTAATGTTATGACGGAACGTAATTCAAGAAAGTATGCTGTGGTAGATTTGGAAGCAACAAGTGCCAGCAGCTCAGCTTCTATTATCCAAGTGGGCATTGTCATTATTGAGAATGATCGCATTGTAGAGACCTATGCAACGGATGTCAATCCTCACGAGAAGCTTTCTGAAGCCATTGTCAATTTGACCGGTATTACAGATGAGCGCTTAACAAAAGCTCCTGACTTTTCTGAGGTGGCTGCTGATATCTATGAATTGATTGCTGATTGTGTTTTTGTTGCTCACAATGTTAAATTCGATGCCAATCTTTTGGCCGAGCATCTTTTTTTAGAAGGCTATGAACTTTTAACTCCCCGTGTGGACACGGTTGAGTTAGCTCAGGTTTTTTATCCGACTTTTGAAAAATATTCACTGGGCAATCTGACGGAACTCTTGGGAATTGAGCTGTCAGATGCCCATACAGCCATTGCTGATGCTAAGGCAACGGCCGAGCTCTTTTTAAGGCTGAAAAAGAAAATGGCTGCCCTGCCTAGATTAACGCTGGAAAAGATTCTTGCCTTTTCTGACAGCCTGCTTTATGAGTCCAGGCTCCCAATCGAAGAAGTTTTTGAGGCGTCTTCAAGCCAGCTGACATCAGAATTTCAGGAAGTGGCAGGTCTTGTTTTAAGAAAAGAAGAGCCTGTTTTAAATGAACGCCGCCTGTCACAGGATTTTGCAACCAATATTGCCCTTTTAAATCTTGAAAACAGAACCAAGCAGCTGGAATTTGCTGCTTTGATTTCGGAGAGATTTGAAGAGAAGAAGGCAAGTTTTATAGAGGCTCAGTCCGGCATAGGAAAGACTTACGGTTACCTGCTGCCCTTGCTTGCCCGTGCTCAGACAGAACAAATTATTGTCAGTGTTCCCACTAAGGTTCTGCAGGATCAAATTATGGCTAATGAGGTTCAGGCCTTGCGAGAAGTTTTTCATATTAACTGCCACAGTTTAAAAAGTCCTCAAAATTATCTTAAGCTGGACAGCTTTTATGAAAGTTTAGCAAGAAACGATGATAATCGTCTGATTAACCGCTACAAGATGCAGCTTTTGGTTTGGCTTTTAGAGACCAAAACTGGCGATCTTGACGAAATCAGGCAAAAACAGCGCTATGCTGCTTATTTTGATGAAATCAAGCATGATGGCCGACTCAGCAAACACTCCCTGTTTTATGACTGTGATTTTTGGCAGAGGAGTTATCAAAAGTCTCAGAACAGCCGCTTAATTATTACCAATCATGCCTACTTGCTGACACGGATCGAAGATGATAAGGCTTTTGTGGAAAATAATATTTTGGTGGTTGACGAAGCGCAAAAATTATTTTTAACCTTGGAGCAGTTTTCTCAAAGTCAAGTTAATATGACTAAGACACTGCAGATTTTGAATCAACTCTTAGAAAATTCTCAGGATATTTTAGAAAAAAGACTGTTGGAGAGCATTCAGTTTGAGCTGAATCACGTTTTAACTCTTTTTCATAAACAGGGGAAAAAGCAGCTTAAGGCTGAGGATGTCAGCCGCTTGCGGCAGAATCTGACAGAGCTTGCTCTGCCGGAGCTGACAGATTTACAGTACTTGTTTAGTGACGTTTTTTCTGATTTTTGGTTTGAGGAGGATTTTTCACTGGATCACCGAATTGTACTGCTCAAATCTGCCCGTTTGGATTTCATTGATTTTACCAATTTTTTACCGCCGACTAAAAAGACTTACTTGGTTTCGGCCACTCTTCGCATCAGTCCTCAGGTCAGTCTGGCTAATCTTCTTGGTTTTACGACATTTAGTTTTGATAGTGTTCCAGGAGATAAGTCAGATCAGCAAGCTATTTGGGTTGATAGCAGTATGCCTGATATCAGTGAGCTGACAGATTTAGATTATGAGCGTCTGCTGACAGAACGTTTATTGGCCTTGTCTGAACTTCAGCAGCCTATGCTTGTTCTTTTTAATTCTAAGAAAACGATGTTTGCTGTATCTGAATTGCTTGATGAAGCAGGATTTTCCCATTTGACTCAGGACAAAAACGGTACACCTTTTAATGTTAAACGGCGTTTTGACCGAGGAGAAACTAATCTTCTTTTGGGAACCGGTAGTTTCTGGGAGGGAGTCGATTTTGTTGAGCAGGAACGGTTGATTGAGGTTATCACACGTCTGCCCTTTGACAATCCCGAAAATTTCTTTGTTAAAAAATTAAATCGTAGGCTCAGGCAAGAAGAAAAAAGTCCTTTTTATGACTATGCTCTGCCCAGCGCTATTTTGCGTTTGAGACAGGCTATTGGCCGTACTAAGCGGAAGAGCAAGCAGCTCTCTGCCGTTCTTATTTTAGACAGCCGAATCATTCATAAAAGGTATGGAAAGGTAATTTCTGATGCTTTATCTGCCCAATTTGCCTTGGCGAGTCAAAATTTTCAGAAGATTCTCGCTGAAATCGCTGATTTTTTGGTATAATAAAAGGTATTAGCGCATAATGCTATGAACCAATTTGCTTGAGAGAAAAAGAATGAAGGAGACAGGATGACTAAATTATCGAGGCGTGTTTTAGAAATAGAAGAATCAGTTACTTTGGCTGCCAGTGCGCGTGCTAAGGAACTCAAGGCTCAGGGCCGGGATATCTTGGAGCTGTCTGTAGGACAGCCGGATTTTGTGACCCCTAAGCATATTCAAGATGCAGCTATTAAATCTATCCAAGATGGCAGTGCTTCATTTTATACAGTTGCCTCAGGTCTGCCTGAGCTAAAAGATGCTATCAGTCAATACTTTGAAAATTTCTACGGTTATTCTGTAGAACGCAATCAGATAGCTGCAGGAACTGGTGCGAAGTTTGTGCTGTATGCGCTCTTTACGGCGCTTATTAACCCTGAAGATGAAGTTATTATTCCAACGCCTTTTTGGGTCTCTTATGCCGATCAGATCAAGATGAATGGTGGTGTTCCGGTTTTTGTCAAAACCAGTGAAGAAAATCATTTTAAAGCTGCTTTGGAACAGCTGGAAGCAGCAAGAACAGACAAGACTAAAATGATTTTGCTCAACAGTCCTTCTAATCCAACAGGAATGATTTACAGCAAGGAAGAATTAGAAGCCATCGGCAACTGGGCTGTGGAACATGATATTTTAATCTTATCGGATGATATTTACGGCCGTTTGGTTTACAATGGTGCTAAATTCACTCCTATTTCAAGTCTATCAGAAGCTATCCGTAAGCAGACGATTGTCATTAACGGTGTTTCAAAGACTTATTCAATGACTGGCTGGCGTGTTGGTTATGTTGTTGCTGATTCTGAAATTGTCGCAGCTATTTCTAAAATTGTCAGTCAGACAACATCCAATCTGACAACTGCAGCTCAGTATGCAGCCATCGAAGCTCTGACTGGAGCTCAGGACAGCGTTGAAGAAATGCGTCAGGCCTTTGAGAAACGTCTCAATACAGTTTACCCGCTTTTAGCAGAAGTTCCTGGTTTTGAAGTGGTAAAACCAGAAGGAGCCTTTTATCTGTTTCCAAATGTTAAAAAAGCGATGGAAATGAAGGGTTATACGGATGTGACTGCCTTTACAACTGCGCTTTTAGAAGAAGCAGGTGTTGCTTTGGTAACGGGAGCAGGCTTTGGCGCTCCTGAAAATATTCGCATGAGCTATGCGACCGACATGGATACTCTCAAAGAAGCTGTCCGCCGTCTTAAAGCCTTTATGGAAAACTAAGCAATGATTAAGTCTGATGACACTTTTAAGCAGACTTTTGTTTCCAACGCTCGGCTGGTAATCCTATAAAGTAAATGATGTTTCAGACAAGCTGAATTGAGATAAAATAACGACTGAAGATTTATCCCTGTTTTATGACTCTGAATTAGTAGGACGCTCAGATCTTGCTTATTTTAGGAAGGTGCTGGCAAATAGCCAGCACCAGTTTAAATGGACTTATAAGCGTCAAGAGCAAAAAAACATCTCGGGATAAATGCTAGCCTGTTACTGTTCAAAGTCAAACAAAACGTTATGATAAAACGTCTTCAGAACTTGTAATCAGCTTAACCTCCTATTCAAGAATTATAACGAAATAAGAAAGTAGAAAAGAGAATCACTATACATGTTTAAAGATTTAGTATCCATTATTGACGTTCCAAAACACGTTGGCGAAGAGGTGACTATCGGTGCCTGGGTTGCCAATAAATCAGGGAAAGGAAAAATTGCTTTTTTGCAGCTCCGCGATGGAACGGCCTTTTTCCAAGGTGTGGCCTTCAAACCAAACTTTATCGAAAAATTTGGGGAAGAAGCAGGGCTTGAAAAATTCACTGCCATCAAGCATCTGAATCAAGAAACGGCTGTTTTAGTGACAGGCATCGTCAAAGAAGATAGCCGTTCAAAATTTGGCTACGAATTGGATGTGACAGACCTTGACATTATAGGCGAGAGTGAAGATTATCCTATCACTCCTAAGGAGCACGGAACAGATTTTCTGATGGATCACCGCCATCTTTGGCTGCGCTCACGCAAACAAATGGCCATGATGCAAATTCGTAATGCTGTCATTTATGCCTCTTATGAATTTTTTGATCAAAACGGCTTCATCAAATTTGACAGCCCGATCTTATCAGGCAATGCTGCTGAAAATACGACAGATCTTTTTGAAACAGATTATTTTGGAGAATCTGCTTTCCTCAGCCAGTCCGGCCAGCTCTATCTAGAAGCAGGTGCCATGGCACTCGGCCGTGTCTTTGACTTCGGACCTGTTTTCCGTGCTGAAAAATCAAAGACTCGCCGTCACCTGACAGAGTTTTGGATGATGGATGCTGAATACCCCTTCCTGTCGCATGAGCAGTCCCTTGATTTGCAGGAAGCCTATGTCAAAGCGCTCATTCAGGGCGTTCTTGATCGGGCACCGCAGGCTCTTGAAATCTTGGAGCGTGATGTTGACTTACTCAAGAAATATGTGGCTGAACCCTTCAAACGTGTGTCCTATGACGATGCCATTACCCTTCTTCAGCAGCATGAAGCAGATGAAGATACGGATTATGAGCATCTTGACCATGGCGATGACTTTGGCTCGCCTCATGAGACATGGATTTCAAATTATTTTGGTCTGCCAACTTTTGTGGTTAATTATCCGGCTGACTTAAAAGCCTTCTATATGAAACCAGTTCCTAACAATCCAGATCGTGTCCTTTGTGCTGATTTGCTTGCGCCGGAAGGTTATGGCGAAATTATTGGCGGCTCTGAACGTGAAACAGATTACGATACCTTACTTGAAAAAATCAAGGAAAACGGACTAAATCCAGCTGATTATGCCTTCTATCTTGATCTGCGCAAATATGGATCAGTACCGCATTGCGGCTTTGGCCTTGGTTTAGAACGTATGGTAACCTTTATAGCAGGAACCAAGCATATCCGCGAAGCCATTCCATTTCCGCGTATGCTCCACAGAATTAAACCATAAGTAGTCTTGAAAAGAGGCTGCAGTTTTGTTCAGATAAAAACATTTTCTGAAAAAGTCATCTATTTTTATAGGGTGAAACATTGAGCCATAAATTTGG
>NZ_BCLE01000022.1 GCF_001431045.1 Streptococcus orisasini
AGGCTGGGACAATGTGTTCCAGTCTTAACTGTTAAATTTGACAAAGAATAGTTCAATTCTTTGAAAGAGAAGCAGACAAGTGCTATGATTAAATCTATCTCACATTTTGATATCAGTGATAGGAAAATATTATCACAGTGATAGAAAAAAACTATTATACAGGGTCTACTTATCGTGATAGACTGAAATATAATGATTTAAACTGCTTTAAAGCCCTGTTTTGTAGGTTTAGGCTTGCTGTAAGCCCTTTGTTTTAGGGCTTATGGTGCTTTAATTGGCAGTATAATTTATTTCAGGAGAACGATATGAAAATGAAAAAATTATTGGCTGCTTCTATTTTACTCGCTGTAACGGTGCTGGCTTTAGTATTACCGGTCAAGGTAGCCGCAAAGGAAACAGTGACAGTAGCTACTGATTCAGACACAGCACCTTTTACTTATAAAAAAGATAAGCAATTTGATGGTTACGATGTTGCCTTAGTGAAGGCAATTTTTAAGGACTCAAAACAGTATAAGGCTAAGTTTGAAACTGTAGCTTTTTCCTCCATTTTGACAGGGATAGATGCTGGGCGTTACCAAATGTCGGCCAATAATTTTAACTACAGTGACGAAAGAGCAGAAAAATACCTCTTTTCAGATCCTGTCTCAAAATCTAACTATGCCATTGCTAGTAAAAAGGGTAAGTTGAAAACTTTGGACAGCCTGTCTGGCAAATCGGTAGAAGTCTATGCTGGTTCTAACTATGCGGCTATTCTTGAAAATTGGAACAAGCGCCATTCAGATGAGACAGCTATTGACATTCATTATGTAGCCAACAGTGTGACCTTGACGCAGCGTCTCCAAAATGTCGAGGCAGGAAAGATTGACTTCCTGCTTTACGATGCCATTTCGCTAAAAACAGTCATCAAGGATCAAGGCATGAAACTGAAGGTTACTAATGTTAAAGGGAAAGTCGGCGGTGAAAAGGATGGACTGGAATATCTTCTTTTTGCCAAGGACAAGACAGGACAAAAACTTCAGAAGTTTGTTAATAAACGCATCAAGGTCCTTCAAAAAGACGGCACTTTGAAAAAACTGAGCCAAAAATATTTTGGCGGCGATTATGTTTCTTCGCTTGATTGATTTAATTGAAGACAGCTACGACACTGTGCAGAAAGACAGCTTCTCCCAGAGTCCTGCGACTCTTGGTTTTAAATTCGTCGTAGACGTCTGAACTCTCTGCGCCTTGCAGGCATTGAGAGTTCTAGTCGTCCTGACGAGGGTGCGTCAACGAAATCTCAGATTTCTGACTTACCGCTTATTTTGCTGTATGTCGCTTACGCCTTTTGCGACACTTTGTTTGGTTAGTCGATCTTACTAACCAAACAAAGTTAGTGGGAGAGGTAGCCAAGTCACAATGGTGATTGGCGTTTGTTATCAAGTGCAGAGCACTTAGATAACAATCCTCTGCCGTATCTTATGTAATCGAACACGGGCTAAAATCCTAGTAAAAAAGATAAACTTCCTTGTGTCTTAACGACACAGCGTCAGTTTCCTATTTTTATACGGATTTCTTCACGCCTTTTGTATCTTAAATAAAGGAGAACTATGTTTTATTTACTTTTAGCGGCAGGCTGGTATGACAAACTTGTCAGCAGTCTGCCCAACGGGAAACTTTTTAGCTGGCGGGCAGTATTTGACGCGATTCCTTCTATCTTAGAAAAACTGCCAACAACGCTGATTCTAACCTTAGGTGGCTCCGTCTTTGGTTTGCTTTTGGCTCTTTTGTTTGCTGTTGTCAAAATTAATCGGGTTAAAATTCTCTATCCGATTCAGGCCTTCTTTGTTTCTTTCCTGCGAGGGACACCCATCTTGGTTCAGCTCATGCTGACCTATTATGGGATACCTTTGCTGCTGAAGGCTCTCAATCAAAAGATGGGAACTGATTTTAATATTAATGCTATCCCAGCTTCTGTCTTTGCCATCACAGCCTTTGCTTTTAATGAGGCGGCTTATACCAGCGAGACCATTCGGGCAGCTATTCAGTCGGTCAATTCAGGAGAAATTGAAGCGGCCAAGAGTCTGGGAATGACAACTGTTCAGGTTTATCGCCGGGTTATTATTCCCAATGCTGCAGTTGTTGCGACTCCGACTCTGATTAATACCTTAATCGGTTTAACCAAGGGAACGTCTCTTGCCTTTAATGCTGGTATTGTCGAAATGTTTGCTCAGGCTCAGATCCTCGGCGGCAGTGATTACCGTTATTTTGAACGTTTTATTTCTGTAGCTATTATCTATTGGGGTGTCAGTATCCTGATTGAGCAAGCTGGACGCTTGATTGAAAAGAAGATGGAAATTACTTCCCCTGATAATCTTGTTAAAGATCAAGCAGTGGAAGGAGGTGTGCGTTAATGATTCGAATTTCCAATTTAACTAAAGAATTTTCCGGACAAAAGGTCTTAGACGGTCTTGATCTTGATATTGAAAAAGGCGAAGTTGTTGCCCTTGTCGGTGCTTCCGGCGCTGGTAAATCGACTTTTCTGCGCAGCATGAATTATCTGGAACAGCCTGATTCAGGCAGAATTGAGATTGATGATTTCAAGGTCAATTTTGATACCATTACCAAAGAAGAAATTCTAACGCTACGCCGTAAATTAGCTATGGTTTTCCAGCAGTTTAATCTTTTTGAACGCCGGACAGCGCTTGATAATGTTAAAGAAGGCCTTAAAATCGTTAAGAAATTATCTGATGAAGAAGCAACCAAGATTGCCAAGGAAGAACTGGCCAAGGTTGGCCTTTCTGATCGTGAAAACCATTATCCGCGCCACCTTTCCGGAGGCCAGAAGCAGCGCGTTGCTTTGGCAAGGGCTCTTGCTATGAAGCCAGATGTTCTTTTGCTTGATGAGCCAACCTCAGCACTTGACCCTGAGCTTGTTGGTGAAGTTGAAAAATCAATTGCGGATGCAGCTAAATCAGGGCAAACCATGGTCTTGGTCAGTCATGATATGAGTTTTGTCCGTCAGGTAGCCCATAAAGTTTTGTTCCTTGAAAAAGGGCATATTTTGGAGCAGGGAACACCGGATCAGCTCTTCAATCATCCAAAAGAAGAACGGACAAAAGAGTTTTTTGCCAGTTACAAAAAAACCTTTATTTGATATAATAAGAATACTCTTAATCAGAGTATTTTTATTTATGGTGGTTAATATGTTAGCAGAAATTTTTAATTTGTATATACAAGGCTTGCTTTTGTCTGCTTTAACGGTTGTTTTAGCCAGTGCGGGCTGGATTCTTTACCGTGCTATTCGCAAAAAAGATAAGACATCCAAGGAGCGCTTGACGATTTTGTATGAGGCGCTGCTAATAGATTTGGTAAGCATTCCCATCCTATCCTTTGCCTTTATGGCAATCATTTTGATGGTCAAGGCATAAAAGTGGTAAATTTTTAAAATTTGATTTAGAATATAAGAACAAAAAAAAGAAGGAAAAATAATGTACGATACAATTATTATTGGTTCAGGTCCTGCAGGAATGACGGCTGCTCTCTATGCTGCCAGAAGTAATCTCAAGGTTGCTGTCTTAGAACAAGGAGCGCCGGGCGGACAAATGAATAATACCTCTGATATTGAAAATTATCCGGGCTATGAACTGATTTCTGGACCCGAGTTATCAATGAAAATGCATGAACCGCTTGAAAAATTTGGGGTTGAAAATCTCTACGGCATTGTTTCAGCCGTTGAAGACCATGGAAATTTTAAAAAAGTACTGACTGAAGATGCCAGTTATGAAACACGAACGGTTATCGTTGCCACTGGTGCTAAGCACCGTTCTCTTGGGGTAGAAGGAGAAGAAAGCTACAACAGCCGGGGAGTTTCTTACTGTGCTGTCTGTGATGGTGCTTTTTTCCGCGGACAAGATTTGCTAGTTGTTGGCGGTGGCGATTCAGCTGTTGAAGAAGCCCTCTTCTTAACCAGATTCGCTAATAAGGTAACCATTGTTCATCGCCGTGATGAGCTGCGAGCTCAAAAAGTATTGCAAGAGCGTGCTTTTGCCAATGACAAGGTCGAATTTATTTGGGATTCGGTTGTCAAAGAAATTAAAGGCAATGATGTCAAGGTTACCAGCGTTGATATTGAAAATGTCAAAACCGGTCAGGTGACCAACCATGCATTTGGCGGCGTCTTTATCTATGTGGGGCTCGATCCAGTTTCAAGCATAGTGAAGGATCTGTCTATTACCGATGAAGCAGGCTGGATTCCAACGGATAACCACATGAATACCAAGGTCTCAGGTATTTTTGCTGTCGGCGATGTCCGCCAAAAAGACCTGCGCCAGATTACAACAGCTGTCGGTGACGGCGCTGTAGCAGCTCAGGAAGCCTATCAGTATATTGTCAATCATTTTTAAAAACAAGAAAGCCAGTTTCCAATTCTGATCTTCATTTGCTTAGAGTCTGGAGCTGGTTTTTTTATATGCTAAAAGAAGTGGATTGTTCAAGCACAAAATAGTTAATACTCTTCAAAAATCAAAACTATAGGTTGTTGCCTTTACTTTGCCCTACCCCAGTATGACCTGCAGTCTGTCGCCTAGCCTATTTTTGATTTTTATTGAGTATAAGTCCTGTCTTACTGCCATCTTTTTAGTTATTCATTAATAAAAAAGAAAAGCAGACTTTTTTGTGATTATTCTCACTTTTGCTTATCGGTTAGCGATTTTGTGATATAATAGTAGCCATAAATATAATCGAACACGAGCTACGAGCTGTGTCAAAAAGACAGCTTCTCCCAGAGTCCTGTGACTCTTGGTCGAACCTGCTTTTTGACTTTGCTCGTAACGCCCTTTGCGCCCCTTCGTTTGGTTAGTCGATCTTACTAAGCAAACGAAGTTAGTGAGAGAGGTAGCCAATTCACAATGGTGATTGGCGTTTGTTATCAAGTGCAAAGCACTTAGATAACAATCCTCTACCGTATCTTACGTAATTGAACACGAGCTGCGAGCTGTGTCAAAAAGATAGCTTCTCCTAGAGTCCTTTGACTCTTCGTCGAACCTCCTATTTTGACTTTGCTCGTAACGCCCTTTGCGCCCCTTCGTTTGGTTAGTCGATTTTACTAAGCAAACGAAGTTAGTGGGAGAGGTAGCCAATTCACAATGGTGATTGGCGTTTGTTATCAAGTGCAAAGCACTTAGATAACAATCCTCTACCGTATCTTACGTAATTGAACACGAGCTGCGAGCTGTGTCAAAAAGATAGCTTCTCCTAGAGTCCTTTGACTCTTCGTCGAACCTCCTATTTTGACTTTGCTCGCTAATGCTCTTTGTATCTTACTAACTGAACATGGGCTAAAATCCTAGTAAAAAAGATAAACTTCCTTGTGTCTTGATGACACGGCGTCAGTTTCCTATTTTTATACGGATTTCTTCACGCCCTTTGTATCTTACTAATTGAACACGGGCTAAAAGCGTCGAGAAAAAGATAGCCTGCCTTATGCGCAAAGCGCATGGCGTTAGGCTCCTATTTTCTTCTCGCTTTCTTCACGCCCTTTGTATCTTAATTAAAAGGAGAGTATGTATGTATAAGGATGACAGTTTAACTTTACATACAGATTTGTATCAAATCAATATGATGCAGGTCTATTTTGACCAAGGTATCCATAATAAAAATGCTGTTTTTGAGATTTATTTTCGTAAAGAACCTTTCGCAAATGGTTACGCTGTTTTTGCAGGTTTGGAGCGGATGATTGCTTATTTGCAAGAATTAAGCTTTTCAGAAACTGATCTTGCTTATTTGGAAGAGCTGAATTATCCGGCGGATTTTCTTGCCTATCTTAGGAATTTTAAATTGGAATTGAGTGTCAGATCTGCTCAGGAAGGTGACTTAGTTTTTGCCAATGAGCCCATTGTTCAAATTGAAGGTCCGCTTGCTCAGTGCCAGCTGGTTGAGACGGCTCTTTTGAATATTGTCAATTTTCAAACCTTAATTGCTACAAAAGCAGCCCGCATTCGCTCAGTCATTGAGGATGAACCGCTTTTAGAGTTTGGTACTCGGCGTGCGCAGGAATTGGACGCGGCCATTTGGGGAACACGGGCTGCCGTTATCGGCGGTGCTAATGCAACCAGCAACGTTCGTGCTGGAAAACTCTTTGGTATTCCTGTTTCCGGTACTCATGCGCATGCTCTCGTTCAGACTTACGGCAATGATTATGATGCCTTTATGGCTTATGCAGGAACTCATAAGGACTGTGTGTTTTTGGTAGATACTTATGATACACTTCGTCTGGGCGTACCTGCTGCTATTCGAGTGGCTAATGAATTGGGCGATAAGATTAACTTTTTAGGTGTGCGGATTGACTCAGGGGACATGGCTTATTTGTCTAAAAAGGTGCGAAAACAGCTGGATGAAGCTGGCTATCCTGATGCTAAGATTTATGCCTCCAATGATCTTGATGAAAATACCATTCTTAATCTCAAGATGCAAAAAGCTAAGATTGATGTCTGGGGAGTAGGAACCAAACTAATCACAGCCTATGATCAGCCTGCTCTGGGAGCTGTTTACAAGATTGTTTCTATTGAGGATGACAAGGGAGTCATGCAGGATACCATCAAGCTTTCCAACAATGCTGAGAAGGTGTCAACACCAGGCAAAAAACAAGTCTGGCGCATTACCAGCCGTGCCGAAGGCAAATCAGAGGGTGACTATATTACCTTTACTGATATTGATGTCAATGATTTAGAAGAACTGGATATGTTCCATCCGACCTATACTTACATCAATAAAAAAGTGAAAAATTTTGATGCAGTGCCGCTGCTGGTTGATATTTTTGACCAAGGCCGCCTTGTTTATACTCAGCCAAGTCTGCAGGAGATTCAAGACTATGCCCGCAAGGAATTTGATAAATTGTGGGATGAATACAAACGTGTTCTCAATCCGCAGGATTATCCAGTCGATCTTGCACGTGATGTTTGGCAAAATAAAATGGATCTTATTGATCGTATCCGCAAAGAGGCTTATGAGAAAGGTGAAGTTCAATGAGCTTACAAGAAAAAATAATTGCTCAGTTAGGTGTAAAACCCAGCATTAATGCTAAAGAAGAAATTCGCAGATCAGTTGAGTTTTTGAAAGATTACATGAAAAAGCACCCTTTTTTGAAAACTTATGTTTTAGGAATTTCCGGTGGACAAGATTCAAGCTTGGCCGGCCGTCTGGCACAAATTGCTATAGAAGAGCTGCGGCAGGAAACTGGAAATCAAGACTATCAGTTTATTGCACTTCGCTTGCCCTATGGTATTCAAGCGGATGAGGCTGATGCCCAGCGTGCTTTGGCCTTTATTCAGCCAGATCTTAGCTTAGCAGTGAATATTAAGGCAGCTGTTGATGGTCAGGTAGCGGCTCTTAAAGAAGCCGGGGTATCTGTTTCTGATTTTAATAAGGGCAATATTAAGGCTCGTCAGCGCATGATTACTCAGTATGCTGTTGCTGGCGAAAACAGCGGGGCTGTTATTGGTACTGACCACGCCGCTGAAAATATCACTGGTTTCTTTACGAAGTTTGGGGATGGCGGTGCGGACATCCTGCCGCTTTACCGCCTGAATAAGCGCCAAGGGAAGCAGCTTTTAGCAGAATTAGGAGCAGATAAGGCTCTGTATGAAAAAATTCCGACAGCAGATCTTGAAGAAAACAAGCCGGGAATTGCTGATGAGGTGGCCTTGGGTGTAACTTACAATGATATTGATGATTATCTCGAGGGTAAAGATATTTCTGCTGAAGCTCGGGAAAAAATCGAAACTTGGTGGCAAAAAACGGAACACAAGCGTCATTTGCCTATTTCGGTTTTTGATAATTTTTGGCGCTAGAATAGCTCGATTTAACTTAAAATGACTGATAGGAGATTAATATGTCAGAATTAACCACATCATTTACAGATAAATTAATTGAACAATATGAAGCCAATGCTAAATTTCAGGCAGTTGAAAATGCTATTACTCACAATGGTCTATTAAAATCGCTTGAAACGCGTCAAAGCGAAATTGATAACGATCATGTCTTTTCTATTGATTTGACCAAGGATGAAGTAGCTAATCAAAAAGCTTCTGGTCGCTGCTGGATGTTTGCCGCTCTCAATACTTTTCGTCATAAGCTGATTGCTGATTTTAAATTGGAGAATTTTGAACTTTCGCAGGCCCATACTTTCTTTTGGGATAAGTACGAAAAAGCCAATTGGTTTTTTGAGCAGGTTATTGCTACGGCAGATCAAGACCTTAGCAGCCGCAAGGTGAAGTTTTTACTTGATGTCCCACAACAAGACGGTGGTCAATGGGACATGGTGGTTGCCCTTTTTGAAAAATACGGTGTTGTTCCCAAGTCTGTTTATCCAGAGTCTATCTCTTCAAGCAACAGCCGCGAACTCAACCAATACCTCAATAAATTGCTCCGCCAAGATGCTCAAATTTTGCGTGAGTTTATTGCAGCAGGTGCAGACAGTGCAGCTGTTCAAACCAAGAAAGAAGAACTTTTGCAGGATATTTTCAATTTTCTTGCCATGAACCTTGGTCTGCCGCCGCGTACTTTTGATTTTGCTTACCGCGATAAAGATAACAATTATCAATCTGAAAAGAACATCACTCCCCAAGCCTTCTATGAAAAGTATGTTGGTCTTAAATTATCAGATTACGTGTCTATTATCAACGCTCCAACTACCGACAAACCTTACGGCAAATCTTATACGGTAGAAATGCTGGGGAATGTTGTTGGCAGTCCAGCTGTTCGCTATCTTAATCTGGATATGGAACGTTTCAAAGAACTGGCTATTGCACAAATGCAGGCTGGAGAAACGGTCTGGTTTGGTTCTGATGTCGGACAGGTCTCTGACCGGCAAAAGGGGATCCTTGCAACCAATACCTACGATTTTAAGGCTGCTATGGATATTAGCCTAACACAAGATAAGGCTGGCCGCCTTGACTACAGTGAGAGCCTTATGACACATGCTATGGTTTTAACTGGTGTTGATTTAGATGATCATGGCAAAGCTATCAAATGGAAAGTTGAAAATTCATGGGGAGACAAGGTTGGTCAAAAAGGTTACTTCGTGGCTTCAGACGCTTGGATGGACGAATATACTTATCAGATTGTTGTCCGCAAAGATTTCCTAACTGCTGAAGAACTGACTGCCTATGAAGCTGAGCCAATCGTTCTTGCACCATGGGATCCGATGGGAGCTTTGGCGAAGTAAACTATGCTGGTATATTGGAAGCATAAAGATTTGTATTTACTTTGGAAAAATGAAGTTAAATAATTTTTGAAGAGTATAAGGTGCTACAGAAGATTTAAGCAGCAATTAAAAGAGCGTATCTGATGAATCGTGAGTTCGAAAGAACCGATTTTATCAGATACGCTCTTATTTATTATCATCTGTTGTTAAGGGTTACCAGAGTTAGCAGCAGATGTTGCTTCGCTGTTGGCAGATGAGGCTTCACTGCTTTGCTGAGGAGCTTCAGTTGCTGACTGGTTACCATTATTTTCGTCTTCTTGGTTATCTTCGTCATCATCGCTATCTTCATCATCATTAGCATTAGAAGAGGATTGTGTTGAGAAGGAAGTGACTGGTGGAGCACCATATCTGCTGTTTGAACCAGAAGAACCATTAAGGTAGAGATATCCGCCGCTGCGGTAGAGCCCGGCAGGCATTACCCAGTCAGAGCTGCCTGAGCCTGAGCTGGCCAGGTAAGACATCATAGCCCGATAAACTTGAGTCGCTATTTTAAGACTTTCTCCGTAAACAGGTTTCAGCCGGTCTTTGTAGCCGGTCCAAACCGCCATTGAATACTGTGTGGTATAGCCGACAAAGTTTTCATCGGGAGCAATAGTACCAAGTCCATATGGATTGATGCCATACTTTTCAGCCATTTCAACTAATTCATGGTCGTCGTAGTTAGATGTTCCTGTTTTACCTGCTTGGTAAAGGCCAGGGATGGCCGCTTCAGTACCTGTACCGTAAGTCAATACAGTTTTTAGCATGTCTGTCATCATATAAGCAGTCGTCTCTTTCATAGCTCGAGTGCCTTTGGCATCGTAGGTTTCAGACGTACCGTCACTGAATTCGATTTTATTGACATATTGAGGTTGGTAATAAGTTCCGCCATTGGAGAAGGCAGCAAAGGCAGCAGCCATCTTTTCACTGCTGGCGCCGTATTTCTGGTCAGCACTGCTTGTATTACTTGAAATAGCGTTTGAATAGCGCATTTCTGGGTAATCAATTCCAAGTCCGTTTAGGAAGCCTTTGGCTGTGTCTAAACCAGCAGCGTCAAGGGCTCTTACTGCCGGAACGTTACGTGATTGCTGGATAGCTGTTTGAATGGTCATCCAGCCGTTATAGCGACGGTCCCAGTCATAGACTTGAGTGGTTGTTCCTGGATAGTAATAAACAGAGTCGTTAAGCATCTGCGCTGTTGTCGTAAAAGCCTCGCTTTCCAGGGCTGGACCATAAGCAGAAATCGGCTTCATGGTTGATCCCCAGTCACGGTCGGTTAGAACCGCTTGGTTGGTTCCGAAAGATACATTGGTATCTTGGTTACGTCCGCCAAGCTGAGCAATGACTTTACCGGTAGTAACATCCATAACAGTTGAAGCAACTTGGAAATCGGCATCCGGATAGGCAACAAATTGATCGGTATTGTAAATGTTCCAAAGGTACTGCTGTGCTTCGGCATTAACATTTGTATAGACCTTCATACCGGCTGAGAAGATGTCCTGGCCAGTACGCTTTTTAACTTCAGCAATAACCTGTTTCAGATAATTATCCATATATTTTGGATAACTTGATGTCCGTTTCAGCTCTTGAAGACCATCTGAAATCGGGGTAGCTACTGCCTTATCGTATTCAGACTGGGTAATCTTTTTATGCTTGTACATTTGAGACAAAACAGTATTTCGTCTGCTGGTTGCTGCTTTAGGTTGGGCATATGGATCATATTGGGTTGGCGCCTGCGGAATACCTGCTAGGGTTGCCAGCTGAGCAATTGAGAGCTCTTTAAGGTCTTTGCCGTAGTAAGATTTGGCCGCCGTACGCATTCCATAGTTACCATTTCCCATGTAAACCTTGTTAATGTAGAAGGTTAAAATTTCTTCCTTGGTATACTTTCTTTCCATTTTCAGCGACAGCCAAACTTCCTGAGCTTTACGCTTTAAAGTCTGGTCTGATGCTTTGGTGGAGAAGTAAGCCAGCTTGATCAGCTGCTGGTCAAGTGTTGATCCCCCTTGAGTTGATTTACTGATCAAGTTATTCCAGGCCGCACCTATAATCCGATAGATATCAACCCCGCGGTGTTTGAA
The DNA here is from genome assembly GCF_001431045.1 of Streptococcus orisasini. GTDB lineage: Bacteria > Bacillota > Bacilli > Lactobacillales > Streptococcaceae > Streptococcus > Streptococcus orisasini. Next base: position 11,302 of record NZ_BCLE01000022.1, read on the forward strand.
AAAGCGGTGATCTTCAATGGAAGTGACAGCGTTGACCAAATTGATAGGAATATTATCAGAAGAGATACTCTCGCGCTTTTCAGCTCCCAAATCGGCAATTAAGTTGTTGTTGCTGTCATAAACCAGACTGGAATTGGTCGCCTTAAGTTTAGCTTCGGAAAGCTTGGGCGTACTGCTGACATAATAAGTAAAGAGGAGACCTCCGACAATAATAGCTAAAATAACGGCGCTTAGAATAATACCAAGTCCATATTTTAAAACCTTTAATCCAAAGTTTTTATCAAATTTAATGTCTTTAAAACTGGATTTGTTAAATTTGAGATTTTTCAATTTGGATTTGTCAAATTTCAATTTATTTTTAATTTTAATCACCGCCTAAAATATTTTTTTCAAGAACATCTAAATAAGGAACTTGAGGAAATGCTGATTCATTCACTTGATAGCCATTTTTTTTGATATAATCAAGTGGCATAGACTTCCCGCCCTTATCAATCTGATAAAAGCGAATCAGGTGGGAAGCAGGAAGCAAATAGGTCTCCCTAAGTGTCGAAAAATGCAATAAGACAAAGCAAATACCCTGTTGGTCTAAAACTTGTGACATATGCTTAATCTGATGAGCATGAAAATTTTTCATGGGTATCGATGTCTTATGTCTTGTTTCTTTTGCCTCAAAGTCTATGTAATGTCCCTTGTAAACTCCTGAATAATCTGTCGTTGAGGCCTGTCTGAAATAGGCTTCGACAATTTTAGCGCGACTTCGCTTAGGATAGTCTACCCTTACAATTTGAACAGGGGTCGGCTTTTTATGGATCACAGCAATCCGCTGGGACAGATAATACTCATTTGTCGCATTGATAGCTGCTTCAAAGGACATACCGCGATTGGCAAAATCAGTCATTTTAGCCTTTTGATCAGGTCTGCTTTGTTTACGAATTAAATGATGCGGATAGTTGACCATAGTTCTCCTAACTCTGCAATAAAGTAAAACATAACATAAAGCATATACTATTATATCATAAAATTAAAAAGGACAACAGCTTATGAGTACAATTCTTGTTACTGGTTACAAAAGTTTTGAATTAGGAATTTTTAAAGATAAGGATCCTAAAATAGCCGTGATCAAAAAGGCCATCAAGCGCGATCTTCTTCATTTTCTAGATGAGGGAGTAGACTGGTTGGTTTTTCTGGGGAATTTAGGGTTTGAATATTGGGCGCTGGAAGTAGCCTTGGACCTGCAGCAAACCTACGACCTTCAATTAGCAACCATTTTTCTTTTTAAGAATCACGGCGAAAATTGGAATGACAGCAATCAGGAAAAATTAGTTAAGTTTAAGCAGACTGATTTTGTCAAGTATGTCTATGATAGCTATCAAAATCCCAGTCAGTTAAAGAATTACAATCAATTTTTGCTGGATAATACAGACGGTGCTTACTTGTTTTATGATGAAGACAAAGAAACGAGTCTTAACTATTTGTATCAGCTGATGAAGACTAAGGACGATTATTGGCTGAAACGCCTGACTTTTGAAGAACTAAATGATATGGCACAGGATTTAGATTAGAATTTGTACGTAAAAGACTTGATTTTTAAATTTATTTTCTGTATGATTATGAATGATAGTGTAGGCATATTCTACACAGAATGATATGTTTGGAGAGATAAACGAATGGCAAGTATAATGTACACCCCTAAAGATATTTTTGAACAAGAATTCAAATCTAGCATGCGAGGCTATGACAAAAAAGAAGTTGATGAGTTTCTTGATGATGTCATCAAAGACTATGAAACTTACATGTCAACCATTGAAGAGCTTCGTCAGGAAAATGCTCGTTTGAAGGAAGAAATTAAGCAGGCGAAAAAACGTCAAGATTCTGTTCAGCCATCAGTTCAAGCAGCTTCAGCTGTAGGAACCAGCCGTGCAGCAACAACTGCAACCAATTTTGATATTTTAAAACGGATTAGCCGGCTGGAAAAAGAAGTGTTCGGTAAGCAGATTACCGAATAAAAAGGCAAAACTGTGCAATTTTTGGATAATCGCGTGATAGTTTTATCATGAGGAAAGTCCATGCTAGCACCGGCTGTGATGCTGGTAGTGTTTGTGCTAGGCGAAAAAATAAGCCTAGGGATGTGCTTTTTGCACATTACGGCGGATAAAATCACTAAGTCTTCGGATAGGTGAGAGTCATCCTGAAAGTGCCACAGTGACGTAGTTTTTGTGGAAACACAAAAAGTGGAACGCGGTAAACCCCTCAAGCTAGCAACCCAAACTTTGGTAGGGGCATGGAAAAGCCGGAAGCAGAACGGTCTTTTCTGACTGCATAGCAGTAGACAGATGATTATCGAAGAAGGTGAGGCCTAGTCGCCTTCGGAACAAAACATGGCTTATAGAAAATTGCATAATAGGTGAGCTAGCGGTTTGCTAGCTTTTATTGTCATTTAGTGAGGACTTATGAAAAAATCTTTTGATTTAGTAGCAACGGCAGCAGCAGGAATTGAAGCAGTTGTCGGTAAAGAATTAAGGCAGCTGGGGATTGACTGCCGGGTTGAAAACGGCAGAGTTCTTTTTAAGGGAGATGTCGAAACAATTATCACTGCAAATCTGTGGCTGCGCTCGGCAGACCGCATCAAAATTTTAGTTGGTGAATTTCCAGCAAGAACCTTTGAGGAGCTTTTTCAGGGTGTCTATGCCCTTGATTGGGAAAATTATCTGCCTTTAGGCTGTCAGTTTCCTGTTGCCAAGGCCAGATCTGTTAAATCTAGGCTACATAATGAGCCTAGCGTACAGGGAATTACCAAAAAGGCTGTTGTTAAAAAACTGCAAAAATATTTTCATAGACCTGAAAATATTCCCTTACCTGAAAACGGGCCTGAATTTAAACTAGAAGTTTCCATTTTAAAAGACCAAGCCAGAGTAATGATAGACACTACGGGTTCCAGTCTTTTTAAACGCGGCTATCGTACAGAAAAAGGTGGCGCTCCCATTAAAGAAAATATGGCTGCCGCTATTCTTTTGCTCAGCAACTGGTTTCCAGATAAGCCTTTTGTTGATCCAACCTGCGGTTCGGGGACATTTTGTATCGAAGCTGCTATGATTGGCATGAACATTGCTCCAGGCCTTAAGCGTCAGTTTGCCTTTGAAGAATGGCCTTGGGTGGATAAAGACCTAGTAGCTAAGGTGCGCAAGGAAGCTGATGAGAAAGCTGACTATGAGGCAGAACTTGATATTTCAGGGTTTGATATTGATGGTCGCATGATTGAGATTGCTCAGAAAAACGTCAGAGAAGCTGGACTTGAAGATGTAGTCAAATTGAAACAAATGCGCCTACAGGACTTCAAAACCGATAAAATCAATGGTGTCATCATTTCTAATCCACCTTATGGCGAGAGATTGCTTGATGACAAAGCAGTTGACATTTTGTATAATGAAATGGGTAAAACTTTTGCTCCTTTAAAAACATGGAGTCAATTTATTTTAACCAGCGATGAAAATTTCGAAGAAAAATTCGGAAGAAAAGCAGATAAAAAGCGTAAACTTTACAATGGAACCTTAAAAGTCGACTTGTATCAGTTCTACGGTCAGCGTGTTAAGCGCACGTTAAAATAGAAAGGCGGAGAAGTGCGTGTCCAAGGAAGAAAACAACTCAGTAGAAAACACGGAAAATACAGAAAAACTTGATTTTCAAGATGCCAAAGACATGACAGTCGAAGAGGCTGTGCGCAGAGATTCTGAGATTAAGGCTGGAGTAACAGAAGAAGACAGTGTGCTCGATCGTTACATTAAACAGCACCGCGATGAAGTTGCTTCACAAAAATTTGATACAAAGAGCGACGATTTTCAGAGTATTGATACTAGTGCACTGGATAATTTTATCAAGCAGCAGCGTCAGGAACTGGTTGATACTGGCCTGATTGAGCCCATTGAAGAAGATTCTGCAGAGCAAGAGCCAAAAGTTCAAGCAGCTGCTTCCGAAGAAGCAAACCATGAATTAGAAGATACCCTTGTGGCTCCAGCTATCAATCCTGATCAGAAAGTTTGGCAAAAAGCCGAATTTGATGATGTGCCTTTAACAGATACTCAGGAAAAAGAAAATCTCTTAAATGTAAACGAAGAAGCAGAAGAAGAAAAAGAAACTGCTGTGCCAGCTGCTTCCACTTACAGCAGGAGCAGTACAGCTGCTGATGATTTTTTTGATGAGTTCGACGACGAAGATGATGACATAGAAGAGCAGCCGTTTTATAAACGTAAAAAGGTTCTGATTACCTCTTTGATTGTCCTTTGTCTCTTGGCTGGCGGTGCAGCTTACGGTGCTTACCAATTCAGCAATCATTCACCGAAAACCAGCAAGACGGCAAAGACATCAAAATCAACAACAAAGAAAACAGACTTTGCCGAAATTTCGCAAACATTTGAAAAGTCCTATTCAAATTTCTTTGCGGATGCCAAAAGAGCCAAACCAAAAAATAATCAGTTTGCTAATCTGCCTAAGTTAGAGAAGATGTTAAAAAAGCTTAAGGGCAGCAAGTATTATGATGAAGCAAAGAAAAAATATGACAGCTTGAAACGCCAATTTTCAGCCATTAATGCGGTCAATGGGAAATTTAAATCCAATGCAATTGTTGATGGTGATAAGAAAGCAGCTGTCGTTAAAGACGATGCTAATTTTGATGATATTCCGGAAAGTAAATTAAACACCGGGAATGCGACCTTGGATGCTCTTTTGAAATCAGTCATTGCTGATGGCCGCAAGCAATTAGAAGAGAAGAAAAAAGAGGGAAATGCTGCTTCGTCATCTAATGCTAATGCCAATAACAATGCTGCACCAAGTTCAGGAAACAGCGGGCAAGCTGCACAAAGCAACCCTGCAGATTCAGCTGCAGCCAATGGTTCATCAGGTTCAGCCAATAATTCGGCTCCAGCTGCTCCAAGTAATCCCAACAATGGCTCATCTAACGCAGCTGCTCCGTCAGGTGCATCTGGTCATGGTATCTCAAATTATGATGTCGCAAAACTTCAGCGTGACCGTAGCCGTGTTCCTTATGACCAATCGAAAATTGCCGACAGCAGCAATCCAGCGTGGACTTTCAATCCAGGTATTTTAGAAAAAATTGTGGCTGTTTCACAGCAGCGCGGTTATATCACGGGTAATGACTATATTCTTGAGAAAGTCAATATCATCAATGGCAATGGCTATTACAATATGTTTAAACCGGATGGAACTTATCTTTTCTCTATTAATTGTAAGACGGGTTACTTTGTAGGAAATGCTTCAGGTCATTCAGACAAACTAGACTATTAAAAAAGAGCAAGCAGGAGTGGAAAAGACAGCCAAAAATGAGAGTAAACATTAAATTGGCTTTAATTTCTAGATTCTGCGTAAAACTATTTTTATACACTAAAAACGAGGCTGAGTTTTGCTATCAGCCTCGTTTGTTTTTAAAGATTTATCAGACAATCCGACGTTCAAAAGGATCGTCAGAAATGCCCTGCTCAAGAATCAGACTTGCCCATTCCTTGGCAGAAAAAAGGCTGTGATCCTTATAATTTCCGCAGGATTCAATGGTGGTTCCAGGGACATCTTCCCAAGAAGTAGCCTTGGCAATCTCCTCTAAACTTGATTTGAGAACCTGAGCAATTTCTTTGGTAGTGTGTTTTCCCCACATAATGAGATGAAATCCTGTCCGGCAGCCAAAGGGAGAGCAGTCAATCATACCGTCAATCCGTTGGCGGATGAGCTTAGCCAGCAAATGTTCGATTGTATGAAGGCCAGCGGTTGGAATGGCGTTTTCATTAGGCTGAACTAGTCGAATATCAAAATTGGTAATCACATCACCTTTAGGTCCTTGATCTTCTGAAATCAAGCGGACATAAGGGGCTTTTACGGCTGTATGATCCAGTTCAAAACTTTCAACAATAACTTTTTTAGACATAATAATCTCCTTTGTATATTTACGATAATCATATCATAAATTAGAAAATACTGCTGACAATTTTATTGTAGAAAATAATAATTTATGATAAACTATAATTTGGATTTTCTAATTGAAATCCAATAGAATTTTTGAGGTAAAAGAGGTAAAACATGTTAAATATTCTTTTAGCACTTGTTTTCTCCCTCATTGGTTTGGTTATTGGTTATGTTGTTATTTCAGCCCGATTAAACAGGGCTAAAGAAACGGCAGAACTGACTCTTTTAAATGCAGAACAAGATGCTGTCAATGCTCGGAGCAAGGCGGAAATGGATGCCGAGCATATCAGAACGACAGCAGAACGTGAGAGTAAGGCCTATAAAAAGGAACTGCTTTTAGAAGCAAAGGAAGAGGCTAGAAAATATCGAGAAGAGATTGAAAAAGAATTTAAATCTGAAAGACAAGAGCTCAAGCAAATGGAGACACGTTTAACAGAACGTGCCAGCTCTCTTGATCGTAAAGATGAAAATTTAAGCAGTAAAGAACAGTTGCTTGATAGCAAAGAGCAAAGTCTGTCCGATAAATCTAGACATATTAATGAGCGAGAGCAGCAAGTTGAACAATTAGAGCTTAAGAAAACTGAGGAGCTGGAAAGAGTAGCAGCTTTAAGTCAGGATCAGGCGCGTGAAATTATTCTTTCTGAAACAGAAAAAAAACTGTCGCACGACATTGCCAGCCGTATTAAAGAAGCAGATCGTGAAGTGAAAGATAAGGTTGATAAGACAGCTAAAAATCTACTAGCTCAGGCTATGCAGCGTCTGGCAGGAGATTATGTTACAGAGCAGACAATTACGACTGTTCACCTACCTGATGACAGTATGAAGGGGCGGATTATTGGTCGAGAAGGCCGTAATATTCGTACCTTGGAGAGTCTGACAGGAATTGATATTATCATTGATGATACACCCGAAGTTGTTGTTCTATCAGGTTTTGATCCAATCCGCAGAGAAATTGCGCGAATGACTTTGGAAGCTTTGATTCAGGATGGCCGCATTCATCCGGCTCGAATTGAAGAATTGGTTGAAAAGAATCGTCTGGAAATGGATAACCGCATCCGTGAATACGGTGAGGCAGCGGCCTTTGAAATCGGTGCTCCAAACCTTCATCCAGACTTGATTAAATTGATGGGACGGTTGCAATTCCGTACGTCATACGGTCAAAACGTCCTGCGCCATTCGGTTGAAGTTGGTAAATTAGCTGGACTTTTGGCAAGCGAGCTGGGTGAAAATGTTGATTTGGCCCGCCGTGCCGGTTTCCTTCATGACATTGGAAAAGCTATTGACCGTGAGGTTGAAGGCAGTCACGTCGAGATTGGAACAGAATTCGCCCGCAAGTATAAGGAACATCCAGTTGTTATCAATACAATTGCCAGCCACCACGGTGATGTTGAACCAGAAACGGTGATTGCAGTCTTGGTAGCTGCTGCGGATGCTCTCAGCTCTGCTCGTCCCGGTGCTCGCAATGAGTCCATGGAAAATTACATTAAACGTTTACGCGATTTAGAAGAGATTGCAACAAGCTTTGAGGGTGTTCAAAACAGTTATGCCCTTCAGGCAGGACGCGAAATCCGCATCATGGTAGAACCCGCAAAACTATCTGATGATGATGTAACCATCATGGCTCATAAAGTGCGTGAAAAAATTGAAAGCAATTTGGATTACCCAGGCAATATTAAGGTGACCGTTATCCGTGAACTGCGCGCCATTGATTATGCCAAATAAGCTAAAGCAGTGCTTAACAACAGCTTTATATGAATAACTAGTTTAAGGAAGGCCGGAACTTTTGTTGCGGTCTTCTTTGTTTTGATAAAAGTAAAGGAATTTTTTGACCTAGCTCAATAGTTACAGTGGACAAATCCAATTTGGAACTTCCTTTCATTAGTGGCCTGCTAGAGTTGACAAATAACTTTTAATGTTTCTGCTGTAGTTACAGCTGCTAATTGATTTTCAGGACTTTGGCAACTGGTAAAATTTTCTTGATAAACAGATGTCTTTTTGTTAAACTAGAAACAGAAACTTTAAGGAGCTAAAAATGTCTGAGCGTGGTTTGCTAATCGTTTTTTCAGGACCTTCCGGTGTTGGCAAGGGGACTGTCAGGCAGAAAATTTTTTCAACACCTGACCATAAGTTTGAATATTCGGTTTCAATGACAACGCGTCCGCAAAGACCCGGTGAAACTGACGGTGTTGACTATTTCTTTCGAACGCGTGAGGAGTTTGAAGAACTCATTAGACAGGGGCAAATGCTGGAATATGCTGAATATGTCGGCAATTATTATGGGACACCTCTGACTTATGTTAATGAAACGCTTGATAAGGGAATTGATGTTTTCTTGGAAATTGAAGTTCAAGGAGCGCTTCAGGTTAAACAGAAAGTTCCAGATGGAGTCTTTATCTTTTTGACACCGCCAGATTTGGCTGAATTAAAAGATCGTTTGGTAGGACGCGGAACTGACAGTCAAGAGATAATTGCCCAGCGGATTGAGCGGGCTAAGGAAGAGATAGCCTTGATGCGGGAGTATGATTATGCTGTGGTTAATGATGAAGTAGAACTGGCAGCTGAGCGCGTCAAGCATATCATCGAAACAGAACACTACCGTGTTGAGCGTGTTATCGGACGCTATGATAAAATGATCAAAGAAGAACTGCCTTTAAGATGAATTAGAAAAGAGAAAAAACTATGATGTTAAAACCTTCGATTGATACTTTATTGGATAGAGTACCATCAAAATATTCCCTTGTAATGCTGCAGGCTAAGCGTGCGCATGAGCTTGAAGCCGGTGCAAATCCGACCCAAGAATTTTCATCAGTTAAGCCAACCCTCCAAGCACTTGAAGAAATTGAAGCAGGCAATGTTGTCATTCATCCTGATCCAGAAGCTAAGCGCGCGGCTGTGCGTGCCAAAGCGGAAGCCGAGCGTCTGGCTAAAGAAGAAGAAGAGCGTAAAATCAAGGAACAAATTGCTAAAGAAAAAGAAGAAGAAGGTGAAAAAATCTAAGGTTGGCATCAATCTTAGATTTTTCATATTTGAGGTAGATGATGGTAAAAATTGCAGAGGTTATTGTAGATGTGCCTTTAATGCAGACGGATAAACCCTTTTCTTATAAAATTCCGGAAGAACTGTCATCGGTCCTTGTGGCAGGATCCCGTGTTCATGTGCCTTTTGGCAGGGGAAACCGTCTTTTGCAGGGTTTTGTGGTCAATATTGCTGAAGGAGAAGATGACCAGTTAAAACCTTTGGTTGAAGTTTTAGATGCAGAGCCAGTGCTCAATCAAGAACAGCTGCTGCTTTCAGACAAAATGCGTAAGACTGTTTTTTCCTATAAAATTTCGATTTTGAAAGCCATGCTTCCCAGCCTCTTAAATTCCAACTATGATCGCCTGTTAAAGCCTCAAGATGGTCTGACTCAGGCAGATGAGTTGCTTATTTTTGCTGGCCGAAAACAGGTTAATTTTTCGCAGCTAAGTCAGGAAGCTCAGCTGAAAAGTATGCGTTTGATCCAAGCGGGTAAAATTGAGGTATCTTATGTTGCCAAGGATAAAAAGAATATTAAGACGCAAAAATATTATGAAGTTGATGTCGAAAAATTAGCAGACTTAACTGTCAGCAAGCGGGCTAAAAAGCGGCAGGAGTTAAAAGATTACCTTTTCAGTCATCCCAAGGGTCAGGCTCTCTCAGAACTGACGCATCTTTTTTCACGGGAAGTTGTCCGTTATTTTATTTCAGAGGACATTCTGAAGATAAGAGAAGTAGAAGTCAACCGCAGTGCAGCTCATTTTGAAGCTGTCACCCAGTCTGATTTTTTGGACTTAAATGAAGAACAAAAGCTTGCTGTTGCGAAAATAACTGCTGATATTGGGAATAGCAGCAGACCCTACCTGTTGGAAGGAATTACTGGCAGCGGGAAAACAGAAGTTTACCTACATGTGATCGATAGAACCTTGAAAATGGGAAAGACGGCTATCGTTTTAGTGCCAGAAATTTCTTTGACACCGCAGATGACCAACCGTTTTATTTCTCGCTTTGGCAGTCAGGTGGCCATTATGCACTCAGGCTTATCTGACGGTGAGAAATTTGATGAGTGGCGCAAGATCAAATCCGGTCAAGCCCGTGTTGTTGTCGGTGCGCGCTCAGCTATTTTTGCACCTGTGGAAAATATTGGCGCCATCATTATTGATGAGGAACACGAAGCAAGCTATAAGCAGGAGTCAAATCCTCGTTATCATGCGCGTGATGTAGCCCTGCTGCGAGCTGACTATCACAAGGCGGTGCTTGTTTTAGGCAGTGCTACGCCCAGCATTGAAAGCAGGGCTCGAGCTAGCCGCGATGTCTACCAGCTTGTGAAATTATCTAAACGGGCTAATCCCTTGGCTCAGGTGCCCAAGGTGGAAATTATTGATTTTCGTGATTTTATAGGTCGACAGGAAGTAAGTAATTTAACGCCAGTACTGATTGATAAAATTAAGGACAGGCTGGCCAAAAATGAGCAAACAGTGCTTATGCTTAACCGCCGCGGCTATTCCAGTTTTATTATGTGCCGGGACTGTGGCTATGTGGACAATTGTCCTAATTGTGATATTTCCTTGACCTTACACATGGATACAAAAACCATGAATTGCCATTATTGCGGCTTTTCTAAAAGTATTCCGCGCAGTTGTCCTAACTGCAGCAGCAAGAAAATTCGTTATTACGGGACTGGAACGCAGAAAGCTTACGATGAGCTGCTTCAAGTGCTGCCAAATGCTCGAGTTTTGCGTATGGATGTTGACACAACCAGAAAAAAAGGAGCCCATGAAAAGATTCTCAGGGTCTTTGGCAGAGGAGAAGCTGATATTCTTCTGGGTACTCAGATGATTGCCAAAGGACTTGACTTTCCTAATGTTACTTTAGTGGGGGTTTTAAATGCAGATACTTCTTTGAATCTGCCTGATTTTCGCTCCAGTGAGCGGACTTTTCAGCTCTTAACTCAGGTAGCTGGCCGGGCAGGACGGGCTGATAAACCTGGTGAAGTTTTGATACAGACCTATAACCCCAATCATTATGCCATCCAAATGGCTAAGAATCAAGATTATGAAGCCTTTTATCGTCGGGAAATGGCTATTCGCCGTAGTTTGGCCTATCCGCCTTACTACTTTACTGTAGGTTTGACTCTGTCGCATAAGGACGAGCAGGAGGTCATCAAAAAATCTTATGAAGTGATGGCTCTTCTTAGGGCTGAGCTGACGGATAAGATTAAAATTTTGGGTCCAACACCCAAACCTATCGCTAGGACGCATAATCTCTACCACTATCAAATTATTATTAAGTACCGTTTTGAGGAGCATTTGGAGTCTGTTTTGAACCAGATTCTGGATTTAACGCAGAAAAAAGAAAATCGCGATTTGCGTTTGATTATTGACCATGAACCGCAGAGCTTTATGTAAAAGATTTGCAAGCTAATAATGTTAATGAGGTTAAAATGACAAAATTAATTTTTATGGGAACACCTGATTTTTCAGCAACAGTACTCAAGGGGCTTTTAACAGATGACCGTTATGAGATTGCCGCGGTTGTCACTCAACCAGACCGGGCTGTTGGCCGCAAGAAAGAAATCAAGATGACGCCTGTTAAACAGCTGGCTTTGGAGCACGGGGTGACCGTTTACCAGCCTGAAAAACTGTCAGGCTCTCCCGAGATGGCTGAACTGATCAATATGGGAGCCGATGGCATTGTCACAGCTGCTTTTGGTCAGTTTTTGCCCATGAAGCTGATTGACAGTGTTGGTTTTGCTGTCAATGTCCATGCGTCGTTGCTGCCCAAATACAGAGGCGGAGCTCCTATCCATTATGCCCTTATCAAGGGAGATAAGGAAGCTGGTGTAACTATCATGGAAATGGTTAAAGAGATGGATGCCGGTGATATGGTGGCCAAAGCCTCAATACCGATTGCCGATGAGGATAATGTTGGAACCCTGTTTGAAAAATTAGCAACTGTCGGTCGTGACCTGCTTTTAGAAACCCTGCCTGCCTATATTGCTGGTGACATCACTCCTCAACCGCAGGATGAGAGTCAAGCCACTTTCTCACCCAACATTAGACCAGAAGAAGAGCGTATTGATTGGAACAAATCTGCCCGCGAGATTTTCAATCAGGTACGGGGCATGAATCCGTGGCCTGTTGCCCATACTCTTTTAAATCAGCAGCGCTTTAAAATCTATGAGGTACAAGAGGTTGAAGGCAGCGGCAAGCCGGGCGAGATTATTGAGAAAACGAAGAAAATCCTGGTCGTAGCTGCGGCTCAGGGAGCCTTGTCCTTAAAAATAGTACAGCCAGCTGGCAAACCAAAGATGGCTGTTGCTGACTTTTTAAATGGTTTGGGTCAAAAACTTAAAGTGGGTGATTATTTTGGAGAGTAAACAGCAGCTTGCCCGCAGCGGTGCCCTTACTGTTTTGACGGATATTTTTGATAAGGGAGCTTACAGTAATATTGCCCTGAATCATTATCTAAAAAACCACAGCCTCTCTCAGCAGGATAAGGCTTTGCTGACCGAACTTGTTTACGGGAGCTTAAGCAGAAAAATAACCTTGGAGTGGTATCTGGCTCATTATATTGAAGATCGCAACCGATTGGAAACATGGGTCTATTATTTGCTGATGCTTAGCCTTTATCAGATTCTTTATCTGGATAAAATCCCTGAACACGCCATTGTCAATGATGCAGTAACGATTGCTAAAAAGCGGCATCAGGGTGCTGCTAAGCTGGTCAATGCTGTTTTAAGACAGTTTTTGCGGCAGGAAATTCCAGATGTAAAGGCGATTAAGCGAAAAAATAAGCGTTATTCGGTTGAGTACTCGCTGCCAGTCTGGCTGGTTAAAAAAATAATTGATGAGTTCGGTGAAGACAGGGCTGTTGCCATCTTCAAAAGCCTTTTAATCCGCAGTAAAGCTAGTATCCGTGTGGTCAATCCGGCTGAATTAGAGAAAGTAAAGCGGATGACTGGCTCAGAAAAGTCTGTTTTGTCCCCTGTCGGTCTCGTCAAAGCAGCTGGCCATTTTAGCGACAGTGATCTTTTCAAAGAGGGAAAAATTACCATTCAGGACGAGAGCAGCCAATTAGTCGCACCAACTTTAGAACTTCAAGAAGACGATAGTGTTCTTGATGCCTGCAGTGCTCCCGGAGGTAAAGCTGTTCATCTGGCTTCTTATTTAAAAAGCGGTCGTCTTACAGCTCTGGATTTGTATGATCATAAATTAAAATTAATTGAGGACAATGCTCGGCGACTAGGCGTATCAGATAAAATTAAAACGCAAAAGCTGGATGCCAGAAAAGTTCACGAGCAATTTGCTCCGGATACATTTGATAAAATTTTAGTGGATGCTCCCTGCTCAGGAATTGGTTTAATCAGGCGCAAACCTGATATTAAATACAACAAGGCCGGTCAAGACCTGCTTAGCCTGCAAAAAATTCAGCTGGAGATTTTAGATAGTGTTTGCCAAACTATAAAAAAAGGTGGTATAATAACATACAGTACGTGTACCATCTTTAAAGAAGAAAATCAGATGGTACTTAAACAATTTTTGGATGGACATCCGAATTTTGAACAGGTCAAATTACATCATAAACAAGAAGATATTGTTGTTGATGGCTGTCTTGTGATTACGCCTGAGCAATATCTGACAGACGGCTTTTTCATCAGTCAAATAAAGCGTATTTCATAGGATTTAGAAGGAGGCTGACTTTGTCAGACAATGAGCACATGAAAATTTCCCTTGTTACAGATATTGGACAAAAGCGCTCCAATAATCAGGATTTTATCAATAAATTTGATAATCATTCTGGGAATACCTTGATTGTATTAGCAGATGGTATGGGTGGGCACCGTGCCGGAAATATCGCCAGTGAGATGACAGTTACCGATCTGGGTCGCGAGTGGCTTAACACTGATTTGACAGATTTGGGACAGATTCGCGACTGGTTGGTAAATAATATTGAAATTGTCAACCGCCGCATTTATGAGCTTGGACAGACTGAAGATTTTCAGGGAATGGGAACTACCATTGAAGCTTTGGTCGTTGTAGATTGTAATGTCCTTTTTGCTCATATTGGCGATTCACGTATCGGTTTAATCCGTGATGGTGTTTACACACAATTAACCAGTGATCATTCTTTGGTCAATGAATTGGTTAAAGCTGGACAGCTGACAGAAGAAGAAGCTGCCAGTCATCCGCAAAAAAATATCATTACTCAGTCTATTGGACAGGCCAGTCCAGTTGAGCCAGATCTTGGCATTCAAACCTTAGGGGAAAATGATTATCTTCTTGTCAATAGTGACGGCCTGACAAATATGATTTCTAATGAAACAATTGTAAGTGTTTTAGCTGATGAGAATAAAAATCTGGACGAAAAAGCTGAAACCTTAATTCAATTAGCCAATGATGCAGGCGGTTTTGATAATATTACCGTTGCTTTGATTCACGCCGAAAGAGAGGGAGATGAATGATTCAGATTGGCAAATTATTTGCTGGTCGTTATCGAATTCTCCAGTCTATTGGACGAGGCGGGATGGCCGATGTTTATTTAGCTAATGACTTGATTCTGGATAATGAAGAAGTGGCCATAAAAGTGCTGCGGACAAATTATCAGACGGATCAAGTTGCTGTAACGCGTTTTCAGCGGGAAGCGCGTGCTATGGCAGAGCTTAATCATCCTAATATTGTCGCCATTCGTGATATTGGAGAAGAAGACGGTCAGCAGTTCCTTGCGATGGAATATGTTGATGGTGCTGACTTGAAAAAATATATTCAAGATCACGCGCCTTTATCGAATGCTGAAGTCATTCGAATCATGAAAGAGGTTCTCTCTGCGATGACCCTTGCCCATCAAAAAGGGATTATTCATCGTGATTTAAAACCTCAGAATGTTCTTTTAACAAAAGACGGAACGGCCAAGGTAACGGACTTTGGTATTGCAGTAGCTTTTGCTGAGACCAGTTTAACGCAGACAAATTCAATGCTGGGCAGTGTTCACTACCTGTCTCCTGAACAGGCGCGCGGTTCAAAAGCAACAGTTCAAAGTGATATTTACGCTATGGGAATCATGCTCTTTGAAATGTTGACAGGGCATATTCCTTATGATGGTGACAGTGCTGTGACCATTGCATTGCAGCATTTTCAAAAACCTCTGCCTTCTATCCTTGCGGAAAATAGAAATGTTCCTCAGGCTCTGGAAAACGTTGTTATTAAAGCAACAGCTAAACGCCTGTCTAACCGCTATAGTTCAACACAAGAGATGTTGCAGGATTTGAGGACCTGTTTGCAGCCTAGCCGCAGCCGTGAAAGAAAATTGGTTTTTAATGACACTGCTGATACGAAGCCCTTACCTAAACTTGAGCAGGCTGCAGCAGCCCAGTCCTTAAAGAACAAGGCGGCTAATCTAGATAAAACAAGTAGCCATCCTAAGCCCAAACCAAAGCTGCAGGATAAGCCTAAAAAGAAGGGACGCTTTTTATCTCGTTTCTTCAAGCTTTTCTTTGCTTTGGTTTTCATTGGCGTTATTGTCTTAGCCTATCTCATTTTGAGTAAGCCGAGTAATGTCTCTGTACCTAATGTTTCAGGAAATAAACTGTCAACTGCCAAGACAATTATTAGAAACTCAGGATTAAAGATTGGTCAGGTTCGTAAAATTGAAGACGACAGCGTGGCTAGTGGCAAGGTTGTGCGGACAAATCCGAGTGCAGGAACCAAAAAACGTGAAGGTTCCCGTGTTGATCTGTTTGTAGCAAGCTCTAAAGGCTTTAAGATGGAGGACTATACTGGTCAAGATTACCAAGATGTTATTGATAATTTAACCAATAATTATGGTGTCTCCAGAAAAAATATTGTTTTAAAAGAAGTTTCATCAGATGAGTACAGCAGCGGAACAGTTATCAGCCAGTCACCAACACCTGGCAAAACCTATCGTCCCGGCAGCGGTAAGAAGATTAGGCTCAAAGTTGTTAAAATCACTATGCCTAATCTTAAAAATACAAGCTATGAAGCGGCTGTCAATACTCTGACATCCATGGGAATTTCATCAAGCCGTATAAAGGTTTATGACGCCAGCGATTATTCAACAGAAATTTCTTCACCATCATCTTCTGCCTTAGTTGTTGGTCAAAAGCCTTACTATGGTGAAACGGTCAGTCTGTCTTCTGATGAGGAAGTAATCTTGTATGTTTCAACATCAAGTATTTCTAATTCTCATCCATCTTCAACTGAAAGATCTGAAGAAGAAACAACTGTTACAGAAGAAAAGACAACACAGGCAACCAGTGATGAAACAACCGTGGCTTCAACTTCAAATTAAATCAACAATACGATAGCAACTAATTCGTTTTATAAAAAATTAGGAGAAGGGACAGCTGCCCCAAGATTGGAGTGGCACCTTCTCTTTTTGCTTGTTGACAGCAGATGAAATTTATCTTAAATTTTGGTACAATGGCTTAGAATTATAAGACTTGAAGGTAACCTATGCGAAAATTCCAATTTTTTCTAGTTGTTGAAACAATTTTAATCGCCTTGGCTTTTATGACCATTTTAGCCAGCGATTTATCAAGTTTCATTTTAATTCTAGTGATTACACTTTTAGCCTTGAGATTTTACCGTCTGGGCAGTAAAAATGATTTCTTGCTAACAGCTAGTCTATTGCTGCTTTTTCTGATTTTCATGCTGAATCCCTATACGATTGCTGCAGTGCTTGTGGGGATCCTCTATGCAATGATTAATCATTTTGCTCAGGTTAAAAAGAAAAATCGTTACGCTTTATTAAAACTGCAGGAAGAAGGACTCAATGTTACCAAGAAACCACACCAATGGGTTGGCAATAATGAGTATATTGAGACTGATTCTTATGCCTTTGACGATATTAATGTTATTCGGATAAGCGGCAGTGATGTGATTAATTTGAGTCAGGTGATTATGATGGGACAGGATAATCTCGTCATCATTCGCAAGGTTTATGGACCTACCAAGATCTTAGTTCCTGTTGATGTTGCTGTAAAGCTAGATGTCAGCAGTATTTATGGAAGTGTTCGCTTCTTTGATTCGCCTGAATATGACCTGCGCAATGAAAGCATTAAGCTAATCGATAACAAGACGGATCTGACCAAGTCGGTTAAGATTATTGTAAATGTCATTGCAGGGATAGTGGAGGTGGAACGTATATGAGAAAACGAACTATTTTTATGATTTTTCTCTATGCTGCAGTTACCATTATTTCTATTGTTTTTGTCATCATTAACAGTCTCAATCTTGACTTAACTGATTTGCTGAAAGACTGGGTGGTTATGGAGCAGTTCAGCCTATCGCTTCTTGCAGCTTTTATTTCTCTGACCTTTCTGTTACTGTTGGTGTGGATGATTGTTGATGACAGTAGTAAAAGGCATTTAAATCAAAATTTAAGACGAATTCTGCTTAACCAAGCCATTACTCAGGAAAATGATACCGAACTTGGAAAAAATGTCAACCGTCTGTCTAATAAGATGCAGCAGCTGACCAACAATTTACAAAAAACAGAAAATGCCTATATTGCCAGCAGCCAGGAAATTGTCAAGAAGGAAAGAAAAAGAATTGCCCGCGATTTGCATGATACGGTCAGTCAGGAGCTGTTTGCTTCCTCGATGATTCTATCAGGAGTTTCACACAATTTGGAACAGCTGGAAAAAGAACAGTTGCAGACACAGCTTCTAGCCGTAGAGGATATGCTGAATAATGCTCAAAATGACTTGCGGATCCTTCTTTTGCATCTGCGTCCGACCGAGTTGGAAGGCAAAACGCTGTCAGAAGGATTAGCTATGATTATTAAAGAGCTGACAGATAAAAGCAATATTGAAGTCGTTTATAAAGAAAATATTGATAAACTCCCTAAAACGATTGAAAGTAATTTCTTCCGTATTGCTCAAGAATTTATTAGCAATACCTTGAAACATGCCAAGGCCAGCCGGATGGAAATCTACTTGTATCAGACCCCCTCTGACGTTCAGCTCAAGATGATTGATGATGGAATTGGTTTTGACATGGATGCTGTTCGTGATTTAAGCTATGGTCTGAAAAACATTGAGGACCGTGTCAATGATTTGGCTGGCGTGGTGTCCTTCTTAAGTGCTAAAGATAAGGGAGTTGTTATGGATATTCATGTGCCAGTAATGAAAGGAGATGTTGATGAGTAAAATTAAGGTTATTCTGGTTGATGACCATGAGATGGTAAGATTGGGTTTAAAGAGCTTTCTTAATCTGCAGCCGGATGTTGAGGTCGTCGGTGAAGCCAGCAATGGCCGCCAAGGAATTGACCTAGCGCTAGAATTAAAGCCGGATGTTGTCGTCATGGATCTTGTCATGCCTGAAATGGATGGTGTTGAGGCAACGCTTGAATTGCTGAAGCAATGGAAAGATGCCAAGATTTTAGTGCTGACTAGCTATTTGGATAATGAAAAGATTTATCCAGTCATTGAAGCTGGAGCTAAGGGCTACATGCTGAAAACTTCCAGTGCTGCAGAAATTTTGAACGCCATTAAAAAAGTTGCTAAGGGTGATTTGGCCATTGAGACCGAGGTTGATAAGAAAATCAAGGCCCACCATGATAATCCTGATTTACATGAGGATCTGACAGCCAGGGAACGGGATATTTTGAGATTGCTCGCCAAAGGTTATGACAATCAAACAATAGCTGATGAACTTTTCATCTCTTTAAAAACTGTGAAAACCCATGTTTCTAACATTCTGTCAAAATTGCAGGTAGATGATCGGACACAGGCCGTTATCTACGCTTTTCAGCATCATTTAGTACCGCAGGATGAAGATTAGTATGTTATAATAGAGAAGACAATGTCGCAAGGGATGAAAAATGAACTCTGAATTAAAATATAAGGCTAAAAAAGTCAAGGCTGTCTTTTTTGATATTGATGACACCCTTCGTATCAAAGACAGCGGCTATATGCCTGCATCAATTACAGCTGTTTTTAAGAGTCTTAAAAAACAGGGGATTTTGACAGGCATTGCTTCGGGTAGAGCACCTTATGGTGTTGTTCCTGAGATCCGTCAGCTTAATCCGGACTTTTTTATAACCATTAATGGCTCTTATGTGATTGATCATAAAGGAGAAGAAGTCCTTAACGATCCAATTCCCAAAGACATTGTTGAAAAATATGTTGCTTGGTGCAAAGAGACAGGTATTGATTACGGCTTTGCCGGTAAAGACAAGGCTGTCGTTTCTAAGCACACAAAATTAATTGACAAGGCACTTTTTCCGGTTTACGGAGTGTGCCATGTTGATCCTGATTTTTATCAAAAACACAATGTTTATCACATGTGGACATTTGAGGATATTGGTGACAGTCTGCAGCTTTCAGATGAGCTCAGACAATATGTCCGTCTGGTTCGCTGGCATGAGAATTCTTCGGATGTCATTAAAAATGGTGTTTCTAAGGCCTCAGGTCTCGCCCATGTTTTAAAAAAAGTTCATTTAAAACCCCAAAATGTCCTTTTCTTTGGCGATGGGTTAAATGATATAGAGATATTTGATTATGTTGGTCTTAAGGTTGCTATGGGCAATGGCCATGGTGATTTGAAAGATAAGGCTGATTTTATTACAAAAAATGTAGAAGAAGATGGCATTTTATATGCTTTGGAGGAATTAGGTTTGATCGAAAAAGAAGTACAGTTTCCGCAATTGAATTTAGATAGCACAGATGGTCCGAAAGCGACCATTAAAACCAATCATGGCAGTTTAAGTTTAAAATTGTTCCCTCAGCAGGCCCCAAAAACGGTCGCTAACTTTATTGCTCTTGCTAAGAAAGGCTATTATGATGGTGTTATTTTCCATCGAATTATTAAAGATTTTATGATTCAAGGTGGTGATCCAACAGGTACCGGTATGGGCGGAGAGTCTATTTATGGTGAACGTTTTGAAGATGAATTTTCAGAGGAACTGTATAACCTTCGCGGTGCTCTGTCAATGGCAAATGCAGGTCCAAATACCAACGGCAGTCAGTTTTTCATTGTTCAGAATCAAAATTTCCCTTACAGTGTTGAAGATTTAGAACGCGGTGGCTGGCCTAAGGAAATTGCGGCTGCTTATGCTGAAAATGGAGGGACACCGCATCTTGACCGCCGTCATACTGTTTTTGGTCAGTTGACGGATCAGGCCTCTTATGAGGTTTTAGATAAGATTGCCAGTCTTGCCACAGATGGAGCGGATCGCCCTGTCACAGAAGTTGTCATTGAAACCATCGAGGTGACTGACGATGAAGATCGGTGACAAGATAAAAGGGGAAATTACGGGTATTAAGCCTTACGGTGCCTTTGTTCAGCTGGAAAACGGAGCGGTAGGTCTCATTCATATTTCTGAAATTAAAACAGGCTATATTGACAATATCTATCGCATTTTATCCGTTGGTGAAAAGGTTCTTGTTCAAGTTCTTGATTATGATGAATACAGCCAGAAAGCTAGTCTATCTTTACGAACACTGGAGGAGGAAAAACACCATTATCAACACAGGCATCGTTTTTCTAACAGCCGTTTAAATATTGGCTTTAAACCATTGGCTGATAACCTGCCCATCTGGATTGAAGAAAATCTTGACTATTTAAAACAAGACCAAATCGAAGATGACAATCAAAATAAGGCATGATGCAAGCAGTATTAAAAAGATAAGACTCTTTGAAAATCATATTTACTTTGTCCCACTTCAGTATTGTCTGCGGATTGTCGCCTAGTCTGATTTAGTATAAAAAATAACCTGTACCCTTAAGTTTGGAAAAAATTCCAAAGCTTAAGAGTACAGGTTTTTTGCTTTGCATTTTAAAAATAACAGTCAATGCCGTGTTCCAGAAAAACAGCTTGGTAATCATAAAGATCTTCTGGATGAAGAGCTGCATAGTCAGACATTTCGTATTTGCGGTTTAGAAGTTTATATTTATTTTCTCCAAATTGATGAAAAGGGAGCAGCTGAACTTTGTCCACTTGAATATCATTAAACAGTTTTGCAAAGTGTTGGGCATCTTCTAATGAATTATTAAAATCAGGAATAACGGGGATTCTTAAAACAATTGTTTTGTTGTGTGTAAAGGCATAATTGATATTTTGAATAATAAGATTGTTATTGACACCCGTCACCTTACGATGACGAATCGTATTGTAGTGTTTTAAATCCGTGTAAATAAAATCAACATATTGGATTAGGTCAATAAATTTTTCGTGTTCGGCAAAAGCTGTTGTTTCAATAGCTGTATGAAGGCCTTCTTCCTTAGCACGTTTGAGAATGGCTTTTGCAAATTCAAACTGTGCAAAAATTTCACCGCCAGACAGAGTAAGACCGCCTCCGGATTCTTCATAAAAATCAACATCCTTTTTTACTTCTGAAATGATTTCCTCCACCGTTTTTTCCTCTCCCATAATCATCGGAAGTTTGGTTTCGGCATCCAACATTTGTTCAGGCTGACGTTTTTGAGACTCAGGATTGGAGCACCAAGGGCACCGTAAAGGACAGCCCTTTAAAAACACAGTTGTACGGATGCCTGGCCCGTCATGGATAGAGAAATGCTGAATATTGAAAATAATTCCTTTTTCACTAGTCATGTTTTTGCCTTTCTTTTTTGTCTTAAGATTAGTTTATCATAAAAACGAAATCAAATCAATTACGAACGTAATTTTTTATTTTACTTTCTTTTTTGCAATTTATCTGTTAAAATGAACTCAGAGGTGATTATATGAAACGTTTAGATGACATTATTAATTTAGTTTCTCAAGCTAAAAAAATAGATGTTAATACCTTATCTGAAAAGTTAGGTGTATCAAAAGTAACAATCCGTAAAGATTTGGACAAATTAGAAAGCAAAGGTTTACTGCATCGTGAGCATGGTTATGCAGTATTGAACAGCGGTGATGATTTAAATGTCAGACTTTCTTATCATTATAAGATCAAAAAAGCCATTGCGGAAAAGGCAGTTGAAATGGTCAGTGATAATGAAACGATTATGATTGAATCAGGATCGACCTGTGCTTTATTAGCGGAAGCTATTTGTCAAAACCGACGCAATGTTAAAATCATTACCAATTCCTGCTTTATTGCGACTTACATTCGAAAGTATGATTCCTGCCATGTGATTTTGCTTGGTGGTAATTATCAGCCTAATTCCGAAGTCACTGTCGGTCCCTTGTTAAAAGAGATGGTCAAGTCATTTCATGTTGAAAAATTATTCGTAGGAACTGATGGTTTTGATGAGCATTTAGGTTTTATGGGAAAAGACATGATGCGCTGTGAGGTTGTTCAATATATGGCTGAATCAGCTGATGAGTTAATTGTCTTAACAGATTCAAGTAAGTTTGCTAAACGCAGTTTGGTCAATCAATTTGCTTTAAGTCAAGTCTCACAAGTTATAACAGATTCTGATATTTCGAAAAACTTACGTGAGCATTTAAGAGCTAATCACATTAATCTAAAATTGGTGGACTAAAAATAAATAATAATGAAAGGCTGCTATGAATAAAGAAAGAAGACGCTTGCTGGCCAAAACAGCATACCTTTATTATATTGAGGGCAAAAGTCAGGCTGAGATTTCAGAAGAAATGGATATCTATCGAACGACAGTCAGCCGCATGTTACATCGTGCTAGAGCTGAAGGTATCGTTCAAATCAGCATCAAAGATTATGATTCTGATCTCTTTGCCTTGGAAGAATATATTCGTCAAAAATATGGTTTAAAAAAAGTGGAGCTTGTTGCTGATCAGTTTGATGATACACTGAATACTCGCTTGAACAATATCGCTCAGACTGCAGCAGAATTGGTTAAAGCAAGCATAAAAAATGAAGATACTGTGGGCATATCATGGGGAGCTTCTCTTAGCAAAGTCATTGATCAAATTGGCACTAAAACGCTTGATCATGTTAATTTTTGCCCCTTAACTGGCGGACCAAGTCATATTAATGCCCGTTATCATGTTAATACACTGGTCTATCGGATTTCTCGCGCCTTTCATGGCAAGGGTAATTTTATCAATGCCATGGCAGTTCAGGAAAGTGCAAGTTTGGCACAAGGTATCTGCCGTTCTAAATATTTCAATACGATTTCTGATTTGTGGTCGCATCTGGATATGGCTATTGTAGGAATCGGCGGAGAATTGACTGAAAGTGATGCCAGTCAGTGGCGTGATTTATTGACCAAGAAAGATTACGACATCCTGCACAAAGAAAAAGCAGTTGGTGAAATGTGCTGCCGTTTTTTTGATGAAAATGGAAATACTGTTCATCAAGGTCTGCAAGACAGAACAGTCGGTCTCAGTCTTGAAGAATTCGCTGCGATTCCCAAAACGATTGCGGTTGCCTGCGGTGAAAATAAGGCAGCAGCAATTCTAGCTATCTTAAGGAAAAAATATATCAATCATTTAGTGACTGATAAGTCTACTATTTTAAAAGTTTTAGAATTAGATCAGGATTTAACGCACTCAATCCAAAATAAAATCAGCTGAAATAGCCGATTAAATAAGGAAATTTTTAATTTAAAATATAATATAGAATCTGGCCTTGTCCAGATTTTTTTTGTAAAAATGTTAAGCTTTGCACAAAAATGCAATTATTTAAAAGTAGGCAAAAAGTATTGAAAACGGTTTCTTCAAATGATATAGTAAAGCTATCGAAAGAAATATATTTCCTTACGAAGAAAAATAAAAGATTTGCATCAGCAAAGTTCTTCTTGGAAAACTATTCAAAAAACAAAGGAGAAACTAATGGAAGTTATTGTAGCAGATCAAATGATCATGGGGTTGATTATTAATGCTGGAGATGCCAAGCAGCATATCTATCAAGCCTTGAATTTGGCTAAAGAAGGAAAATACGATGAAAGTGAACAGGAGGTCAAATTAGCAGATGCTGCTTTGTTAGAGGCACATAATATGCAAACTCAGTTTTTGGCACAAGAGGCCGGAGGCAAGAAGACAGAAATTACAGCCTTATTTGTTCATTCTCAGGATCATCTAATGACAACTATTACAGAAATCAACTTAATTAAAGAAATTATTGCTTTACGCAAAGAACTTAAAAAATAATATCATAAAGGAGACTTATCATGGTTAAAATTGGATTGTTTTGTGCAGCAGGTTTTTCAACAGGAATGCTGGTTAATAATATGAAAGCAGCGGCAGAAAAAAAGGAAGTTGCTGCTGAAATAAATGCTTATAGTCAAGGAAGTTTGGCTGACCATGTTGCTGATTTAGATGTTGTCTTGTTAGGCCCACAGGTAGCTTATACTTTAGATAAATCAGAAGAAATCTGTAAAGAACATCAAGTTCCTATTTCAGTTATTCCTATGGCTGATTATGGCATGCTAGATGGCAATAAGGTTTTAGATCTGGCTCTCAGCTTGGTTGATTAAATGGAGGAATTGAAAGATGGCTAAGTTTAATGCACAAAAAATCATTGCCCCAATCATGAAATTTGTCAATATGCGAGGAATTATTGCCCTCAAAGATGGCATGTTGGCAATCTTACCACTGACGGTTATGGGAAGTATTTTTCTTATCATTGGTCAGCTGCCTTTTGAAGGTTTAAATAATGCGATTGCCAGTGTTTTTGGTAAAACTTGGACCGAACCATTCATGCAGGTTTATGCAGGAACATTTGCGATTATGGGTTTGATTTCTTGTTTTTCAATCGGTTACTCTTATGCTAAGAACAGCGGTGTCGAACCGCTTCCAGCCGGTGTTTTGTCCCTGTCTTCTTTCTTCATTCTGCTTAGGTCATCCTATGTTCCGGCAAAAGGTGAAGCTATTGCTGATGCTATCGCTAAAGTATGGTTTGGCGGACAGGGAATTATAGGAGCAATTATTGTTGGTCTTGCAGTTGGTGCTGTTTATACCGCCTTTATTAAAAGAAATATTGTGATTAAGATGCCAGAACAGGTTCCTCAGGCTATTGCTAAACAGTTTGAGGCCATGATTCCTGCCTTTGTAATCTTCCTGCTTTCAATGGTTGTCTATATCGTTGCGAAAATGATAACAAATGGCGGCACCTTCATTGAACTTATTTACGATGTTGTTCAAACGCCATTGCAAGGTTTAACGGGTTCACTTTACGGTGCTATTGGAATTGCCTTCTTCATTTCATTCCTATGGTGGTTTGGTGTGCATGGGCAGTCGGTTGTCAATGGTATTGTGACAGCTCTCTTGCTTTCTAATTTAGATGCCAATAAGGCCTTGCTTGCTGCAGACAAATTATCTCTTGAAAACGGTGCTCATATTGTGACCCAGCAATTTTTGGACAGTTTTCTCATTCTATCAGGTTCAGGGATTACTTTTGGTTTAGTCTTTGCCATGTTATTTGCGGCCAAATCAAAACAATACAAAGCTTTAGGAAAAGTTGCTGCCTTCCCAGCTCTCTTTAATGTTAATGAGCCGATTGTTTTTGGTTTTCCAATTGTCTTGAACCCAGTTATGTTCCTACCATTTATCTTAGTTCCTATTATTGCAGCTTTGGTTGTTTACGCTTCAATTGCTATTGGCTTTATGCAACCTTTCTCGGGTGTTACTCTGCCTTGGAGCACACCGGCCATTATCTCAGGCTTTACGGTTGCAGGATGGCAAGGCGCTGTCATTCAGATCGTAATCTTGGTATTATCAACTCTCATCTATTTCCCATTCTTTAAAATACAGGATAGAATTGCCTACAATGCTGAACTTGAAGCTGTAAAATCTGAATAAAAGTAAGAAAGGGTCAGTGTCTCATTTGCAAAAACTGATCCTTTTCTTAAAAATATCATTTTTTGAGAAAAATAATTGCATTTCAGAAAAGATACTGTTATTATAGTTACGAAAGAAAGAAAAAAAATTACGAACACAAAAAGGAGAAGAAAAATGACAGTTCAGCTTTTAACTCAAAAATACACCAATGATGTTCAAAAAAATTCTCAAAAACACTTTGGCTATTTAACAGAACGCATGTACAACTACCGTGATAAGGTTCTTGACAAGAAGCCTTACATTGATGCAGAACGTGCCATCCTTGCTACTGAAGCTTATAGAGAACATCAGGAAAAACCAAATGTTCTTAAACGTGCTTACATGCTTAAAAATATCTTGGAAAAAATGTCCCTCTATATTGATGATGAGACCTTGATTGTTGGCAACCAAGCTTCCGGTGATAAAGACGCGCCAATCTTTCCTGAATATACCCTTGAATTTGTTTTAAACGAACTGGACCTTTTTGAAAAACGTGATGGGGATGTTTTCTACATTACAGAAGAAACCAAAAAGCAAATTCGCGAAATTGCTCCTTTCTGGGAAAATAATAATCTGCGTGCTCGAGCAGGTGCTATGCTTCCGGACGAAGTGCAGGTGTATATGGAAACAGGTTTCTTCGGCATGGAAGGTAAGATGAATTCCGGAGATGCTCACTTGGCTGTCAATTATCAAAAACTGCTTGAACTGGGGCTCATTGGTTTTGAAAAGCGCACGCGCGAAGCTAAAGCCAATCTTAATTTGACAGATCCAGCCAGCATTGATAAATACCATTTTTACGATTCGATCTTGATTACAATAGAGGCTGTCAAGACTTATGCAGAGCGTTTTGCAGCTTTGGCAAAAGAAAAGGCAGAAACAGCCAATGCTAAACGCCGTAAAGAACTGCTTGACATTGCAGCGATTTGTGAACACGTGCCTTACCATCCAGCCAGAACCTTTGCAGAAGCTGTGCAGTCTGTCTGGTTTATCCAATGTATTCTTCAGATTGAATCAAATGGTCACTCCCTTTCTTACGGACGTTTTGACCAATATATGTATCCATATATGAAGTCAGATATAGAAGCGGGGCGTGAAACGGAAGAATCAATTGTTGAGCGCTTGACCAATCTTTGGATTAAGACACTGACAATTAATAAAGTGCGCAGCCAAGCCCATACCTTCTCATCTGCTGGATCACCGCTTTATCAAAATGTCACTATCGGCGGTCAGACACGTGATAAAAAAGATGCGGTTAACCCTTTGTCTTTCCTTGTTTTGAAATCAGTTGCCCAAACACATTTGCCACAGCCTAACTTGACGGTTCGTTACCATGCTGGGCTTGACCCAGACTTCATGAATGAAGCTATTGAAGTAATGAAATTGGGCTTTGGTATGCCAGCCTTTAACAATGATGAAATCATCATTCCATCTTTTATCAACAAGGGTGTAACAGAAGAAGATGCTTATGATTATTCAGCAATTGGCTGTGTGGAAACGGCAGTTCCTGGTAAATGGGGCTATCGCTGTACCGGCATGAGTTATATGAATTTCCCTAAAGTATTGCTCATTACTATGAACAATGGTATTGATCCAGCTTCTGGCAAACGTTTTGCTCCAGAATTTGGTCACTTTGTCAACATGAAGTCTTATGAAGAACTCAAGACTGCCTGGGATAAGACCCTTCGTTATTTGACGCGGATGAGTGTCATTGTAGAAAATAGCATTGACCTAAGTCTTGAACGTGAGGTCCCAGATATTCTTTGTTCAGCTTTGACTGATGATTGTATCGGCCGTGGCAAGCATTTGAAAGAAGGCGGTGCAGTCTATGACTACATTTCCGGATTGCAAGTTGGTATCGCTAATCTTTCTGACTCTCTGGCTGCTGTTAAGAAATTGGTCTTTGAAGAAAAACGTTTAACAACGGCTGAACTTTGGGAAGCTCTTCAATCAGATTATGCTGGTGAGCGCGGTGAAGAAATCCGTCAACTGCTTATTAATGAAGCTCCTAAATACGGTAATGACAATGATTACGCAGACCAATTGGTATGTGATTGCTATGATGTTTATGTTGATGAAATCGCTAAATATCCTAATACACGCTACGGCCGCGGGCCAATCGGCGGTATCCGTTATTCAGGAACATCTTCTATCTCAGCCAATGTCGGACAGGGTCGTGGGACTTTAGCCACTCCTGATGGCCGTCATGCCGGAACACCGCTTGCTGAAGGCTGCTCACCATCCCACAATATGGATAAGAATGGTCCGACCTCTGTGCTTAAATCCGTTTCTAAATTACCAACGGATGAAATTGTCGGCGGAGTTCTTCTCAATCAGAAAGTAAATCCACAAACCCTAGCAAAAGAAGAGGACAAACAAAAACTTATTGCCCTGCTTCGGACCTTCTTCAACCGTCTTCACGGCTATCATATCCAGTATAATGTGGTTTCCCGCGAGACTTTGATTGACGCTCAGAAACATCCTGAAAAACATCGCGATTTGATTGTTCGTGTTGCAGGTTACTCAGCCTTCTTCAATGTTCTTTCTAAAGCAACTCAAGATGATATTATTGCACGGACAGAACACGCAATTTAAGAAAAAGAGGAAAAGAAAATGGAATTTATGCTTGACACACTCAACTTAGAGGAGATTAAAAAATGGGCTGCCATCTTACCATTAGCCGGTGTGACATCCAACCCATCTATCGCTAAAAAAGAAGGGGAGATTGACTTTTTCGAGCAGATGAAAAAGGTTCGTGCTATTATTGGTGAAGAACCAAGTCTTCACGCTCAAGTTGTTGCAGAAGATGTGGAAGGTATCATCAAAGATGCTCATAAACTTCGAGATACACTTGGAGGCAATCTCTATATTAAAATACCCGTTTCTCCAGAAGGTCTGACCGCTATTAAGCAGCTTAAAAAAGAAGGTTTTCAAATTACGGCAACGGCTATTTATACCGTTTTTCAAGGCCTTTTGGCCATTGAAGCTGGTGCAGATTATTTAGCACCTTATTACAATCGTATGGAAAATCTCAATACAGATCCTGTTGAGGTGATTAGTCAGCTTGCTCAGGCTATTGAGCGTAAGCAAGCTCCTACAAAAATTTTAGCAGCAAGCTTTAAAAATGTTTCTCAAATGACCAAAGCTCTAGCTGCCGGTGCCCAGGCTGTCACCGCTGGAGCAGACATCTTTGCTGCTGGCTTTGCCAATCCGTCTATTCAAAAGGCAGTTGATGATTTTGCTGCCGATTGGGAAAGCACTCAAGGACGTTCAACTATATAATATTTAAAAATTTTCAAGATGAAAGGAGATCTTACAATGAGAATTTTTGCCAGTCCTTCCCGCTATATTCAGGGAGAAAACGCCTTATTTAATAATCCAAAATCTATTATCAATTTAGGTAATCGCCCTATCCTACTTTCTGATGAGACTGTTTATCAGATTATTGGGCAGCAGTTCGAAACCTATCTTAATCAAGAAGGCCTGCTTGTAAAATATGTTCCTTTTAATGGAGAAGCTTCGACAAAAGAAATTGATCGAGTTGTCGCAATTGCAAAGGAAAATGAGAATGATTTGATTATCGGCCTTGGTGGAGGAAAGACGATTGACAGTGCCAAGGCAATTGCAGATATTCTTGAAATACCTGTTGTCATCGCTCCGACCGTAGCTTCCACAGATGCTCCAACTTCAGCCTTATCAGTTATTTACACAGAAGAAGGAGCGTTTGAAAAATATATCTTTTATTCCAAAAATCCTGATTTAGTTTTAGTAGATACGGCTGTTATCAGCAAGGCACCCGTACGATTGTTGGCTTCAGGAATTGCTGATGGCTTGGCAACCTGGGTAGAAGCAAGAGCCGTACTCCAAAAAAATGGTCAGACCATGGCTGGTGCCGGACAAAGTTTAGCCAGTCTTGCGATTGCTAGATCTTGTGAAGAAACTTTATTCGCTGATGGTTTGCAGGCCATATCGGCTTGTAAAGCCAAAGTAGTGACTAAGGCTCTTGAGAATGTCATTGAAGCCAATACTTTATTAAGTGGCTTGGGATTTGAAAGCGGAGGCTTGGCTGCTGCTCATGCCATTCACAATGGATTTACGGCTCTAGAAGGAGATATTCATCATCTAACACATGGTGAAAAAGTTGCTTACGGAACATTGACCCAGCTTTTCCTTGAAAACCGTCCAAAAGAAGAAATTGACAAATATATTCATTTCTATAGAGCTATTGGAATGCCAACCACTTTAGCAGAAATACACTTAGAAAATGCTGATTATTCTGAACTTCTAAAGGTCGGCAAACAGGCTACCATTGAAGGTGAAACAATCCATCAAATGCCATTTGAAATTAGTGCCAGTGATGTTGCCCATGCACTTTTAGCAGTCGATCAGTACAGTAAGTCGCTGAAATAAAAAGCAGTAAAAGTTAGTGAAGCATTCCTAATGAATCAGGAATGAAAATCAAAAAATATTAAAAGACAGTCTGATTTTTTGAACACCAAAGGATCAGGCTGTTTTGTGTTTGAAAGGATAGTTCAGAAGGCTGAGACAAGACCAAAAAACCTCTTATCACATTTGAGCAAATTTAAATCTTTGCAAAGTGCGATAAGAGGAATTTATATTTTTCAAATCAAATTTTTGTTCAGCTTTGAAAGCTGCTAGAAGATGAAGCTATATTTTAGTCAAATTCATAAAGCGCGGTTGAAAGATAACGTTCGCCATTATCCGGTGCAATAGCCAGAACTTTTTTACCTTTACCGAGTTTTTTAGCTACCTCAATAGCTGCCCAAACTGCAGCTGAAGCAGAAATACCTAACAAGAAGCCTTCTTTACCGCCGAAATTACGGCCAGTTGCTAAAGCATCATCAGATTTAACCCGAATAATTTCATCGTAGGAATGAGTATCGAGTGCTACTGGGATGAAACCAGTTGAGATTCCCTGAATCTTATGAGGACCAGGTTTATCACCGGAAAGAACGGCCGACTCGTCTGCTTCCAGACCATAAATTTTGATATCAGGATTATCTTTTTTAAGAACACGTGAAACCCCAGTGATTGTACCGCCAGTACCGATACCAGCTACAAATGCATCTAGTCCGTGTGATCCGAAAGCCTCCAAGATTTCTGGACCAGTTGTCAATTCATGAATCTTTGGATTAGCCGGATTGTCAAATTGAAGGGGTACCCAGCCACCAACTTCTTTAGCAATTTCATGAGCCTTGTCAATAGCTCCCTTGGTTCCTTCACTTCCTGGAGTTAAGATGAGCTTTGCTCCGTAAGCTTGGATAATTTTACGGCGTTCAACACTCATCGTTTCAGGCATGGTAATGATGACCTTGTAGCCTTTGGCTACGCCTACCCAGGAAAGTCCAATACCTGTATTACCGCTGGTTGGCTCAACAATAGTGTCTCCAGGCTTTATGATTCCACGTTTCTCAGCATCCTCAATCATGCTCAGAGCAATACGGTCTTTAACTGAAGAACCGGGATTAAAGGCTTCAAGCTTAAGATAAACATCAGCTGCACCTTCAGGAACAACATTATTGAGTTTAACAATAGGAGTATTGCCGATTAGTTCAGTAATGTTATCGTAAATTTTTACCATAATAAATATACCTCACAAAGTTTAATTGTTTCCAGTATAGGCTGAAAGGCAGGCTTTGTAAAATATAAATTATTTATCACGGTGATAAATAAATCATATCACAGGAATTTCAACGATTTGACTACCATGAATGCGGCTGCTGATTTTTCCCTGATAAAAATCACTCAGACTATTTAACGTTTTATCAATATCTTTTTCATCAACATAAATAGTAGTTGTTACCTTGACTGCAAAATCGGTATTGTATTCTTGCAGTCCATGCTCTTTTAAAAAATTGGTCAGATTTTGATATTGAGGATAGGTCAGCACAAGTTCAAGTCCAGTTTGTTCCTTGACTTCAACTATTCCAAGTGTTTTGAGAGCATTTGCCACGCTTCCTGAATAAGCACGGATAAGGCCGCCAGCTCCTAATTTGATGCCGCCGAAATAACGGGTGACAACAACTGCAAGATTGGTCAAGTTGTTTTTTTCGAGAACGCTCAACATAGGAACTCCCGCTGTACCGCTGGGTTCTCCGTCGTCGCTGGAGCGCTTGATGTTGCTGTCTTCTCCGATAATCATAGCAGAGCAGGAATGGTTAGCTTTATAGTGCTCTTTTTTTATTTGAGCTATGAAATCGCGTCCCTCTTCTTCGGTCTGAATTCTTTTGGCCTGACAGATAAATCGCGATTTTTTAATAATCTCTTCTGTGCTGCCGTTTTTAGCAATGGTACGATAGTTCATAAAAAAAGTGTACACATTTTTTTGAAAAGCTGCAAGTCAATTTTTGTAATTCTCCACGAATAATAAAAGTAGATGGAAGATTTGAAAAATTACTACGGGCGCTTATGGACAGAGAGCCAGTTAGATGATGGTCTGAAAAAATATGCTCAAACTATGCCAGCTATGACAGAGAAATTTCCTTATTTTATCTGCAATCGTTGCGGCAGCAAAAACAGCTCTGAAAACACCTTGCCTGACGGTTCTATTTATTGTCGGGGCTGCCTGGTCTTTGGTCGCATCAGCAGTCAAGAAAAGCTGTTTTACTTTGAGCAGCAGGCATTCCCTAAAATTCAGGCCTTGAGTTGGCAGGGGCAGCTGACAGCTCTTCAGCAGGAAGTCTCAGATAGTCTTAGAAAGGCTGTCAAACAGAAAGAAAATATACTTGTTCATGCCGTTACTGGTGCCGGAAAGACAGAAATAGTTTATGGAACGCTGGCTGATACACTTGAAGAAGGAAAGGCAGCAGCCTTGGTCAGCCCTCGGGTTGATGTTTGCTTGGAGCTGTATAAACGTTTAAGCCGTGATTTTTCTTGCCCTATCAGCTTGCTGCATGCTCAATCAGAAGCTTATGAACGCAGTCCCTTAGTGATTGCAACTACTCACCAGCTTTTAAGATTTTATCAGGCCTTTGATCTCTTAATTGTGGATGAAGTTGATGCTTTTCCTTTTGCTGATAATAAAATGCTGCAGTGTGCTTTAGAGCGATGTCTTAAACCTGATGGTGTCAAGGTGTATTTAACAGCCACTTCAACAGCTAAGCTGGACAGACAGATCAAGCAGGGCCAGCTGAAAAAATTGCACCTAGCCAGACGTTTTCACGCAAATCCCTTAGTGGTTCCCAAAACGATTTGGTTGGCTTTTTCTTTGGAAAAATTAGGCCGGCAAAAATTGCCTGTTCGTTTTTTAAGCTATGTTCGAAAGCAGCGGCAGAGCCGCTTTCCTCTGCTGATTTTCTTTCCGCATATCGAATTGGGGGCACTTTTTACAGAGTCTCTGAAAAAATATTTTCCGGACGAATCCATTGATTTTGTTTCCAGTTTAAGTCCGGATCGCTTAGAAAAGGTAGACAAATTTAGAAAAGAACAGATTCAAATTTTGGTGTCAACAACTATTTTAGAAAGAGGCGTCACCTTTCCAAATATTGATGTTTTTGTAATGATGGCGAACCACCGTTTATTTACTAAGACAGCCTTGATACAAATTGCCGGTCGGGTTGGACGCTCAGCAGATCGACCGACAGGAACCTTGATTTTCTTCCATAATGGTCTTAACAAGGCAATAAAAAAGGCAATCTTAGAAATTAAGGAAATGAATCAAAAGGGAGGTTTTGTATGAAGTGTTTGCTATGTCAGTCGCCTTTTGAAAACAGCTTGAACTTTTCTTCTGTCTTTTTCTTAAGCGCTTCAGAAGAAGTCGTTTGTCTCACTTGTTTTTCTAACTTTCAGGCTATTTCAGAGAATCATTGTCCTACTTGTTATAAGAATAATGTTAAGGGACAGTGTCAGGACTGTCTTCATTGGCAAAGTCAGGGGCAGAAAGTTAATCACAGAGCTCTTTTTTCTTATAATCAAGCGATGAAGGATTATTTCAGCAGCTATAAGTTCCAAGGAGACTATCTTTTAAGAAAAGTCTTTGCCAAATCTATCAAAAAAGCATTGA
Source organism: Streptococcus orisasini (assembly GCF_001431045.1). GTDB lineage: Bacteria > Bacillota > Bacilli > Lactobacillales > Streptococcaceae > Streptococcus > Streptococcus orisasini. Next base: position 45,014 of record NZ_BCLE01000022.1, read on the forward strand.
AAAGCTACCGTGATTATACTTTGGTTCCTATCCCGCTTAGCTGTTCGAGCTTGAGCAGTCGCGGCTTTAATCAGGTGAAGGCTTTTTTAGACGAAGCAAAACTGCCCTATAGAGACTTGTTAGGAAAAAATGATGCTGTTAAACAGTCCAGTAAAACACGGCAGGAGCGTTTGGCCAGTCAGCAGTTTTTTTATATAAGGGCTAATGAAGAGCTGCCTGCTAAGGTTGTATTAGTTGATGATATCTACACTACGGGTGCCACTATTCAGCTAGCCAGTCAGTTGTTACATGAAAACGGTGTGAAAACAGTGATATCTTTTTCTTTGGCAAGGTGATAAAAATGCTTGCAAATTTTCATGAAAGCGATATAATAATAATGAAGAAAGCGCTTATTTTGAGCGTAAGAAAAGAGGTAGCTTATGATTAAATATAGTATTCGTGGCGAGAACATTGAAGTAACAGATGCGATTCGCAACTATGTTGAGTCTAAACTCAAGAAAATCGAAAAGTATTTTAATGCTGATCAAGAATTAGATGCACGTATCAATTTAAAAGTATATCGCGAAAAAACGGCTAAGGTTGAAGTTACTATTCCGCTTGATTCAGTTACTCTTCGTGCTGAAGATGTTTCTCAAGACATGTACGGTTCAACTGATTTAGTTGTTGATAAAATTGAACGTCAAATTCGCAAGAATAAGACAAAAATTGCTAAAAAACATCGGGAAAAGAAACCGACATCTCACGTCTTTACAACTGAATTTGAGGCAGAAGAAATTGAAGAAACACCAGCAGTAAAAGTTGTGAGAACAAAAAATATCACATTAAAACCAATGGATATTGAAGAAGCTCGTTTGCAGATGGATCTTCTGGGACATGACTTCTTTATTTATACAGATGCTAATGACAATACAACTAATGTACTCTATCGTCGTGAAGATGGTAATTTAGGAGTCATTGAAGCCAAATAAAACATGAAAAAAATTTGAGACAAATGTAATCGTATCTCAAAAAGTTAGCTCATTGTTAGCTGCAGTGAGTGACTTATCTCAATATTTGTAGAGAACCAGCTCATTTCAGCTTGGTTCTCTTTTTTAGGGGACAATAATTGTTCCCCTTTTTTGTTTATAAAGATATAAAATGAAACTAATCCAAGGCCGAGGAGAAAATAATGGAAAACAGACGCTTAAGCTTACTTTATAATTTGCAGAATTTATACAATTCCAGTGATCTGGGAAGTGTAGATTATCAGCTTTCCCGCTATTTAATTGATAACTATCAAGAGATAGACAAGTTAAATATTTTTGAGGTTGCTGAAGAAAATAATGTGTCAAGAGCTACAGTGAGACGCTTTTGTCAACATTTGGGCTACGATAATTTTAAAGAGCTCAAAAAGCACTTCTCCGAATTTGATGAAGGCTTTGAAAGTTATAAAGAGTTTTATCGTAAAGATCATTTTCTATTTAAATTGAGAGAGCAGCTTAAATTACTGTTCACAGAATTGGAAGATAGACTTTCAAACAAGGAATTAACACAAATTGTTAATACTATTCATCATTCAGATGAAGTGATAATAGTTGCCTCAAGTACCATAGCAAACAGTATTCGGGTCTTTCAGCAGACAATGGCCATTTTTGGTAAAAGAATTTCCCTTGTTGCAAGCCAAGATAAGCTTAGTCAATTTAGCAGTAGACTGAATTCAAATTGTTTGATCCTTGTATTTTCTATATCAGGAGTATTAGCAGAAACATTGGAAGACGATTTATTTGTAAGCGGAGCAAGAGTTTTCTTGTTTACAAATAGTAGAAATCCTTTATTTAATGCCAAATTTAATAGAGTGTATCATTTAACCTCAATGGACAATCAAAATAATAGAGATATTATTTATTACACTTATGGTATAACTTACGCCTTGGATTCAATTATTTGTGAGTACAGCCAATTGTTTATGAAGGAGGAATAGAATAATATGTATCATAAAGAAAAACCAACATTTCCTAAAGATTTTTTATGGGGGGCTTCAAGTGCTGCATGGCAAGTCGAAGGAGCTGTTAATGAAGATGGCAGAACAGTTTCTAAGATTGACTTAAATTCACAAAAGAAAAAACCATTTGCTGATAATTCAGTTGCTTCTGATCATTATCATCATTATAAAGAGGATGTTGCCTTGATGAAAGAAGCAGGATTTACCTCGTACAGGTTCTCAATTGCTTGGCCACGTATTTTTCCTGATAAATCAGGAATCCCCAATCAAAAAGGAATTGATTTTTATAACAATTTAATTAATGAACTTGTCAATAATGGTATTGAGCCAATTGTAACTCTTTATCACTATGACCTTCCGATATGGGTTGATGAAGAATATGAAGGCTGGTATGGACGTGGTATTATTGATGCCTTTGAACAATATGCCAGAACATGCTTCAAGGAATTTGGAGATCGTGTTAAATACTGGCTGTCTATCAATGAACAAAACATGCAAATTGTTTATGGTCATTGGTTAGGAACCTGCAAATATCCAGAAACATGGTTTGAGGATCAGTGGAAAGTTAATCATATCATGAATCTTTGCCATGCCAAAGCTGTTATCGCCTGTCATGAAATGGTGGAAAATGGAAAAATTGGGCCTGTTCCTGGAATGGTACCAATTTATTCAAATACTGGAAATCCGATGGATCAAATTGCAAGACTTAATGCTGAAGAGTTTACTGAAAAAATTTGGAATGACTTTTATGCACATAGAAAATATAGTAATTTTATCAAGAACTATTGGAAAGAGCATGGGATAAATCCTGATATTCGTGATGGAGATCAAGAAATTTTTAATCAAGCTAAAATTGATTACTTTGGAATTAATTGTTATCGTTCAAACACGGCAGCTGAGGCAAAATTAAATGAAAAACCTCAAGCCTATGAACTTAATAAATATGGTATTAAGGGGCAATTAAAATTTCCAGTCGTACCGGGAGAATACAAGCTTGTTTATAATGACTACGTTGAATACACAAATTGGGATTGGGAAATTGATCCAGTAGCAATGCGTTATGTTCTAAGAGATATGTGGAATCTCTACCGCTTACCAATGATTATCACAGAAAACGGATATGGCGCACATGAGGATGTGGACGAAAATGGTGAAGTGAATGACACCTATCGCATTAACTTTTTACGAGACCAAATCTATCAAATTGGGCTAGCCATTCAAGATGGAGCGGAAGTCCTTGGCTACAATCCTTGGTCATTTACAGATTTGCTTTCTACGGGTAATGGAATGGCTAAGCGTTATGGCTTGGTATTTATTAATAGAACTGATGATGATCTCAGAGATTTAGCCAGAATTAAAAAGGCATCTTATTATTGGTATTCGAATCTCATTAAATCAAATGGTCAGGACTGGGGGAACTAGCTATGTCTAAAGATTATAAAAGATTAGCTGATGACATTGTTAAATTAAGTGGTGGCATATCAAATATTGCAAGTATTAGTCATTGTATGACACGGCTGAGATTGAATCTGAAAGATGAAACAAAGTTTGATAACTCAGCAATTACTAAATTATCAGGTGTTCTTACTGTTGTTGTACAAAATGGTGAACATCAAATCGTTATTGGTCAAGATGTTCCTAACTTATATGCCGAAATTCAAAAAATGGAAGGTATAAAAGAAAAAGGTTATGTGGAAGATGCTGATACAGCCAGAGAAGATATAGCCTTAGAAAAGAAACCCGGTGAAAAACATGGCTATTTAAATACTATTATGTCTTTTATTGGGGGAACTTTCTCGCCTGTTATTCCAGTACTTGTGGCTGGCGGACTTACAGGTGCAGTTTTGACAGTACTGACTAACTTCTTTGGAGTAAGTGATAAATCAGGCACCTATATAATCATTTATGCCATTAATCAAGCTACGTTCTACTTTTTACCGATATTTATTGGTTTTTCAGCTGCTAACCGTTTAAAATCAAATGGTTTTCTAGGAGCCTTTTTGGGAGCAATCCTTCTTTATTCCACAATTAATGGAGCAAAAGGTCTCAATTTCTTTGGAATTAAAGTTCCACAAATAAACTACAATTCTACAGTATTTCCAATTATTCTGGGCGTGCTGTTTATGTCAGTCATTTATAAATTTCTGGAAAGGCATATGCCTGTCTATTTTAAGACTATATTTGTTCCTTTGATTACAATTTTACTAACAGTTCCAGTTACATTAATTGTTTTGGGCCCTATTGGAAATGTTTTAGGAACTTGGTTAGCTGATGGTGTCTATGCTCTATATAAAGCAGCTCCAGCTCCCGCTGTAATGGTGATTGGGATGACCACTCCTTTAATGGTATTCTTTGGTATGAATAATGCCACTTATCCAGTTTTATTTGCATTAATGGCTCAAGTAGGCAGTGATCCCCTTATTATGACAGGTATGGCTCCTGCCAACGTTGCTGTTGGAGGTGCAGCTCTTGCAGCAATGTTCATTTCCAAAGATGTTAATCAGAAATCAATATCTATGTCAGCTGCTATCACAGCTCTATGTGGTATTACTGAGCCAGCAGTATACGGAGTTCTTTTCCCGCAAAAATATCCTTTGATTGGTGCAATTATTGGCGGAGGAATAGGCGGACTTTTAGCTGGTCTGCTCAAAATGACACAATATGTAGTCTCAACGCCTGGTTTTATTTCACTCCCAGCTTATATTGACCCTTCTGGTTCCAAATATAACCTAATTGTATCAATCTGTGTTATGGCAACTGCACTTACCGGTGGTTTTATTTCAACCTATTTTCTTGGGAGTAGAATTAATAAGGTTTAATGATTAAAAGAAAATCACGGCAGTCGCCGTGGTTTTAGCTTGAAGAAAAAGTCCTTTTTCTTTGATACTTCCTTAGGTGATGTCGGACGGCAGCGACTTCCTAGGGAATTCCATGCCTAAACTTTGAGCCACAGTCTCAAAGTTTCCGAGTGTCAGAATTGGCTAAAATTCACCATTTCTGACACTTTCATCACGGCGGAAGTATCCTTTAAACTTGTTTGCGTTCGTGGAATTTATATGGTAGTCTGTAGACTTCTTTGCTGATTAAGGTAGGCAAATGGAGATTTGTCTACAGTCTGTCACGGCAGTCGCCGTGGTTTTGTTATAAGTGCAATAAAAAGTATCTTTGAAATTTCCTCTTTTTCTATTGCTCCAGACTCTTCTAAATTATCTAACTTTTGAGCAAGATTGCTCAAAGGATAGTAAAATAGTATACTATTTTTATAAAGAATAGGGAGTTTTTAATGAAAAAGAAATTAGTAAAACTTGTTTTGAGTCTGCTGACGGTTTTTCTTTTGTCAGCTTGTCGTAGTAATAATACAAATTCGCAAGAAGCTTTTAGTCAAACAGAAGCAGAGCAGACTGAAAAAGAGACAAAAGAGCAAACCACTTCAAGTAGTTCCTCTAAGGAAGTTACTGAAGCGGAAGTGTCTGATGAGGAGCTCTATGCTTCCACCTTGGAAAAGGTGGCTGCTGATACTACAGAAGGTCATGCGACACTGTATTGCTTTTACGATATCGATAGAAATGGTAGCAATGAGCTGCTGACTGGCTACATGGCAAGTAATGGTAAGCCTTTTCTGCTGGCAATTTATTATCTTAAGAATGGTATTTCAACCTATTTATCACGTTCCTATGTTGCTTCTGCTGGAGGTGATCGCGAAAGTACTGATATTTATGATGACGGTACAGTATATTTTGCCCAATGGTCGTCTGGTACAGGAGCCGGTACAGCTTATCTTTATCAACTGAAAGCAGATAATTCAGGCTATGATATCCTTAAAGAACAAGACTTTGACATGTCTGCGGGTGATGAAATGCCGACCTTTAAAAATGGCCGATCAGCAGTTGATATTTCACGGCTCTATTGGAGGTCTTTCCAAGAAAAAACAAATGATACTAGTCAAAAAGATTTAAATATTGATGAAATTAATAGCGGTAATTTTCAATCCTTGGTTGGTATTTGGAAAAACGGCAAGGGCGAGACATTAGAAATTACTTCTGATGGTAGAGTAAACAGTACAATGACTTTACAAGGGGTTAAAGACTCTGAAAATAAGAGTGATGTTCCATATGCTAGCTTAAGGTCAGGAAATACAGGTGCAGCCTTGGCTTTATTTAAGATTGGTTTTAAGAATCCTCAAGGAGATCGATCAGATATAAGCAAACCTCGTATTTTGGTAACACAAAATGCTGGGAATTACCCGGCAGAAGAGTATTATTATCGTCAATAGAAAGGCCTAAAAAGGACTGCAATAATAGCTTGTGCTGCCTGATATTTTCCGCTTGAAATAAGCAAGAGTATCTAATAAGCTGTCACGTTAAGTTATTTCACCATAAAAAATGAAGGTTTGAAACTTTTTGTTTCAGACCTTTGTTTGTTTAATCTAACTGGAAAGGCTGCAGTTATTTTTAAAACTCTTCAACTCATTTTAGCAGGCAGCATTTTTCCAAAACTAAAAACTTAAAAAAACTTAAAAATGCTTATTTTTGCTTAAAATATGTTATAATAAATTTAGCGAAAGGAGGGAAACAATGTATCAAGAACAGCGTTTGCAAGAAATTCTAAGGTTGATTGAAGAGAAAGGGCAGCTATCATCTAAAGAAGCTCGTGAGCTGTTGGGAGTTTCGCGTGATACCATTCGCCGTGATTTTGCTATTTTGGCAGAAAAAAAACAGGTTCTGCGAACACATGGCGGGATTTTGCCCCTGCAGAAGCCCCAGACAATTCTTTCTTTTGAAGAGCGTCTTAATAATTTGACACAGGAAAAAAATGATATCGCTCAAAAGGCTTACCAATTAATCGTTGAAAGACAACTCTATTTCTTTGATGTTTCAACATCTGTTCTCAAGCTGGCTCAGCTCATTGACAGGGAGATTACGGTTTATTCTCATTCTTTAGATAACGCTTTAGTCTTGGCTCAGCATGAAACAGTTGATTTTCATCTTTTGGGTGGGCGGTTTCATCGTAAGAATCGTTTCTATTATGCCTTAAATGAGGCGGATTTGCTGAAAGATATTCATTTTGATGTTGCTGTTATTGGTGCTGCTGGTCTTAAAGGAGGTCAAATTTCTTTTGAAGACGAAGCTGATACCTACCTAAAGAAACTAGTGCTAAAAAACGCTAAGACTAAGGTGTTGCTGGCAGAACAGGCTAAATTTGATAAACAGTCTAATTTTGTTTTGGCTGACATTAATGACTTTGATTATTTTATTACGGACAAAAAGCCAAGTAAAAAGATACAGGCAAATTTGTCTGATGAGGTTGAGATTATTTTTTAAAGGGAGGCATTATGGTAAAGGCAATTAAACTGATTCTAAGTGATATTGATGGAACGATTTTGGATGACAAGCACCAGCTTGACTCTGATCTGGGTGAGGCTGTTGCTGCTTTAAAAGCAAGGAAGATTCCTTTTGTACTGGCTTCTGCCAGGTCTCCTCATGGTATGTTTCCTCTCGCTGAGAAACTCAACTTGGGAAGCAATCCTATTGCTTGCTACAATGGTGCTTTGATTGTAGAAGGCAACCGAGAAAATTTCACAACTTTAATTGAACACACTTTGGATAAAAAAGAGGTGAAAAAAGTCATCGATGTCATCCGCAGTCAATTTCCCCACATTGCTGTAAATGTCTATTCTAATGGCGACTGGATTGTGGAAAAGAGAGATAAATGGGTGCAGATTGAGTCTGATATTACCAAGGAAACGCCGCTTCTTAACAGACTTGATGAGCTTTTGGCAGACAGCAAAAGACCGATTCATAAACTTCTTTTAATTGCTGAGGCTGATGAGATTCAAGAACTTCTTGTGCATCTGAAGACCCTGTCATTTGCGGATGCTTCCTTTTACCTGTCAAAGGCTAATTATTTAGAGGTTATCTCAAAATCAGTTTCCAAAGAAAATGCTCTCATGGAAATTGCCAGCTATTATGATGTGCCGCTAGCAGCTACTATGACGATTGGTGATAATTTCAATGACCTGCCCATGTTAAAATTAGCCGGTTTGGGGGTAGCCATGGGCAATGCACCGCAGGCTGTCAAAGATGGGGCAGACCAGGAAACAGCCTCTAACAATGATAAGGGAGCTTCCAAGGCTATCAAAAAGTATGTGCTGCACTAGTCTTGTCTTATTTGCAGCTGCCAGAAAGGAAAACAGCAATGTCTCTTGAATCTGATTTTTTTAAGAAGAAACGAGTGAAATTTGAAACCCTTCTTCCTTATGGTTTTTCAAAGGAAGGGGAAGAATATGTCTACAAAGAAAGCTTCATGAACGGTGATTTTGAGGCCCTGATAAACATTTCTGCTGCCGGTGTGGTATCTGGTCGTGTGCTCGATACTGATATGGGCGATGATTATCTTGCCCTGCGGGCAGAGCATCAAACAGGCAGTTTTGTCGGTCAGGTCAGGGAAGCTTATGCTGAGATTTTAGGAAAAATTGCCCATGCTTGCTTTGAAGCGCAGCCTTTTATAGAGGATCAGACTAACCGTTTGGCGCAGAGGCTGGAGCAGATTTATGGGGATAAGTACGATCATCCTTTTAAAAAATATCCGGCTTTTTCTTCTTATCGTTATCCTCTTAACCGTAAATGGTATGGCCTCATCATGGCTATTGAACGTGGCAAGCTGGATTTGGGAGAAGAAAAGTGGGATAAAGAGGAACTCAGGCAGCAGGTAGAGGTCATCAATCTCAAGGTCAAATCTGATGATCTGGCAGAGCTTCTGACTGTTCCGGGAATTTATCCTTCCTACCATATGAATAAGAAATCATGGATTTCAGTTGTTCTGGACGGCACTGTCACAGATGAACAGCTGTTTTCTTTGGTGGACAATAGCAGAGCTTTGGTCAGCGGTAAAAGTCTAGGAAATCCAGCTGGTCCTGACTTTTGGATTATTCCGGCTAATCTTAAATATTATGATATTGATGCCGAATTTGCTACCCATAAAATCAATATCTGGCCGCAAAAGGCAAGCATTCAGACTGGGGATTACCTTTTTATTTATATTACGGCGCCGACACGCGCTTTGCGCTATGCCTGCAGGGTCCTTGAGTCTGGAATTCAGCGGCCTCATGTGAAGCGAAAACAAATGAAACTGGAGCTGCTTAAAAAATATGAAGACAGCGACTTTCCTATTGAGCGGCTTAAAGCGCACGGCGTTACCAATATCCGCGGTCCGCGGCGGATGACTGCCAGTTTGATAGATGACATCAAACCAAGTTTAAAAGACAGCTAATCCTGGCAACTGCTTACCTAGCTGCTATCAGAAGGGTTGTTGATATAGATTATTAGAAAGGCTCGGCCTCCTATGTTTGGAGGTTGGGCTTTTTTAGCTGCAGCGGTTTTATTTTTTGGGAGTCGTTGATTTTTGAGGCAGCAGCTTAGTTTTTTGCCGCAAGAAATGGCAAAAATATCTACTACCAATTAGCTGTTTTTCACCTTATACTAATAAGTAAGAAGGGGGTAAGAAATTGATGAAAGAACGTTCTGTCAGTATTTTAAACCGTATTTTGGTATCAACACTTCCCGTTCGCACAGATAGTCTGCAAAAAGAATTTAAAGTTAGTTCCAGAACTATAAGAAATGATATTTTAACCATTAATGATTTTTTAACATCAATTCACTTACCAATCATCCAAAGTATCCGTTCGCAAGGATTCGTTTTAAATCTGAGCGACGAGCAAGGAAAAGTTCTGCAAAGTGAGTTGTCCAATGAAGACAAGACAGACTACCTGGACAGAAAGGAGCGGACCTTAGATTTTATTTTACATCTAGCTCTGGGAGCAGATAAGGTCTTTGTATACCGTCAAGAAAAGTATTACGGGGTTTCCAAATCAACCATTGACGAAGATATGAGGCAAATCAGACAGGAGCTGTCTTTTTATCATATTAATCTTATCAGCCATCCTAAAAGGGGTTTGTTGCTAGAAGGCAGCGAGGCTGCCATTCGTATTATGCTGTACAGTCTTCTTAGTCCGGAGATTGCTAAAACAGGGACAGTCTTCAGGTCACACAAGAGTCGGATTATCAGCCGCTATATTCCTAGCGAGATTATCCTCAAAATTAATAAGATTTTCGATCATACGATTTTGACAGCTGAGGATGATATTCATCGAACGCATTTTATCCTTTTTACTTGTATTTGGCTTTTAAGGGTCAAACAAGGAACAAAAATCAGTCAAGAGGACCTTCCTAAGGAAGCTGCGGTTAAAACAGCTGCTCTTGATAATTATTTAAAAGCTATCTGTCAAGCATTTGCGATAGCCCCATCAGTCCTTGAAATGCGCTATATCCATTCGATTTTGCAGTCTTTTAATATCAAAAAGAAGGACAGCCCGATTAACTGGATTCAGCTGCAGATACTAACGATTCAGCTCATCAATTTTGTTGAACAGGAAACCAAGATTCCCTTTAATCTCAAGGACAATATTTTACAGCAAGGGCTATATCATCATATGGTCAGCATGGTGACTAGGGTCAAAAATAATGTTCAGCTGACCAATCCCTTAACCGAAAGGATTAAGCAGAGTTACGGCAGTATTTATCAAGCTGTGGCTAAATTTTCCCGTCAGCTGGAAAAGGTGCTGGAACGCAAAATTATAGATGATGAGATAGCTTTTTTAACGATTTACTTTTCAACTACTCTAAGTGAGCTCAATCAGGACAGCAAGTACTGGTATCGAGCAGTTGTGGTCTGCAATCATGGTACAGCTACAGGCAAGCTCTTGTCCGAGAATCTCAAGGAATTTTTCAATATTGAAGTATTTGCCATTCTCAATTCCAGAGAAATAGATATTATTGACAAATTAGACGTTGACTTGGTTTTTTCAACAATAGACATCGATTACCAAGGTAAGCCAGTCTTGGTTCTTGACTCCATTATCCAAGAGGATACCAAGCTGCGCATCAATCATTTTTTGCAAGCCAATCAAAAGGCTAGAAGAATGAGTCAGAAAAAAGACGATTATACTAAGGTTTTTTTGGAAATTCTCCAGCTCATGGAAAAAAGCAGCAAGGTTGACATTGATAAAGAGCTGTACGCAGCAATTGAAAGTATTTTTGCAAGAAACGGTCTGAGGATTAATAAGAGGGAGGTCCAACCAATGATTGAGGATATTTTAAAGGATGAGCATATCTTAATTACTGATAAAACTTACAGCTGGCGCGATGCCATTAAGTTTGTTTCTGCACCTTTGTATAAGGAGGGGATTGTCACTAAACATTACAGTGAAGCTATGATTGAAAGTGTGGAAAAATACGGGCCTTATATCATTATCGGTCCGCACTTGGCACTGGCTCATGCCAGACCAGAAGATGGGGCCAAACAACTGGGGCTGAGCCTGGCTGTTTTTAAAAAACCTGTTTCATTTGGTGAAGAAAACAATGAACAAGTCCAAGTCATATTTTGTCTATCAGCGGTTGACTCTTTTTCACACCTCAATATTATGAAAAGTCTTGTTAATCTTATCCGAGCAACCAACAAGATTGAACAGCTCTGTCAAGCTAAGGATGTTCAGTCTGTTAAAACTATTTTATTCCATTCAAAGGAGGAGTCATGATGGGAAAACCGATTAACATTTTATTTGTCTGCGGTGCTGGTTTGGGCAGCAGCTTTGCAGCTCAGATGGCGGCTGAAGATGTTTTGAACAAGTATCATATTGATGCCAAGTTAGATCATGTGGATATTTCGACAGCGGCTTCGGTTCAGCCGGAGGTCATTATTACCGCTCAAAATTTCCAGAAACAGTTTGCTAATTTTGACATTGATGGGTCTAAAACAGCCATCATTTATTTAAAAAATATTGTTTCCAGTCAGGAAATTGAAGAAAAACTGATTCCGGTTTTAAGAGAACGCAAGCTGATTTAACAAAGGAGGGAGAACATGAGTATTATTAATTTTATTATCAATAATATCCTGACACAGGCTGCTATTACTATTGCTTTAATTGCGATGCTGGGTCTGATTTTGCAGAAAAAATCAGCTGGTCAGGTAATCTCTGGAACGCTGAAGACCTTGCTTGGTTTTCAGGTCTTAAGTGCGGGTTCCAGCGTTATTGTAACGAGCTTAACCTATTTTGGAAAAATCTTTAAAACGGGCTTTCATACCCAAGGGATTGTTCCTTCAATTGAGGCAATCAATGGTCAGGCCATGAATGATTTGGGGCTTGGCAGTGACATTGCCTTAACCTTTCTAGCTATTTTCGTGTTTAATATTATCTTTGCAAGAATTACCAAATGGAAATACATCTTTCTGACCGGGCAGGCTATTTTGTGGATGGCCACCATGACCACTGTTTTTGGTTATTTTGCCGGCCTTAGAGGATTTTTGCTTATTATTATTGGCGGTATTGTTGGCGGTGCTTTTGCGGTGGCCATGCCGGCTATTGCTCAGCCTATTATCCGCAAGGTAACAGGCTCAAATGATATTGCTCTGGGACATTTTTGTACCATTGGCTATCTCTTTGAGGCAGGTGTGGCTAAAATATTCGGTGAAAAAGGCGACAAGAAAAAATCCATTGAAGACATTGAACTGCCCAAGGCCTTTGACTTCCTGCAAGATACTTATCTGTCGGTAATGGTTGTCATGGTGCCCTTGTTTATCATTACGGCCATCTTTGCAGGGCCCAAGGCTGTAGATACGGGTACACAAAACTATATCATGTTCGCTTTCATGCAAGCCATTCAATTTGTTGTCGGTGTCTATATCCTTTTAGCTGGTGTACGGCTGCTTCTGGCTGAAATCGTTCCTGCCTTTCGCGGTATTGCCATGAAGCTGGTTCCGGATGCTATTCCGGCTCTGGACTGTCCCGTGCTCTTTCCTTATTCACCCAATGCTGTGATTCTTGGATTCATCACAACGACTATTGGTACTATCGTGGCCATGCTTATTTTGCCCATGCTGGGTCTGGCTATGATTTTGCCGGGTATGCTGACCAACTTCTTTGCGGGAGGGACTGCCGGTATCTTTGGCAATGCTGTTGGCGGCCGCCGCGGAGCTATTATCGGCGGTATTGCTCATGGTTTCTTTATCACCTTACTGCCGGCTCTCTTGGTTACGGCCTTTAATCAACTTGGTTTTGTCAATGCTACAGCTACCGATGTTGATACGGTCGTTGTCGCCCTGCTCTATGCTTGGCTGTTCAGCCCAATATTTAAAGCTATAGGAATCTGATAAAGGAGATGATGGTGTGTTTGGCTTGTTTAAGAAAAAAGATAAAAAAACAGCAGAAGTCATCCAAGAAGTCGAACTTTCTGAAGAAGCAAAGGCCGATCTTTTAAAGAAAATCGAAAATGAAAAAACTCTTGTAAATGATGGCAGAGAAAAATTAGATGAAGAGTTGGCAAAATCCTATGAAAAAATAGGCTTGTGGTATGCTGAACTGAACGACAGCGATGAGGCTATTGCTAGTTTGGAGAAGAGTCTGGAGATTAAATTATCTATGGGAGATGGTTATAAGAAGCTCATGAGCCTCTACAATGCCAAGCGAGCTCAAGCAGCCCGTAGTAAAGACAATGAAGCTATTGATTATTATATGGGCAAGATGGATGAAATGCGCAATATTGCCAAAAAATTGACCCTTTCCAATAATAAATAAAGGAGGATACGATGTACAGGACTTTGAAAGAACTTACAGACAAAGCAGGAAAACTAAACATGACCATTGGCGCCTTTAACATGCACAATCTGGAAATGCTGCCGGATATGATGCGTGCTGCCAAGGAAGTGGGAGCTCCCATCATTATTCAGACCAGTGTTGAAACGGCCAAATATATTGGTTATTCGGTTATCACTGCGGTGGTCAAGGAATTAGCTGATCATTATATGATTGATGCGGCTCTGCATTTAGATCATGCCAGAGACCTAGATGCCATTCAGGATGCTATAGCGGCTGGCTATTCCAGCATCATGTTTGATGGCTCTAATTTACCCTTTAAAGAAAATATTTTAAAAACAAGATTGGTTGTTGATTATGCTCATGCCAGAGGGGTAAGTGTTGAAGGCGAACTGGGAACCATCGGAGGAACGGAAGAAGGCATTTCCGTTTCAGAAGATGACAAAATTTATACTCGGCCGGAAGATGCCCTTACTTTTGTTCAAGAGACTGAGGTCGATGCTTTAGCGGTAGCTATTGGAACAAACCATGGCCAGTTCAAGTCTAAAACAGATGTTAAAATCCCTCTCTTAAAAGAAATTCATCAAACCGTGGATGTTCCCCTAGTTATCCATGGCGGAACAGGGGTCAAAGAAGCGGACTATCCTGAATTAATCAATAATGGCATTCGCAAGTTTAATGTCGGTACAGAATTGCTGGTCAATTGGACACAGGAAGCTAAGACGGCTTTTGGTGAAAGTCCGGTCAATAAATCGCTGCGCTACAATGTTATTCCGGCCAATCAAAAAGTTAAGGAAATCGTCAAGCATAAAATGACTCTGTTTATGAACTTGGAGTCTCCTTTGCATGTGGAATAGAGTGATGAAAAAATATCTTGTTTTATTAGCTGGTCCGCCAGCAACGGGAAAAAGCTATTTGGTGCGTTTGATACGCAAAGCCCTGCCTCAAATCTATACCGTATCGCCTGATGAGTTCAAAGAAGACATGGCTGAAAGTGTCGGCTTTGATAATTTACAGGAAAAGGTAGCTTTGGAAAAACAGGTCTGGTCTTATTATTATCAGGCTTTGGAGCTTTACATGAGTGTCGGAAAACAATTTATTGTGACAGAATATCCCTTTTCCTTTAAACAAAAAAAGCAGCTGCAGGACTTATCACAAAAGCATGATTATTCAGTCATCACAATCCGCTTGGTGGCAGACTTCGAAGTCCTTTGGCAAAGGCGCATGGCGCGTGATTTAGCCGATGACAGGCATTTGAGCTTCATCATGACACATTTTCACCATAGTGATAGGCTTTCTGATCGACGCCTGGCAGATGATTTAATCACCAAGGAGGACTTTCAGAAGATTATTGAAGACAGAAAATACAATGACTTTTCCCTAGGAACCTTGTATGAAATTGATGTCACCGATTTTGCAAAAGTGGATTACAAACCCTTGATTGATGAGCTTCTTAGGCTGTCCAATGAATAAGATCCCCCCCTTTTTGACTGTAGTCAAAAGGGGGTTGTTCTTTTCTTGACAAATGATTTTCTTTTTAATATACTACACTATATAATAAATAGTATAGCACATTTAAAAGGAGGGATGTCCAATTAAACTGAATGACAGACAATTAAAAATTATTGATATTGTTAAGGAAAATCAACCAATTACTGGGGAAAAAATTGGAGCCAAACTGCATGTCAGCAGAGCAGCTTTGCGAGCAGATTTGTCCATTTTGACCATGTTTCATATTCTAGATGCTAGACCTAAGGTTGGCTACTTCTATTTGGGAGAAGGGGATTCTGATTTGCGGCTTAGTGCTGTTAGTGATTTATCGGTCACTGATGTCATGACGGTGCCTGTGATTGCAAGACAAAATGATATGATCTACGATTTAATTGTCAGATTATTTCTGGAGGATTCGTCTAGTATTTATGTCTTAGATGATGAAGATTATTTATGTGGAATCGTGTCTCGTAAGGACTTGTTAAAGGTTACAATCGGAGGTGCAGATGTCAGCCATTTGCCCATCGCTACCGTAATGACACGGATGCCTAACATTTTAACAATCAAAGAAGAAACCTTGGTTCCTCAGGCAGCTGCTTTATTAGTTCGAAATGAAATTGATAGTCTACCAGTTGTGCGAGCCGAAGACGGTAATGAAGAAAAACTTAAGGTATTGGGAAAATTTTCAAAAACAATTGTTGCAAACTTATTTGTTGAAATCATACATCCTGAGTAAGTAGGAGATCAAATGGCAGAAAATACAATCTTATATATCATATCGGATTCTTCTGGAGAGACGGCTCAGTCTATGGCCCAGGCCGGAATATGTCAATTTCCCAATCATAAAGACTGGGAGCTGAAGCGGATTCCTTACGTTAATCATTTGGAAGCACTAAAAGAAGCCTTGGAAGAAGCAAAAGCACAAAAAGCTATGGTCATGTTTAGTTTGGTAGATGAGAAGCTGGCTGATTTTGCCGGTCAGTACTGTCAAAATGAAAAGCTATGCTTTGTGGATTTGATGAGTGACATGCTCAAGCAAATGAGCCGGCAGGTAGAAGAAGTTCCTTTAAGAGAAGCTGGAAAGATCCGTCAGCTGACCAAGTCCTATTTTAACCGCATCGAAGCTATCGAATTTGCTGTTAAATACGATGATGGAAAAGACCCGCGGGGTTTTCTAAAAGCTGACTTAGTGCTGCTGGGCGTCTCCAGAACATCTAAAACACCTTTGAGCATCTATTTGGCTAACAAACAGCTAAAGGTGGCAAACCTGCCTTTGATCCCGGAAGTGCCTTTGCCTAAGGAAATTTTTGAAGTAGACCCTAAAAAAATTGTCGGGCTGACCAGTTCACCTGAACGCTTAAATAAAATGAGAAGTCAAAGGCTTAAGGCAATGGGCTTGAACTCAACGGCCCATTATGCCCAGAAAAATCGTATTTTAGAAGAGTTGGATTATTTTTACAAAATAATGAAAGCGCTTAAATGCCCAGTCGTTGATATCGAGCACCGTTCTATTGAAGAGACGGCCGGATTGATTATGGATAGGCTAAGTGAAGTGGATACGAAGTAGGATGTATCAATTTCAATCATTTTGAATCGAGGTTCCTCAATTATTTCGTTAGAAATACAATGCTAATTAAAGGAGTTCATATGTCAAAAAAATACGTTTACAGCTTTAATGAAGGTAACAAAGATATGCGTAATCTGCTTGGAGGTAAGGGAGCTAATCTGGCAGAAATGACACGGATTGGCCTGCCTGTTCCTCAAGGATTTACCATTACGACGGATGCCTGTAGAGAATATTACCAGCAAGATGAACAAATTAGTCAAGAGATTATCAGTCAAATTGATAGTCAAATAGCCCAGCTGGAAAAAGAGCAGGGTAAAAAATTGGGAGATAATCAAAATCCCTTGCTGGTTTCTATACGTTCTGGGGCAGTGTTTTCAATGCCTGGAATGATGGATACGATTTTAAATCTAGGCCTGACAGATGACAGTCTTAAAGGCTTGGCTCTTGCGACAGGAAATGACTGGTTTGCCTATGACAGCTATCGCCGTTTTATTCAAATGTTTTCGGATGTAGCCATGGGTATTTCCAAAGACAAATTTGAGGCTGTCCTCGATCGCTATAAAGAAGAGAATGGCTATCATGCAGATACCGAATTGACCCTTGAAAATCTGCAGGCAATTGTTCAGGAATTTAAAGCCATTTACCGGGAGGCCATTGGTCAGGATTTTCCGCAAACTCCTCGAGAACAGCTATACTTGGCTATTAAGGCAGTTTTTAAATCCTGGAATAATCCCAGAGCCATTGTTTACCGCAATTTAAATGAGATAGACCATCATTTGGGAACAGCGGTCAATGTTCAGTCGATGGTCTTTGGCAATATGGGAGTACTTTCGGGAACCGGCGTAGCCTTTACCAGAAATCCCGCAACAGGGGAGCATCGTTTATTTGGTGAATACCTTATTAATGCTCAGGGAGAAGATGTGGTAGCAGGCATTCGGACACCTCAAAGCATAGAAGTATTAAAAGAAGACATGCCAGCCATCTATCAGCAATTTACAGAGCTCACCCAGCGTTTGGAAAATCACTACAGAGATATGCAGGATATTGAATTTACGATTGAAAGGGGTAAACTTTATCTTCTGCAGACACGCAGCGGCAAACGAACAGCCAAGGCTGCTATTCAGATAGTGACAGATTTGGCTACCCAAGGGCTGATTACTAAAGAAGAAGCCATAATGCGTGTTGAACCAAAGCAGTTAGAACAGTTACTGCATCCGACTTTTGATGAAAGCTCCTTAAAGCAAGCTAAGGTTCTTGCTAAGGGGCTGCCAGCTTCTCCGGGAGCAGCAAGAGGTAAGGTCTGCTTTTCGGCAGAAGCAGCAACCCGGCTCGCTAAAGAAGGAGAAGATGTCATCTTGGTGCGTCAGGAAACTTCCGCAGAAGATATCGAAGGCATGGCCAGCGCCAAAGGAATCCTGACTGCCCGTGGGGGCATGACCTCACACGCCGCCGTAGTTGCGCGCGGCATGGGAAAATGCTGTGTAGCAGGCTGCAGTGATTTAAGAGTTAATGAGATCAGCAAAACAATCACAGCTGGCGATTTACTGCTAAAAGAAGGCGATACCCTCTCACTTGATGGCAGCAGCGGCAATGTTTATCTCGGGCTTGTAGATATGGAATCTGCTGACATCAGCGGCAGTTTTGAAACCTTTATGAACTGGGTCGATGATGTTCGCGATATGGGCGTCCTTGCCAATGCAGACAATCCTAAAGATGCTCAAAAAGCAGTAGATTTCGGTGCCGAAGGCATAGGACTTTGCCGCACGGAGCACATGTTCTTTGACGAAGAAAGAATTCCGGCTGTCAGACAAATGATATTAGCCGATAATGTAGAAGACAGACAAAGAGCATTGGAAAAAATTCTTCCCTTCCAAAGAGATGACTTTTACCAGCTCTTTAAAGTGATGGATCAAAAATCAGTAACGATTCGTTTGCTGGATCCGCCCTTGCATGAATTTTTACCCCATGACGAAGATACGCTGATTCGTTTGGCAGGAAAGTTGGGGCTGAGCCTTAGTGACATGCGCAAACGCGTGTCAGAACTGGCAGAATTTAATCCTATGCTTGGTCACAGAGGTTGCCGTTTAGCAGTTACCTATCCGGAAATCTTAATCATGCAGGTCAAGGCTATTGCTCAAGGTGCCAGTCTGGCTGTCAAAGAAGGGGCACAAGTCAAGGCTGAGATTATGATTCCTCTGGTGGGAACCGTTCAAGAATTAGCTTATTTAAGACCGATAGTCGATACTATTATGCAGGAAGAATGTGAGAAGACAAAGTGTGCAGTTGACTATAGGGTTGGAACGATGATCGAAATTCCACGGGCCTGTATTACAGCGGATGAGATTGCAGCCTATGCTGATTTCTTCAGCTTTGGCACCAATGATTTGACACAACTGGGATTTGGCTATTCCCGAGACGATGCCGGCAAGTTTTTAGCAGAATATGTTGACAAGGGCATTCTCGAAAAAGATCCTTTCCAAGTGCTGGAACAAAAAGGAATCGGACGTTTAATGGAAATAGGAGTTGACCTAGGCAGGCAAACAAAACCAGATCTTAAAATGGGTATTTGCGGCGAACATGGCGGCGAGCCATCAAGCATTGCCTTCTGTTATGGCATTGGTCTAGACTATGTCTCTTGCTCTCCGTTTCGTGTTCCAGTTGCAAAATTAGCAGCAGCACAAGCCAAGATCAAAGCGCAGGGTAAGACTGATTTTTTGGATAAGTAGGCACATCACAGTTTAGAACCTTGCTTATATTGACAGAAAATAAGGAAAGCTAGGATTTTATCTCGGCTTCAGACAAAAGACAAGCTCTTTTTTTCGAGGCTTGTCTTTTTTTAAAATTCTCTAGACAGATATGTCCTGAAGTGACATTAACTAAGGTATTTACTTGAATTTGGTCAAAATTAAAAGGCCTTCCTGCCATTATTTTTACCAGTTTTTTGAGATTTAAACACGCTAAAGTCAGCCCAACCTTGTCTTCCATTTTGGACTTGCCAATCTCTCTCGTATATCTGAGCTTATAATACTTTTTTGCTGTCCCAAAGAGGCGTTCAATGGCCTCTTTTCAATGTTGGTAGCGTTCCTTCATTCCTCTTTGATGGCGAATGTCCTCACAAATCTCCATATCCTCTTTCCAAAGATATCTCGTGACAACTTTTTGATGCTTTTGACTCTCCGTAAAACCAGCGATAAGCTAAGTTGACCTCAATCTCTTTAATCGTTTGGCGCATGGAGCGAATACCGTAAAAGCATTGTATCAAAGGGATTTTAACCAGCATAACAGGATCTAAACTTGGCCTTACCTCACCAACCGTTTTCTTTTATTATATCCTTAAAAGAAAGAAAAGCCCTTAGAAACTCAATTTCTAAGAACTTTGTCTTCGGTCTGAAAGCTCTTAGAAATTCAATTTTAAGAGCTTTGTCTTCAGTCTGACCAGTCCTCGCTAAACGTGGAGTGGTTTCTTGCTTGGATTACTACTTAAAACGACATGCGTTAAAAGTTAGTTGAACCACCGTGTGCCGAACGGCACGCACGGCGGTGTAAGAAGGGCTAGTGATTAGCCTCTACTCGATTAGCAAGAAGAATTAAATGAAAATTCATTCTAAAAAAAGTTTTTGAGGAAAAATAAAAAGAGCCCTCAAGATGGAAGCTCTTTTCTGATATTGGTATATAGTCCCAATCTACGTTAAGGTTCTGTTAGTGAATGCCGTTTCCCAGCAGCAATGGCTTCTGATTCTTTCATTTGAACAATGTTATTCATATTAGTGTTCCATGGCATACTATCTGTACTGTACCAATAAACATTTGATTTTCCGCCGCCAGTAACATAAACAATTCGATCTTCCTGAGCAGCTGTGGCATTTTCGGTTGCTGCTGTTTCTTTAGCTGCGATAGCATTTTCAACGAGAGCAATGCGATTAGTTAAATCTGCCCTAGTTCCTTCATCTGTAACCAAAGCCGTTTTTTTCTTAGCATCGGTAACATTGCTGGTGGATTGATTATCTTCCAAATACTTAACTGCTGCTTGAGCTTCTTTAATGATAATAGCTTGTTCAACGAGAGCGATGCGATTGGTTAAATTTGCCCTGGTTCCTTCATCCGTAACCAAAGCTGTTTTATTCTTAGCATCGGTAACGTTGCTGGTGGATTGATTATCTTCTAAATACTTAACTGCTGCTTGAGCTTCTTTAATGATAATAGCTTGTTCAACAAGATCAATGCGATGCTGCAACGTTTTCTTTTTTTGTATATTACTTACCTTGCTCAGCTTGTTTTGAGCCTTGGTTAGATTTTCTCTAGTTTGATTGTCCTCTAACTTTTTAACAGCTTTTTCAGCTATTGTTATTTCTTTAGCTGATGTGGTAGCAGCGGATGCTATTGGAGCAGTTAAAAAATTAACACTGGTAGTTGTTGGTAATGGAGAGATTTGAAAACTTAAAAAGACAATAAATGTAATGAGTGATAATAATGATTTTCCCTTTTTCATCTTTGTACTAACCTCCTAATATATTGTAATTATTATAACATAATTGTCATCATTATGTAAATATCCAGAAAATTATCTAGACCTTTTAAAATATTAAACTTATAGGAGCAAATAGTTGTTTAACATTATTGCTAAAATTTAGGAGAACAGTTTTGAAATAGGAAAATTATATGAAAATTTGCTATAATACTTCTTATGAGAATTATTTCCGGAAGTTACGGCGGTCGTCCGTTAAAAACTTTGGAAGGTAAAACGACCCGTCCGACCTCAGATAAGGTTAGAGGTGCCATCTTTAATATGATTGGTCCTTACTTTAGCGGTGGCCGTGTGTTAGACCTTTTTGCCGGCAGTGGAGGCCTTGCTATTGAAGCTGTTTCGCGGGGGATGGACAGTGCTGTCTTGGTAGAGAAAAACCGTAAGGCTCAGGCTATTGTTGAGGCCAATATCAAAATGACCAAGGAAGAAGACAAATTTCAGCTCTTGAAAATGGAAGCTGCGCGTGCTTTGGAGCGCCTGAGCGGGAAATTTGATCTGGTTTTTTTGGATCCACCTTATGCGAAAGAAGAAATTGTCAAAAATATTGAAGAACTCTGCCAACAAAAGCTCCTATCGGAGGATGTTATGGTTGTCTGTGAAACGGATAAATCGGTTGAGCTGCCGGAAGAAATTGCAGAGCTGGGCATCTGGAAACAAAAAATTTATGGTATATCAAAGGTGACGGTTTATGTCAGATAAAATTGGACTTTTTGCAGGCTCTTTTGATCCTGTGACAAATGGGCATGTGGATATCATTGAGCGTGCCAGCAAACTGTTTGACAAGCTTTATGTTGGCATTTTTTATAACAAGGATAAGGCTGGGCTATTTGAGCCTGAGGTTCGTCAGCAAATGCTAAAAGCCGCTGTGGTTGATTTAGAAAATGTCTGTGTAATAATGGCTCGTAATTCCTTAGCTGTTGATGTTGCCAGAGATTTAAAGGTAACGCATCTAGTGCGCGGTTTGCGGGGGTCTGAGGATTTGGAGCATGAAGCCCGCTTGGACTTTTTTAATCGAGAATTAGCGCCGGAATTAGAGACAGTCTATCTGCTGACCAAGCTGGACATGAAGTATATTAATTCAACACATGTGCGTGAGCTGATTTATTTTAAGTCCGATATTAAAAAGTATGTACCGGCCAGTGTTATCAAAGAAGTGGAGAAAAGGTTTGAAAACAATCAAAAAATATAAATGGTGGCTGATTAGCAGTTTTAGTCTTCTTTTGATTTTGGGCTGCTTTTTAGTTCCTCTGCCTTATTATATGGAAATGCCGGGCGGAGCTTACGATATTCGTACGGTTTTAACTGTTAATAATAAAGAAGACAAGGAAAAGGGTTCTTATAATTTTGTAGCAGTTGGAGTCAGCAAAGCGACTGTTTTTCAGGTCATTTATGCCTGGCTGACGCCTTTTACAGAAATTACCAGTGCTCAGGAAACGACCGGCGGCGTCAGTGATGCAGACTACATACGCATTAATCAGTTTTACATGGAAACCTCGCAAAACGGAGCCATCTATGAAGCCCTCAATTTAGCTGATAAAAAGGCTAATCTTGATTATATGGGAGTCTATGTTCTCAATGTCAGCCAAAATTCTACCTTTAAAGGTGTTTTAAACATTGCTGATACGGTAACAGGCGTTAACGGCAAAACCTTTTCCAGCTCAAAGGACCTTATTAAATATGTTTCTAAGCAAAAATTAGGCAGCAAGGTTAGTGTTCAATACACTTCTGAAAATAAGAAAAAATCAGCAAAAGGTAAGATTGTCAAATTATCAAACGGGAAAAATGGCATTGGTATTGGTTTGGTTGACCATACTAAGGTTGCTTCGGACGATAAGATTAAATTCAGTACTGACGGAGTTGGTGGGCCGAGTGCTGGGCTGATGTTCACACTGGATATTTATGATCAGCTTATTGATCAGGATCTTCGTAAAGGCCGGGTTATTGCAGGAACTGGAACCATTGAAGAAGATGGTAAGGTTGGAAATATTGGTGGCGCCGGAATGAAAGTTGCAGCTGCTGATAAAATCGATGCGGATATTTTCTTTGTTCCTAATAATCCTCTTGATAAGGCTGTTTTAAAAGAAAATCCTAAAGCTCTAAACAATTATCAGGAAGCTAAGCAAGCTGCTAAGAAATTAGGCAGCAAAATGAAAATTGTTCCTGTTAAGAATGTAAGGGATGCTATTGATTATTTAAAAACACATCGCTAAAAAGAACAGAACAAGATCGTTTTCTAGAATAGACGGTTTTGTTCTGTTCTGATTTTGTTTTAACATTTATTTTTGGGTATTTGCTGTGAAAGTGCTAAAATAGACCATATGAAAGAACAGATCCGAATTCTGCATATCAATGATTTACATTCGCATTTTGAGGCTTATCCAAAGATCAAGCGTTTTTTTGATGAGCAGTCAAAAACTGATAAGGAAGTACTGAAATGTGACCTTGGTGATAATGTGGATAAGAGCCATCCCTTGACTGATGCGACAGCCGGAAAAGCTAATGTAGCATTGATGAATGACTTGGGGATTGATTTTGCGACAGTTGGTAATAATGAAGGTATTGGCTTAGCCAAATCTGAGATCAATCAGCTCTATGAAAAAGCTGATTTTCAAGTTGTTCTGGGCAATCTGACTGACAGGAATGGCCGTCCTGCTTGGGCTGAGCCTTATGTTATTTATGAGACTGAGGCAGGAACGAAGATAGCTTTTTTGGCTTATACCTTTCCTTATTACAAGACTTATCAGCCAAATGGCTGGCAAGTTCATGATGCCATTGCCAGTCTTAAGAGAGATTTGACACTGCCAGAAGTTAAAAAGGCCGATTTTCGAATTTTACTCAGTCATCTGGGAATTCGTCTGGATGAGAAGATAGCGCGTGACGTTCCTGAAGTTGATTTGATTATCGGGGCTCATACACATCATGTATTTGAAGAAGGAGAAGTTATCAAGGGAACCTATCTGGCAGCAGCAGGTCGCTATGGAGATCATGTTGGTCAGATTGATTTAACCTTTAAGGATCGTGTGTTAACAGATATGGCTATTGAGGCTGTATCTGTCAGTGACCTGGATGCTGAAAAAGGCGATGCTGATTTTGCAGCAGAACTCTTTCAAGAGGGAGAAAGACAGCTGGCAGAAGATTTAGTCTGTAAGCTGTCACGAAAACCAACTCAGAAAGAGTGTGCAGAAATGGTCATGGAGGCCATGCTTAAGTCAGCTGACGCAGATGTCACAATAATCAATAGCGGTTTAGTCGTTGAACCGTTTGAACAAACGGTGACAAAGGCCAGCCTTCATCAGTCTCTTCCGCATCAGATGCGCTTAGTCAAATTTCAAGTGACCAAAGCGGAACTTTTAGACATCTGCCGCGATATTTTTTCACAGGCCAATCTGCTGGCTCATCAGCAGATCCGCGGTATGGGCTTTCGCGGCCGGCAGTTTGGCAAGATTATGACAAATGGTTTTACTTACAAAAATGCAAAAATAGTGTATAATGATAAGGCTACTGGTAAAAAAGATAAAGTGAGTCTTGTTTTAGTTGATCAGTACTATTTTGCACCCTATTTTACTAGCGTTAATTCGCTTCAGGGGCAGCTGCTTTTTCCTGATTTGCTGAGACAGACAGTAGAAAAATATCTGAGAGGAGACCTATGAGGAAAGAAATCTCTCCGGACATGTACAATTACAATAAATTCCCTGGTCCTCAGTTTATCACTTTTGACAATCATGTTAAGAGTGATGAGATCGATTTATTGATTTTAGAAAATGTCAAAAATGCTTTTAATGCGACGGTTTTCAGCCAGCGTTTTTCAGAAATTCTGCTGAAATATGACTATATTGTGGGCGATTGGGGTAATGAACAGCTGCGACTTAAGGGATTTTATAAAGAAAAGTCAAAAGCTAAAAGTCAGCACCCTTATATTGGCTTTCTGGATGATTATCTCAAGGAATACTGCAATTTTGGCTGCGCCTATTTTGTTTTGGAAAATCCAAATCCTAAAGAAATCAAAAATGAAGAAGATGCTTCTCAAAAACGAAGACGCCGTGATAATCGCAGGAAAAAGCGTTTTAATAAAAATACTAGGATGAATCTTCAAGATAAGCTTCGCCGAGAAAAAGCGCAGGAGCGTGAAGTCCTGCAGGAAATTCACGAGGCTAAGAAAAATTTTGTCATTAGGAAAAAAGAAAAGTAGAAAGGACAAAGGAGAGTCTGAAGGGAATCGGCAGTTTTTTAATGTTTGCTGGTTTTCAAGGGTTCTTGATAATATTTATGAAACCATCTATTTACGGCCTAACCCGTGATGAATTGATTGACTGGGCAGTAGAGCACGGAGAAAAGAAATTTCGGGCTGCACAAATTTGGGATTGGCTCTACCGCAAGCGTGTCCAATCTTTTGAAGAAATGACCAATATTTCCAAAGATTTTATTGCCGTTTTAAATGACAATTTCTGCCTGAATCCGCTTAAGCAGCGCATTGTTCAAGAATCGGCCGATGGGACTGTCAAATACCTTTTTGAACTGCCTGATGGTATGCTGATTGAAACGGTGCTTATGCGCCAGCACTATGGGCTTTCAGTCTGTGTCACCACACAGGTTGGCTGCAATATCGGCTGCACTTTCTGTGCCAGCGGCCTGATTAAAAAGCAGCGCGATCTCAACAATGGAGAAATCACTGCTCAAATTATGCTGGTGCAGAAATATTTTGATGAACGCGGTCAGGGTGAGCGTGTCAGCCATGTTGTGGTAATGGGAATTGGTGAGCCTTTTGATAATTACGACAATGTCATTAAATTCTTGCGAACCATCAATGATGACAATGGTCTTGCCATCGGTGCCCGTCATATTACAGTATCAACATCAGGTTTGGCTCATAAAATCAGAGAATTTGCCAATGAAGGTGTCCAGGTTAATCTGGCGGTATCCCTACATGCACCCAACAATGAGCTGCGTTCCAGTATTATGCGGATCAATCGTTCTTTCCCCTTGGAAAAGCTTTTTGCAGCTATTGAATACTACATTGAGACAACCAACCGTCGTGTCACTTTTGAGTATATCATGCTAAATGGGGTCAATGACCATCCTGAAAATGCACAGGAACTGGCTGATTTGACAAAGAAAATCCGCAAGCTTTCTTATGTCAACCTCATTCCTTACAACCCTGTGACTGAGCATGATCAATACAGCCGCAGTCCTAAAGAGCGCGTGGACGCTTTTTACGATGTGCTTAAGAAAAACGGCGTCAACTGTGTGGTTCGGCAGGAACACGGAACTGATATCGATGCAGCCTGCGGTCAGCTGCGCTCAAATACGATGAAGCGCGACCGTCAAAAGGCTGTTGCTGAGGCTGCTCAATAATGTCAGGATTTTGGGAGAAAGATGGCGACTTAACGCCTTTGGGAAAAAGTGCAGTCAGATGGGGGCTCTGTCTTTATGCACTTGCTGTCTGTGCTATGTGCTTTCTGCCGCAGCCTTTTAGGCAGGTCAAAACGCCAGGGATTCAGCACTATGGCCGCCTTGTTGTTCTTTTAACTCCCTTTAATTCCTTGGTTAATTTTGGGAAAATCAACAGTTTTTGGCGTCTACTTTGGATTTTAGGACAAAATCTCAGCAACATTTTGCTACTTTATCCTCTTGCTTTATCTTTGCTTTTGCTGAAAAAAGAACTCCGCAGTTTAAAAAGAATTGCAGTGCTTACTTTTAGCATCAGCTTTTTTATCGAAGTTAGCCAGCTTCTCTTAGATGCCCTTTTCAATGTCAACCGTGTTTTTGAAATCGATGATTTATGGACCAATACTCTGGGTGGTGTTCTGGCTTTTTACTCCTACCAGTGGCTGCAAAGAAAAATCAAAGAAAGATCGGCAGTCAGCTGACTTGACTTAGAGTTGACTCTAAGGTTTATAATAGCATTATTCCCTCATCGTGGGGGATTTTTCTTATGATGATTAATAGAAAGGGCAAAGATGTCTGTTATTAAAAATTTATGGTGGTTTTTTAAACTGGAAAAGCGCCGCTATTTGATTGGGATACTGGCTCTTAGCCTAGTCAGCGTTCTCAACCTGATTCCGCCCAAGGTCATGGGGCATGTTATTGACCATATTACCCGTAAAAGTCTAACGAGAGAAACGCTTTTGTGGGATCTTTTTTACCTATTGCTATCTGCCTTTGCCATGTATGGGCTGCGCTATGTTTGGCGCATTTATATTTTAGGAACTTCCTACCGTCTGGGGCAAATTATGCGTTCTCGTCTTTTTGAACATTTTACAAAAATGTCTCCCTCTTTTTACCAGAAATACCGGACAGGAGATTTGATGGCGCATGCGACCAATGATATTAACTCCCTGACCCGTCTGGCGGGAGGTGGCGTCATGTCTGCTGTTGATGCTTCAATTACGGCTTTGGTCACCCTAATGACTATGTTTTTCAGCATTTCCTGGCAGATGACCTTGATTGCAGTGATTCCTTTGCCTCTAATGGCTTTTGCAACCAGCCGTCTGGGACGCAAGACACATGAGAGTTTCAAGCAGTCTCAGGCTGCTTTTTCAGAGCTTAATAACAAGGTTCAGGAAAGTGTCTCAGGCATCAAGGTAACCAAGTCATTTGGCTATCAGACAGATGAACTAGCTGCTTTTCAGGAAACAAATGAGATGACTTTTGCTAAAAACATGACGACCATGAAGTATGACAGCATGTTTGATCCCTTGGTGCTCTTGTTTGTAGGGGCTTCTTATACCTTAACCCTTTTGGTTGGTGCCTTTTTTGTAAAAAATAACCAAGTGACAGTCGGCAGTCTGGTTACTTTTGTGACGTATTTGGATATGCTGGTCTGGCCTTTGATGGCAATTGGTTTTCTCTTTAATATTGTGCAGCGCGGAGCGGTTTCCTATGAGCGTATCATGAGTCTCTTATCGCAACAATCTGACGTTAAAGCTCCAGAAAATCCTCTGCCAGACATTCACAATGGCCGTTTGGAATATGCTATTGAACACTTCAGCTATGATAATGAGGAGACGCTTAATGATATCCATTTCACTTTAGAAAAAGGACAGACTTTGGGAATTGTCGGACAGACAGGTTCAGGCAAAACCAGTCTTCTCAAACTCCTTTTGCGTGAGTACGATGTCAATCAGGGGGCTATCTATCTCAACAGTCATGACATTCGGGACTACCGTCTGACAGACCTGCGCAGTCTCATTGGCTATGTGCCGCAGGATCAAGTTCTCTTTGCCATGTCTATTTTAGAGAATATCCGCTTTGGCAATCCTCAACTGAGCATGGCAGCAGTTGAAGAAGCTGCCAAATTATCTCAGGTTTATGATGATATTGCAGCCATGCCTCAGGGATTTGAAACCATTATCGGTGAAAAAGGGGTCTCTCTTTCTGGCGGACAAAAGCAGCGGATTGCTATGAGCCGTGCCATGATTTTAAATCCAGATATTCTCATTCTGGATGATTCCCTGTCAGCGGTTGATGCCAAGACTGAACATGCTATCATTGATAATCTCAAGCAAACACGTAAGGATAAAACGACCCTCATAACAGCTCACCGGCTGAGTGCAGTAGTGCATGCTGATCTTATCTTGGTTTTGCAGGACGGTCGGATTATTGAGCGCGGCCGCCATGATGACCTTATTCAAACAGGGGGCTGGTATGCAAGAACTTATGAAGCCCAACAATTAGAAATGAAAGGAGACAGTGATGAAGAATAACGACCACCAAGGCCGCGTGTTTCTGCGCTTGATGTCTTATCTAAAGCCTTATAAATGGCTGACTTTTTTTGCCTTGTTCTTTCTCCTTTCAACGACGGTGATTAAAAGTGTCATTCCTTTAGTTGCTAGTTATTTTATTGACCATTTTCTGACAAATTTTAACCAAGCTGCTGCTTCGCTTTTGCTGGGTTACTATCTCCTTTATGTTTTGCAGACCATTTTACAGTATCTGGGAAACCTGCTTTTTGCCCGTGTTTCCTTCAGCGTTGTGCGCGACATTCGCAAGGACGCTTTTGCCAATATGGAGAAGCTGGGAATGTCTTACTTTGATAAGACACCAGCAGGCTCCATCGTATCGCGGCTGACCAATGACACTGAGAGCATCAGTGAAATGTTTTCAGGGATTCTGTCCAGTTTCATTTCTGCAATCTTTATTTTTAGCGTGACCCTCTATACCATGCTGATGCTCAATTATCGCCTGACCTTGCTCGTCATGTTCTTTCTTCCTTTTATTTTTATTTTGGTCAATCTCTATCGTAAAAAGTCTGTCAGCGTAATAGCCAAAACTCGCAGTCTGTTGAGTGATATTAATACCAACTTGTCGGAAAGTATTGAGGGCATCAGTATTATCCAGGCCTTTGGTCAGGAAGAGCGTTTGAAAGCGGAATTCGAGACCATCAACGAAGAACACTTTAACTATGCTAATCGTTCAATGGCCTTGGACAGTCTTTTTCTGCGTCCGGCCATGTCTCTTTTGAAATTGCTAGCCTATGCCCTGCTGATGGCCTATTTCGGCTTTAACTGGCAAGCAATAGGGATTTCAGCTGGTATGATGTATGCCTTCATCCAGTATATTAACCGTCTGTTTGACCCTTTGATTGAAGTCACGCAAAACTTTTCGACCCTGCAAACGTCTATGGTTTCAGCCGGCCGTGTTTTTGATCTGATTGATGAACAAGGCTATGAGCCCGTTCAAGATGAAGGCAATGCTGAAATTACTGCCGGAAATATTGAATTTAAAGATGTTTCCTTCTCTTATGATGGAGAAAATCAAATTTTAGACCGCATTTCATTTAAGGTCAGTCAAGGTCAGACCATTGCCTTTGTCGGATCGACCGGTTCAGGGAAGTCATCTATTATCAATGTCTTTATGCGCTTCTATGAATTTCAAAAGGGTCAGATTACCATTGATGGAACTGACATCAGAAAATACAGCCAGAAAGAATTGCGCAAAAATGTCGGCCTAGTTCTGCAGGAACCTTTTCTTTACCATGGGACCATTAAATCCAATATCAAGATGTACCAAGATGTGAGCGATGAAGATATTAAAGCGGCGGCCCAGTTTGTTGATGCCGATCAGTTTATCCAAAAACTACCGCAGAAGTATGATGAACCCGTCAGCGAACGCGGATCCAGTTTTTCAACTGGTCAACGGCAGCTTCTGGCCTTTGCCAGAACAGTTGCCAGCGCTCCTAAAATTTTGATTCTGGATGAGGCTACAGCCAATATTGATTCAGAAACCGAGCAAATTGTTCAGAATTCGCTGGCCAAAATGCGCCAAGGACGGACGACGATTGCTATTGCCCATCGCCTGTCAACTATTCAGGATGCAGACTGTATTTATGTCCTTGATAAGGGCAGAATCATCGAGTCAGGCACCCATGATGAGCTGTTGGCCAAAGAAGGAACCTATCACAAAATGTATCAGCTGCAGGCAGGTATGATGGACTAGGGCAAGTCTGTTTGTAGCCGTTTAGCAAAAAAGAGTGAGAAAAATCGATTTCTGCCAAATCTCGATTGAATCTCACTCTTTTTTTTGGTATTTCTATAGCTCTGCAACCTTAATAATAGGATCAGCTGTACTGTAATCTTTTAAATGTTCCATCAAATGAAGAAAATGCGGATTGGTGTTATGCTGGTCAATTGCAGCTTGATTTTCCCATTCTTCAACCATGACAAATTGGTTGGGCAGATCCACAGCTTCATACAGCTGGTAATTGTGATTTCCAGTTTCTGCACGCGATGACTTAATCAGAGGCGTGACATCTGCTAGAAATGCCTCTCTTTTGTCCGCTTTAATAAAAAATGTAGCAGTAATGAGTTTCATTGGAAGTCTCCTTTCTGACAGGGCATCAGTAGTGTTTGCAACTACTTTATTATAGCATTTTTATGCTTGGCTGACTTGTTTTCTACTGTTACAAAATGTGAGGAAGGTATTGGTCTTGGTATGAATTAGTTTAATTTCTCTGAAAAACTCCAAAGTCTCAAATTAATACCGACATCACGATAAATGAGTGGTATTTATTGGCGAGCGAAGTGAGCCTTTGTCTTTAAGCCAAAATTCTGATTTTTTTGGAAATTCAGTAAAAAGTCGTTCAAAAGGGCTTGCATTTGTTTTTTAGAAAGTGTATAATCGTAGGCAAATCAGAAAAGTACCAAGGTTTATGTTTTCAGGGAGTCTGTGGTTATTGCGAACAGATAGCAGGATTTTGGGAAGTGGGCTGATTGTCAATAAAGTGAAGATAAACAATATTCTTCAGGTGTGCACCCCTTACTGTGCAACTCCTTGTTGGAGGAGGTTGAGATGACGGGGAAAGACTATCCTATCCCGTTAACTGAGGTGGCACCGTGTTAGCTAGATGTAACGCCCTCACACAGATTTTTCTGTGTGAGGGTTTTTGTATTTATGTAAAATTTCCCATGTAGGTGCAGTTATGACAGATATCCAGAATCTAAGAAATCAAATTGATCAGATCGATCATCAATTATTAGTCCTATTAGCCCGGCGGCAGCAAATAGTGGAACAAATTGGACGGTTAAAACCAGCTGGCAGTCAAGCAGCTGTCAAAGCTCCTGAGCGAGTGCGGCAAGTCCTTTTAAGCAGGCAGCAGGAGGCAGAGAAACTGGGCTTATCACCAGATGTTGCGCTTACTGTCTGGCAAGCTATGATTGAAGCCTTCACAGCTTTAGAGCTGAGTGTCAATAGCAATCATGAAATGAATAGAAAGTGAGCCTAATCATGAAAAAAATATTAAATGCTGATATTTTGACCCCCATCCTTGCTTATATGCGCGTGCAGGGCGAACACAAAGTGATTTTGGAATCAATCCCGCGCGAAAAGGAAAATGCCCGTTTTTCAATTGTTGCTTACAATCCAGTTTTTGAAATCAAATTTGAAGATGGACAGCTGACAGAAAATGGCAAAGTTATTGACAGTGATCCTTTGGATTATCTCAGTCAGCTGACGGTCAAGTCACAGGAATCTCAGGATTTGCCTTTTAACGGCGGTGCCATTGGTTTTGTCGGCTATGATATGATCAGCCTCTATGAAGGGATTGGCGAGATTCCTCAAGATACCATTGGAACGCCAGACATGCAGTTTTTTGTTTACGAATCTTACCTGATTTTCGACCATAAAAAAGAAAAAGTGGTCATTGTCGAAGATAATATTTATAGCGGCAGAAGCGAAGAAGCTCAGCAGGCAGCACTTGAGAAGGTTTTAGCTGATTTAAAGACCCAGTCTGATGATGAATTTTCAGAACGCGACCTGCACCAGCTGACCTTTAAGAATCACTTGGAAGAAAGTGAGTTCAGGGATATGGTCACTAAGGCCAAACAGCTCATTCGTCAGGGGGACATGTTCCAGTGCGTGCTCAGTCAGCGCTTCTCAGCAGATATTACTGGCAAACCGCTGGACTTCTATCGTAATTTGCGTATCACTAATCCTTCCAATTATCTTTACTTCTATGATTTTGGCGATTATCAGATTATAGGTGCCAGTCCTGAGAGTTTAGTGTCTGTCAAAAATAGGGTAGTCACTACCAATCCTATCGCAGGAACACGTCCTCGGGGAGCAGACGAACAAGAAGATAGGACGCTGGCAGAGGACCTACAGTCAGATGTCAAAGAGACCGCAGAACATCGGATGCTGGTGGACCTGGGACGCAATGATATTGGAAAAATCGCTGAAATTGAAACGGTTAAAGTTACCAAATACATGGAAGTCGAATTTTTCCGCTATGTCATGCATTTGACCAGTGTGGTAAAGGGTCAGCTGTTATCAGAATTAAGCGCCATGGATGCTCTCAAATCAACACTGCCAGCGGGTACAGTATCCGGTGCTCCGAAAATCCGTGCCATGAACCGTATTTATGAACTAGAAAAGGAAAAGCGCGGCATTTACGCTGGTGCCATCGGCTATCTGTCAGCAACCGGCGATATGGACTTTGCCATTGCTATTCGGACGATGATTATTAAAAATCACAAGGCCTATGTTCAGGCCGGTGCAGGAATTGTGTATGACAGCGTACCCGAAAATGAATACTATGAGACCATTAACAAGGCCAAAGCCATGACTAGAATAGGAGAAGTTCTATGATTTTACTGGTTGATAATTACGACTCTTTCACCTATAACTTAGCCCAGTACTTAGGACAGTTTGCTCATGTCAAAGTTCTTAGAAATGATGCAGCAGAACTCTATGAAAGAGCAGATGAAGCCCGCGCACTTGTTCTGTCCCCGGGTCCCGGCTGGCCGGCTGATGCGGGAAAAATGGAGCGTTTAATTAAAGATTTTGCAGGGAAGAAACCAATTTTAGGTATTTGCCTAGGGCATCAGGCCATTGCTGAAAGTTTTGGCGGACGGTTGGGCTTGGCTCATCAGGTCATGCATGGCAAGCAGAGCCAAATGATTGTCAGCAAAGTCTGCCCGATTTTTAAGGGACTGCCTGAGACACTTGACATTATGCGTTACCATTCGATTGCAGTCGAAGAGATTCCAAAAGATTTTGAGATTGTGGCAAGAACCGCAGATGACGCAGAAATTATGGCCATTCAGCACAAAACGCTGCCTATCTACGGTCTGCAGTATCATCCGGAATCAATCGGAACCCCCCAAGGTTTAAAGATGATTGAGAATTTTGTCAAGATAGTAGGAAACATTTAGAAAGGGAATATCATGAAAGAAATCTTTGAAAAATTAGCTGTTCAAACAGATTTATCAGAAGATCAGATGACAGGCGTTGCCGAAAAAATTTTAAAAGGCCAGCTGACAGAAGCACAAATTGCAGCCTTTCTGATAGCTTTAAAAATCAAGGGTGAAACACCTGAAGAAATTTTGGGCTTGGTCAAGGCCATTAAAGAAAATGCCGTTTTGATTCCCAGTCAGGCAAAAAATGTCATGGATAACTGCGGCACGGGTGGTGACAAATCCTTTAGCTTTAATATTTCCACTACCTGCAGCTTTATCCTTGCTGGCGGCGGCATCCATGTCGCTAAACATGGCAACCGCTCCATTTCTTCAAAATCAGGCTCTGCTGATGTCTTGGAGGCCTTAGGAATTACCGTTGATCTGGCTCCGGAAAAACTGGGACAAGTCTTAGATCAAACAGGCATTGCCTTTCTCTTTGCTCAGAAAATGCATCCAGCCATGCGCTATATTTCACCGGCCAGACAGGCCTTGGGGATTCCGACTATTATGAATTTGATCGGTCCTTTAACCCATCCGATGGATCTGGAAACACAGCTCATGGGGCTCTATCAGGCTGATTTGCAGCATGATTTGGCACAGGTTTTAAAACTTCTGGGCCGCAGACGAGCTGTTGTTATCACAGGGCCGGACAATATGGATGAAGCTGCGCTTTATGGTGTCAATCGCTATACACTGCTCAATGAAGGGGAAATTTCACAAGGCAGCTTTACCTTTAAAGACTTAGGCATGCCAGAAGTTGGTCTTGATGATATTAAAGGCGGGGATGCTCAGAAAAATGCCCAAATTCTCATCAGTGTTTTGAAGAATGAACCTAGCCCTTACCTTGAAACAGCTGTTCTTAATGCAGGTCTTGGCTTTTTTGCCAACGGCAAAGCAGATAATCTGGCAGAAGGGATTGATCTGGCACGGGAGATTATCGCATCAGGGAAAGCTTATGCTAAGCTGCAGGCATTACAGGAGGCGCAAGTTGACTAAAGAATTTTTACCAACCATTTTGAAACAAAAACAAGAGGAAGTGGCAAAACTGGCTATGCCAGACTTAAAGCCTCTGCGCAAAAGCTATCGGCTGTTTGACTTTTTAAGAGAGAACAGGCACCAGCTGCAGATTATTGCTGAAGTCAAAAAGGCCAGTCCCAGTATGGGAGATATCAATCTTGATGTGGATATCATTAAGCAAGCAGCACTCTATGAAACTGCCGGTGCTGCAATGATTTCTGTCCTGACAGATCAGGTCTTTTTCAAGGGAAATATTGATTATTTAGCTGATATTTCGCAAAAAGTGCAAATTCCAACATTGGCAAAAGATTTCATCATTGACGAAAAACAGATTGTCCGTAGCCGCAATGCCGGTGCAACAGTGATTTTGCTTATCGTTGCAGCTCTGCCCAAGCAGCGTCTCAAGGAACTCTATGATTTTGCGACTGGCTTGGGTTTGGAAGTGCTGGTGGAAACGCACAATTTGCCTGAATTAGAAATTGCTCACAAAATTGGTGCTCAGATTATTGGGGTCAACAACCGCAATTTAGTAACTTTTGAAGTTGATATCAATACAAGTCTGGAATTGTCAGCTCACTTTCGTGATGACCGTGTATATGTGTCAGAATCCGGTGTTTTCAGCCGGCAGGATAGTGAGCTGCTTGCGCCTTATTTCAATGCTATTCTTGTTGGAACAGCTTTGATGCAGACAGACAGCATTGCTGATAAGATGGAGGAATTGGCTGTTGACAAAGGTTAAAATTTGCGGTTTGTCCAATCGAGATGCTGTACTTACAGCAGTTAAAAGCGGAGCGGATTACATCGGCTTTGTTTTTGCTCCCAGCAAACGTCAGGTTAGCCTTGAGAAGGCTAACGAGTTAGCCAAAGACATTCCTGCGTCTGTTCAAACAGTTGGTGTTTTTGTCAGTCCGAACTTAGATGAGCTGGAGAAAGCCGTCAAAACAGTTCCGCTGGATCTGGTACAGGTGCATGGAGACTTTGATGAGGAGCTGATAAATCAGATTTCAGTGCCAATGATTCGTGCGATTCAAGTGACAGCAAAAGAGTCTGTTTTATCAAGCAAAGCCAGATACTTGCTTTTTGATGCTCCCATGGCCGGCAGTGGTGAGACTTTTGACTGGCAGCTGCTCCGGGATAAATCTATTGAGCAACCTTTCTTTATCGCAGGCGGTTTGAATGCAGACAATGTTAAGGAATGTATCCATCATTTTTCTCCTTATGCTGTTGATGTGTCGTCTGGTGTAGAGACGGACGGTCAAAAAGACAGTCAGAAGATTATCAAATTTATAGAAAGTGTGAAAAAATGACTTATAATCAGCCAAATGAAAAAGGATTTTACGGAAATTTCGGAGGACAGTTTATTCCAGAAACCCTGATGACAGCGGTTATTGAGCTGGATGAAGCTTATCGCAAAGCCAAAGCAGACCCTAGTTTTCAAGAGGAGTTGGCAGCTCTCTTTAAAGATTATGTGGGACGGGAAACCCCCTTATATTTTGCCAAACGTCTGACAGATCATATCGGTGGTGCCAAGATTTATCTGAAACGCGAAGACCTCAATCATACCGGTGCCCATAAAATCAACAATGCTCTCGGTCAAGTGCTGCTGGCCAAACGCATGGGAAAAAATAAGGTCATTGCCGAAACAGGTGCAGGCCAGCATGGGGTTGCCACAGCAACAGCCGCTGCGCTGTTTGATATGGAATGCACTATCTATATGGGAGAAGAAGATGTCAAACGTCAGGCACTCAATGTTTTTCGCATGGAGCTGCTTGGTGCCAAGGTTCATTCGGTGACAGACGGCTCACGTGTTCTTAAAGACGCGGTTAATGCTGCGCTGCGTTCGTGGGTGGCTAACATTGAGGATACCCATTATATTATGGGATCAGCCCTAGGACCAGCTCCTTTCCCGGAAATTGTTCGAGATTTTCAATCCGTCATTGGCAAAGAAGCCAAACGTCAGTATGCTGATATTTCCGGCGGTCAGCTGCCGGATGCTGTCCTAGCCTGCATTGGCGGCGGATCAAATGCTATCGGCCTCTTCTATCCTTTTGTCAATGATAAGTCTGTAGCGATGTATGGAGCAGAAGCTTCAGGACTTGGACTTGATACCGATAAGCACGCAGCAACTTTTGCCAAAGGCCGTCCGGGAGTTCTTCACGGGTCTCTTATGAATGTCCTTCAGGATGAACACGGTCAGATCATGGAAGCTTTCTCTATTTCGGCAGGACTTGATTATCCCGGTGTAGGGCCTGAACATTCCTACTTCAATGAAATCGGCAGAGCAACCTATGATTCTATTACCGATGATGAAGCCTTGGAAGCCTTTAAACTGCTGTCGCGTTTAGAAGGAATTATCCCAGCCCTTGAATCCAGTCATGCTATCGCATTAGCGCAAAAAGTTGCCAAAGAACTGGGACCGGATAAATCTATTATTGTTTGTCTGTCTGGCCGCGGAGACAAGGATGTTATGCAGGTCAAAGAACGTTTTGAGCAGGAAGGAAAATAGAATCATGGCAAAGACATTAACAGCACATTTACAGGCAATCAAAGAAGAGGGGAAAGGACTTTTTATTCCTTATATCATGGCAGGAGACCATCCCAAAGGTCTTGACGGTCTTTTTGAAACCATTTCTTTTCTGGAAAAACAAGGAGTATCAGCTATTGAAATAGGTATTCCTTGGTCTGATCCTGTAGCCGACGGTCCGGTCATTGAATTGGCTGGCCAGCGCAGTTTGGCCAAAGGAACTTCGCTGGCAGCTATTATCAGTCTGCTTCAAGAAAAAAGGACTGAGGTTCCGCTTGTCATTATGACTTACTTCAACCCTGTTTTTCAATATGGCCTTGAACGCTTTGTTGAGGAACTAAAAAAGACTTCAGTTAAAGGCTTGATTATTCCCGATTTGCCTTATGAACAAAAGGATTTCATCGAGCCTTATTTAGACAATACGGATTTAGCTTTGGTTCCGCTGGTTAGTTTAACAACCGGTTTGGATCGTCAAAAAGAGTTGATTGAGGATGCTCAAGGATTTATCTATGCTGTAGCCATTAACGGTGTGACAGGTAAAGCTGGAAACTACCGCGATGACTTGGATCAGCATTTAAAGCAGCTGAGCAGCCTTTCTTCCATTCCCGTGCTGACCGGTTTTGGCGTCTCCAGTCTTACCGATATTGAACGCTTTAATAAGGTTTCAGATGGTGTTATCGTAGGTTCCAAAATTGTTGAGGCTCTGCATGAAGGGCAGAAGCAGGAAATAGCAGATTTTATTAAATCCGGCAGCCATTATCACAAATAAGAATCAAAAGCGGAACGAGTATTGATTGTATTAAGATCATGCTTAGCTTCCGCTTTTTTATGGACTTTCAAAATTTTAATAAAATAAGAAGTTTATTATCTTTTTCTCAGCTAAAAAAGCTCAGAAAGCGTATAATAAAGATGAAAACGTTTTATTTTATTTAGAAAGGAAGTCGAAAACATGGTAGAAAAAACAGTTAAGGGCGCGGCCTTGGGATTTCACGGCCCATTACATGTAAGGGTTGGTCTGGAAGATGGTAAAATCAAGTCTTTAGCCTGTGAACACAGCAGCAAAGCCTTGGTTGGAGATTTAGGAATTGCGCAAATGAAGGCAGCCATGCTCGAAAAAGGATCCGCTGATGTTGACGCTGTATCCGGTGCAACTTTTTCAAGTTTAGCTTTTAAGAATGCTGTTCAAAAAGCCCTGGCTGCCGATGCTGGTAAAATCAGTCAGGAAGAAGCTCTCAAGCCTGAATCAGAAAATCCTTATGCCGTTCAGCCTGACGTTGATGCTGTGACAAGTCCGTCTTTGGCAGTTCTTCAAGACGTGAAGAATACCTCGCCAGCTCAGCCTGTCACTTCTCTTGATCAGGTTTTAAAATACGATGCCAGCTATGATTTAGTGATTGTTGGTTCAGGCGGCGCCGGACTGTCGGCAGCAGTTGAGGCAGCGCGCGGCGGTTTATCTGTCCTGATTTGTGAGAAGGCCGGTATTGCCGGCGGCACAACTAATTATTCAGGCGGTGTCGTTCAGGCAGCAGGTACTCCTTACCAAAAAGCGCTCACTGCTTATCAGGAAGATACCCCTGAAAAACATGCAGAACTATGGATTAAAGCGGGTGAAAATGTTTTAGACGCCGATTTAGTAAGGGACTTAGCTCAGAGTGCACCCCAAAATATCGAATGGCTCAGCCAAATGGGCATCAAGTGGACTTCTGTCTATGGGCACAGTCATATTCCTTATGTGAAAGATGATATTTTTGCGGATCGTATCCACGTCTATGAGAATGGAGGGCAAGGCGGAGACGGTGTTGTTCTGACTCAGGCACTCTTTAAAGAAGCTCTCAAGGCCGGTGCAAAGATAGAATACAACACGACAGTAGTATCCTTGATTCAGGATCAAAAAACCAAAGCAATCCATGGTGTTGCTGCTCTTGTTGGCGGCGAGAAAAAGCTTATTGCTGCAAAGAAGGGCGTTCTTTTGGCAACAGCTAGTATTGATCATAATCCCGCTTTGGCTAAGGCTTACAATCCTCAGCAGTTCAACGATTTGGCCTTTAATACGGTTTTGACTGCAAAAACCAATACTGGTGACGGTATTTTAATGGGACTTTCTGCCGGTGCTGCAGTGACTGGCATGGGCGGCTGCATTGATTTTTGCGGCAAAACAGGCAATGCGACCAATAATCAGATTCCAACAATCCCTTTGATTTTTGTCAATGGTGCTGGTAAGCGCTTTGTTTGTGAAGATGCAACCTATGCCTATCAGTACCGGGCCATCTTCCAGCAGGAAAAGCAGTTTATGGCTCCTACTTACATGATTTTTGATGATAATTCTATCAAGGAGCCCGGCAGCGCTTGGACAGCAGACAGCTTAGCTGAGGATGTGGCTGCCGGACATGTTCTTAAAGCTGATTCAATAGAAGAATTAGCAGATGCTATCCTTGTTCCTAAGGACAGTCTTGCTGAAACTATTCAAGAATGGAATGAAGCAATGGAAACCGGCAGCGATCAGACATTCGGTCGCCGCACAGGTCTGAAAGCTCTGCAGGCTCCATTCTATGCCTATAAGAATTCTGCCAGCAATCTTGGCTCTATTGGTGGTCTCAAAATTAATGTTGACTGTCAGGTTCTGGATTTATTTGATAAAGTTATTCCGCATTTGTATGCAGCGGGTTTGAATGCCGGCGGCTGGATTGCCGGCTATTATCCAGGATCAGGTACAGCTATTTCTGGGATCGTGCATCAAGGCCGCAAGGCAGCGCAGCATTTACTGAAAAGTTAAATCTCCAATAAAATAATAATGGAAGACAGTGAAACCAAGCGTCACAGCTCAAGCGTAGACGCCTGGCTTTCGCTGCTTTTTGTCAAATCTAGCTTACCTGACGCAGTAAAATAAGAGAAGTGTAGGCTAGAAAAAGAAAGGGTACAAAGGGCAGTCTCTCCTTTTGTTTTTTGCGGAGCAAACAATAAGCGATTCCCGCTATGCTGGCAATTTGAATCAACCAAATTACCTCCTGAAAACTAAGTGATAAGGACAGAGTCGCCAGATAAAGAAAATCACCGCTGCCGATATTGATATTTTTTAGAGCAGCAAAAATACCGAACAGAAAGAGGATGATGCTGATGAGATTTAAGGGATAAAAAAACATGAGCGAAAAAGTAAAGGCCAACCATAAAATAAGGGGGTAGGATTGCTCCTTCAAATCATAAAGGGACAGAAGAATTCCCATCAGGAGCAGGTACACCTGTGAAAATGTCACTAGGCTGAGTCCGAAGCCTAGGCCAATGAGACCGCAGAAAAATTCTGTGAGGGCATATCTTAAAGGAATGGCACAGCCGCAAAAACGGCAGTGGTTTTTATTGAGCAACTGTGAAAATATGGGAATCAGATCGCGTAGAGCTAAAGTCCTATGACAGCTGTTGCAAGAACTGCGGGGGAAAATAATGGATTTTTCTGGGAAACGGTCTGCAACTAGGCTTAAAAAGGAACCTATTGAGGCACCCAGCATAAAAAATAAGAAGACTTTCATAATTTTATATTCGTAAAAGAAAAACAAAATAGTTGCTTTTTATTTAGAATCATTCTAATATATGAGTATAAAGAATATTTTACAAGGAGGACTTATTACTATGGCTAACACAAATACGCTCGCTGAAAATATCTATGCGTCAATTACGCATCAAATTGAGAAGAAAGAAGCTTCAGGCAATGAAAAAACCAAGGCTGTACTCAATCAGGCTGTAGCCGATTTATCAAAGGCTGCATCAATTGTCCATCAGGTACATTGGTACATGCGCGGAGCTGGCTTTCTTTACCTCCATCCTAAAATGGATGAATTGATGGATGCTTTAAACGAACACCTCGATGAAATTAGTGAACGCTTGATTACAATTGGCGGCAGTCCATTTTCAACTTTAAAGGAATTTGATGAAAATTCTAAGTTGGAAGAAGAAACAGGAAGCTGGGATAAATCAATGACAGATCATCTGACACGTCTTGTAGAAGTTTACAGCTATCTTTCCAGCCTTTATCAAGTTGGTCTTGATGTGACTGATGAAGAAGGAGATGTTGTTTCTAATGACATTTTTACAGCTGCTCAGACTGACGCACAAAAGACGATTTGGATGCTGCAGGCAGAACTTGGTCAGGCACCAGGACTTTAATGGCAAAGCAGTTACCGAATTTTGTTGGGCTGTTTATCAACCTAAATGACCAAGATTAAAAAGAACTGGGAGTGGAACCAAAATCAAGATTTGACAAAAATTGATTTGGTAGTTCTGCTTTCGTTCTTTTTCTTTTTACAAAAGGGCAAACGTTTGCAAAAATATATTGAAAAGACAGCCTTTTTTTGGTAGAATTTGAGAGATGAAAACATTATATGATGTGCAGCAGCTGTTGAAACGGTTTGGCATTTATGTTTATTTGGGCAAGCGGCTTTATGACATCGAAATGATGAAAATTGAGCTGGAGAAGCTTTATGAGAATGGTCTGGTTTCAAGAAATGACTATTTACATGCTGAATTGATTTTGCGCAGGGAACACAGAATAGAAAAGGAAAAAGAAAATGACTAAAAAGCTTTTAGGTATTGATCTTGGCGGAACAAGTGTCAAATTTGGTATTTTGACTTTGGATGGTCAAGTGCAGGAAAAATGGGCGATTGAGACCAATATTTTAGAAGATGGACAGCATATTGTCCCTGATATTATTGCTTCTATCAAACACCGTTTGGATCTTTACGGATTATCCAAAGATGACTTTGCGGGGATCGGCATGGGTTCCCCTGGAGCAGTTGATCGCAGCCGAAAGACTGTTACAGGAGCTTTTAACCTTAATTGGGCTGAGACTCAGGAAGTCGGAGCAGCTATTGAAGCAGAGCTAGGCATTCCTTTTGCAATTGACAATGATGCCAATGTTGCGGCTCTTGGAGAACGCTGGGTTGGTGCAGGTGACAATAATCCTGATGTTGTTTTTGTAACACTTGGAACAGGCGTAGGCGGCGGTATTATTGCTGATGGCAATCTTATTCATGGGGTTGCTGGTGCTGGCGGAGAAATCGGTCATATTATTGTGGAGCCGGAAGGCGGTTTTGAATGTACCTGCGGAAATAAAGGCTGTCTTGAAACGGTTGCCTCAGCGACAGGAGTTGTCCGTTTGGGCCGTCTTTTAGCAGAAAGCTATGAGGGTACATCAAATATTAAAGCTTCTATTGATAATGGTGATAGTGTCACAAGTAAGGATATTTTCACTGCAGCAGCTGCTGGTGATAAGTTTGCTGATTCTATTGTCGAAAAAGTTGGTTTTTATCTGGGTCTTGCAACTGCCAATATCAGTAATATTTTAAATCCTGATTCTGTGATTATTGGTGGTGGCGTCTCTGCAGCAGGTGAATTTTTGCGTTCACGCGTTGAAAGTCATTTCCAAAAATTTGCCTTTCCGCAAGTCAAAAAATCAACTAAAATTAAAATTGCAGAACTGGGAAATGATGCTGGTATCATTGGAGCAGCTAGTCTTGCCCGTCAGTTTATTGAAGAATAAAGGAGTCATATGTCAACTGTAACGATTATTTTATGGATTATTATTTTTGCTTTTTTGGCTTTCTTTGCTTGGAATTATATCCGTGTTCGCCGTGCTGCTAAGTATATTTCTAATGCGGAGTTTGAAAATATGATGAGAAAGGCGCAGGTTGTAGACTTACGTTCTCCCAGTGAATTCCGCCGCAAGCATATTTTGGGAGCACGCAATCTGCCATCTGAACAGTTTAAAGAATCTCTATCAGCTTTGCGCAAGGATAAGCCTGTCCTGCTTTATGACAATACTCGAGGACAATTGATTGCGCGTGCAGTCTTAATACTCAAAAAAGCGGGTTATAAAGACCTTTATGTTCTTAAAAATGGTCTTGACTACTGGAATGGAAAAGTGAAGGAACAAGGATGACTGTTTTTCGCTTACTATCACAAGCATGCTTTCGGGCATGTTTTTCTTTATTCTAAACGTTTACAGTTGTTTTTTATGCGCTTTTTCTTAAAAATTATGCTATAATTGATAAGTTGAAATAAAATAATTATAAGAGGAATCATGACAAAATTTAGA
This sequence comes from Streptococcus orisasini, assembly GCF_001431045.1. Lineage (GTDB taxonomy): Bacteria > Bacillota > Bacilli > Lactobacillales > Streptococcaceae > Streptococcus > Streptococcus orisasini. The sequence goes on from NZ_BCLE01000022.1 coordinate 88,520, forward strand.
GACGATATTAGAAATGTTGCTATCATTGCTCACGTTGACCACGGGAAAACAACTCTTGTTGATGAGCTTTTGAAGCAATCGCATACCCTTGATGAACATAAGCAGTTGGAAGAGCGAGCTATGGATTCTAACGATCTTGAAAAGGAACGCGGAATTACTATTCTGGCTAAGAATACAGCGGTCGCTTATAAGGGAACACGCATCAATATCATGGACACACCGGGACACGCGGATTTTGGCGGCGAAGTTGAGCGTATCATGAAAATGGTTGATGGGGTTGTTCTGGTTGTTGATGCTTATGAAGGAACAATGCCGCAGACGCGCTTTGTTTTAAAGAAGGCCTTAGAGCAGAATTTAGTTCCAATCGTTGTTGTTAACAAGATTGACAAACCATCTGCCCGCCCAGAAGAAGTTGTTGATGAAGTGCTGGAGCTTTTCATTGAGCTTGGAGCAGATGATGATCAGCTGGAATTCCCAGTTGTGTATGCGTCAGCAATTAACGGAACTTCATCGCTTTCAGATGATCCGGCTGAGCAAGAGCATACCATGGCACCGATTTTTGACACGATTATTGACCATATCCCAGCACCAGTGGACAATTCAGATGAACCGCTGCAGTTCCAAGTGTCCCTTCTTGATTACAATGATTTTGTTGGACGTATTGGTATTGGCCGTGTTTTCCGCGGATCGGTAAAAGTTGGTGACCAAGTTACCCTTTCAAAACTCGATGGCACGACTAAAAACTTCCGTGTGACAAAACTTTTTGGTTTCTTTGGCCTTGAACGCCGTGAAATTAAAGAGGCTAAAGCTGGTGATTTGATTGCGGTTTCCGGTATGGAAGATATCTTTGTTGGCGAAACGATTACACCGACAGATGCCGTTGAACCATTGCCAATCCTTCATATTGACGAACCGACACTTCAGATGACTTTCTTGGCTAATAATTCGCCTTTTGCAGGACGTGAAGGTAAATTTGTCACATCCCGCAAAGTGGAAGAACGATTGTTAGCTGAGTTGCAGACCGATGTTTCGCTCCGCGTTGAGGCAACCGATTCTCCTGATAAATGGACAGTGTCAGGGCGCGGAGAGCTGCACTTGTCAATCCTCATTGAAACCATGCGCCGTGAAGGCTATGAGCTGCAGGTATCGCGTCCTGAAGTTATCATCAAGGAAATTGATGGCGTGAAAATGGAACCTTTCGAGCGTGTGCAGATTGATACGCCGGAAGAATATCAGGGAGCGGTTATCCAATCGCTGTCAGAGCGCAAAGGTGAAATGCTTGATATGCAGTCAACCGGCAACGGTCAGACCCGTTTGATTTTCTTGGCACCGGCTCGCGGGCTTATCGGTTATCCGACAGAATTTCTGTCAATGACACGCGGTTACGGTATCATGAACCATACCTTTGATAAATACATGCCAGTTATCAATGCTGAAATCGGCGGCCGTCACCGCGGTGCCCTTGTTTCGATTGATACAGGTAAAGCAACGACTTACTCTATCATGTCTATTGAGGAACGCGGAACTATCTTTGTTAACCCAGGTACGGAAGTGTACGAAGGCATGATTATCGGAGAAAATTCGCGCGAGAATGATCTGACGGTAAACATTACCAAAGCTAAGCAAATGACCAACGTTCGTTCAGCTACCAAGGATCAAACGGCAGTTATTAAAACACCACGTATTCTGACATTGGAAGAGTCACTTGAATTCCTCAATGATGATGAATACATGGAAGTAACGCCTGAGTCTATCCGTCTGCGCAAGCAAATTTTGGATAAAAACGCACGGGCCAAGGCTGCTAAAAAGAAAAAATCTGCTGAAGATTAATAGGACCGACCCAGAAAGGAGGAAAAAATGTTTTATGCGATTATCGCTGTACTGCTTTTAATGTATTACATTTTTGTTGCTCCTAAAACAGTCAAAAATACCATGAATATGATTTCAGTGGTAGCAATTGTTGCCTTTTTGATGGTTCTGGCAGGCATGACTTTTATCAAAATCATACAGTCGCCTCCTGAAATTTTTGTCGGTCTGGGCATGACTGCTGTCGGCTGTTATGCTTTACGAGATGTGCTGCGCTTAACGGTCAGACCCAAAAATAAAAGAAATCGTCACTAAAATGAAACTAAAAACAGGAGAAAACTAGCTGGCTTAAAAATTGTCAGCTAGTTTTGCCCTCAGACTGCTATTTGTTGCTGTTTAACCAATAATGAATTTGAGAACTGGACTTGAGTCTGGTTCTTTTTTATTGGCATCACCGGATAATTTAGATTAGGTAAGGCGGCCACCTAACTAGGAGCAGAGTTAAGTGTACTTTTAAAGAAGTGGTTTTTTCAAACAAGCCTTTACCGTCTGCAGTCTTATAATAAGTTGTGTTCTGCACTTGCTTGCAGCCTATCAGATAGTTTTTTGTTTAAGGCAGAAGATGAGCAGACTGTCTAAAAGCTATTCTTGAAACGATAAAAAAGAACAAGGCTGTCTTGCTTTAAAATCTTGAAAAACTCTTTTATTCAGGGTAAAATATTAAGGTATACAAGTTAATGAGAAAGTTAGAATATCAAATGAAACAGGTTAAAAATTTCGAAAATAAAAAAATTTTGGTGCTTGGTTTGGCACGCTCAGGCGAAGCAGCTGCACGGCTTTTGGCAAAACTGGGTGCCATTGTAACTGTCAATGACAGCAAGCCTTTTGATGAAAATCCTTCTGCGCAGACTCTCTTAGAGGAAGGAATCAAGGTGATCTGTGGCAGCCATCCTTTGGAACTTTTGGATGAGGAATTTGCTTATATGGTTAAAAACCCAGGAATTCCATACACCAATCCTATGGTTGTCCGTGCAGCTGAGAAAAATATTCCGGTTATTACTGAGGTGGAACTGGCCTACCTGATTTCTGAAGCTCCTATTATTGGAATTACAGGTTCTAATGGTAAAACAACGACAACGACCATGATTGCAGATGTTTTAAATCATGCTAAACAATCTGCTCTTTTGTCGGGGAATATTGGTTATCCGGCCAGTGAAGTAGCTCAGTCAGCAGTTTCAAATGACACGCTGGTGATGGAATTGTCCTCTTTTCAGTTGATGGGAATAGAAGAGTTTCATCCGCATATTGCTGTCATTACTAATCTGATGCCAACTCATATTGATTACCATGGTTCTTTTGAGAATTATGTTGAAGCCAAGTGGAATATCCAAAAAAATATGACGGTAGCTGATACTATTATCCTTAATTTTAATCAGGAGCTTGCCAAGGATCTGGCTGCCAAAACCAGTGCTAAGGTTGTGCCTTTTTCAACAAAAGAAAAGATTGACGGTGCTTATTTGGAAGACGGGACGCTGTATTTTAGAGGGCAGGCTGTTATGAAGGCAGACGAGCTCGGCGTTCCGGGCAGCCATAATGTTGAAAATGCTTTGGCAACAATCGCTGTGGCGAAATTATCCGGAGTGTCAGATGAGGCTATCAGAGAAACCTTGGTTCATTTTGGTGGAGTCAAACACCGTCTGCAATATTTGGGTGAAGTCAGCGGAGTTAAATTTTATAATGATAGTAAGTCTACTAATATATTAGCAACTCAAAAAGCTCTGTCAGGCTTTGATAATAAAAAAGTTATTTTAATTGCAGGCGGTCTTGACCGTGGAAATGAATTTGATGAACTGGTTCCAGATCTTGTTGGTTTAAAGAAGATGGTGATCTTGGGAGAATCAGCTCCTAGGGTTAAACGTGCTGCAAATAAGGCGGAAGTAGCTTATCTGGATGCCAAAAATGTTGCCGATGCTGCAAAAATTGCTTTTGAAAATGCTGAGGCTGGTGATGTTGTACTTTTGAGTCCGGCAAATGCTAGCTGGGATATGTATAAGAACTTTGAAGTACGCGGAGATGAGTTTATCGCAGCCTTTGAAGCTATTAAGGGAGAATAGCATGGCGAAAAAGAAAATTATCTTTACAGGTGGCGGTACTGTTGGTCATGTTACTCTCAATTTAATTCTCATTCCTAAATTTCTTAAAGACGGCTGGGAAGTATACTACATTGGTGATAAACACGGAATTGAGCATGAACAGATCAGACAGTCAGGTCTTGATGTCAACTTTCACTCGATTGCGACGGGCAAACTGCGGCGTTATTTTTCCTGGCAAAATCTGCTAGATGCTTTTAAAGTGAGCTGGGGAGTTCTGCAGTCTTTGGCTATCATAGCTAAAATTCGCCCTCAGCTGTTATTTTCTAAGGGCGGCTTTGTATCGGTTCCGCCTGTGATTGCGGCTAAGTGTTTAGGAATTCCAGTTTTTGTTCATGAATCGGATTTATCAATGGGCTTGGCTAATAAAATTGCCTATAAGTTTGCGACAACTATGTACACCACTTTTGAGCAGGCTGAGGCCTTGACTAAAACAAAACACGTCGGAGCCATTACTAAAATTGACAAAAAAGACTTGAATCAGGCAACAACGGAGCAAATTGAATCTATCAAAGAGCAGTTTGACCCTGCTTTAAAAACCTTGCTTTTTATCGGCGGATCCGCTGGTGCTAAGGTCTTTAACAACTTTATTACGGATTCGCCAGAATTATTGAAAACTTATAATATCATCAATATTTCCGGTGATAAAGGGTTAAACAGTCTGAGTCCAAATCTTTATCGAGTGGATTATGTGACAGATCTCTATCAGCCGCTCATGGACTTAGCGGATGTTGTTATTACACGCGGTGGTTCCAATACTATTTTTGAGCTTCTTGCCATGAATAAGCTTCATTTGATTGTTCCTTTAGGAAAGGAAGCTAGTCGCGGTGACCAGCTTGAAAATGCGGCTTACTTTGAAAAAAAGGGTTATGCTCAGCAATTGCCTGAAGAAAATTTAAAGGTTGTCAATCTGACTGAAAAAGTCGAAGATTTGCTGGCAAATCGAGATTTTTACCAAAAAAACATGGCGGCTTCAACTGAAATTACCTCTCCAGACAATTTTTACAATCTTTTATTACAAGATATACGAGCTAAAAATAAAGGAAAATAATGGCAAAGGATAAAAAGAATACTGAAAAACAAGAAGTTCCTTTAACAGAGTGGCAGCAGCGCAACTTGGAATTTCTCAGAAAAAAACAGGAAGAAAAGCTTGAAAAAGAAAAGTTAAATGAAAAAAAGATGGCTGAGAAGAAGGCTCAGTTTCAGGCTGACAAGGAAGGAACAAAAACAGATAAGAAAGCTGATTTGGCTGTTAAAGAGCAGCCTGACCTTTCGGAAGAGGACAGCTTTAAACAGCCTAAAAAGAAACTGCTAAAGCCTAAAAAGCCCAAAAAGAAAAAAGTGCGGTCTATTCCTAAGAAGGACTATTGGCAGGCAGTTTTGGTAATTACCATTTCTTCCTTGGTTTTACTTGCTTCTTTGTTTATGATTAGTCCTTTAAGCCGCCAAAAAAATATCAAAGTTTCAGGCAGCAAAAATGCGATTGAAGCGCAATTGATTGATCGAGCAGGAATTAAAAAATCAGACTACCTGACAGCTTTAATTTTTGAAAAAAGCAGGTTTGAAGAGACTTTAAAAAAACAGGATAAGTGGATTAAAGAAGCAAATCTAAGTTATCACTTTCCCAACAATTTTACGCTAAAAGTAAAAGAGCATAGCATTATAGCTTACAAGCAAACAAACAATGGTTATATCCCTATTTTAGATAACGGTAATCAGGCTGATATAGTCAATGCTTCAGAGCTACCTGAATCTTTTATGACCATTAATTTGGACAAAGCAGAGGATATTCAGACTCTTGTTAAAAAGCTGGTAAAATTGAATCGGGACTTGGTCAAGGAAATTAAAACGATTTCTCTGGCTAATTCACAGTCTACTAAAGATTTGCTTTTATTGGAAATGACAGACAATAATACTGTCCGTGTTCCTTTGTCAGAAATTGACAGTAAGCTACCTTACTATCCTAAAATTAAAAAGAATGTGGCTGGCGGCAGTATTATCGATATGGAAGTGGGTCTCTACAGTACCAATTCAGATATTGAAGCTGCACTTGCAGAGCACAAGGCATCTGCTGCAACAGAAAGTTCTTCCGAACAAGATTCTAATGAATCATCAGCTGACAATTCTGATTCAGAGGACTCTTCGGCTGCTGCTTCAGAGGAGAATGGTCAGCTGGTCACAGAGGCAGCTACTTCTCCATGATTCTCATGAAGTTCAAGAAATTAAGTTTCTATAACAAAAAACGTAAAAAGCTTAACATTTTACGTTTTTTTATGGTATAATATTTTCTGAATAATTCTGTTTTTGACAGTTTTTGAAAGTAATAGAATGGAAAGATAGAGAGGTCGAGTGAATGGCTAGAGATGGCTTTTTTACAGGATTAGATATAGGAACAAGCTCGATTAAAGTTTTGGTTGCTGAATTCATTGATGGCAGTATGAACGTTATTGGTGTCAGTAATGTTAAGAGTTCGGGTGTAAAAGATGGTATCATCATTGATATAGACACAGCTGCAGAAGCTATTAAAGCAGCGATTGAAGAAGCTGAAGAAAAAGCAGGAATGTCAATCAGCAAGGTGAATGTCGGTCTGCCGGCCAACCTGTTGCAAATTGAACCTACTCAAGGAATGATTCCTGTTCCTAGTGAGTCCAAAGAAATTAAGGACGAAGACGTTGACAGTGTTGTCCGTTCAGCTTTGACCAAGAGCATCACACCGGAACGTGAAGTTATTTCACTGATTCCGGAAGAATTTATTGTAGATGGTTTTCAGGGAATTCGCGATCCTCGCGGGATGATGGGAATTCGCTTAGAAATGCGTGGCTTGATTTACACTGGGCCAAGCACTATTTTACATAACCTTCGCAAAACGGTTGAACGTGCTGGCATTGAGGTTGAAAATATTATCATTTCACCGCTTGCCCTTGCCAAATCCGTTTTAAATGAAGGAGAACGTGAATTTGGTGCTACGGTCATTGATATGGGAGGCGGTCAGACAACCGTTGCTTCAATGCGTGCACAGGAGCTGCAATTTACAAATACTTATGCTGAAGGCGGAGATTACATTACTAAAGATATTTCCAAAGTCCTTAAGACTTCGCATCAAGTTGCCGAAGCACTTAAGTTTAACTTTGGGGAAGCTAATGTTTCTGAAGCCAGCTCAACAGAAACCGTTCAAGTAGAAGTTGTTGGTGAAAGAAATCCGATAGAAGTTACTGAACGTTATCTTTCGGAAATTATTTCAGCACGCGTTCGTCACTTGCTGGATCGTATCAAGCAGGACTTAGAACGCGGCAGGCTGCTTGATCTGCCTGGCGGTATTGTCATCGTTGGCGGTGCTGCAATCATGCCTGGAGTTGTTGAGGTTGCTCAGGAAATCTTTGGTGCCAATGTCAAACTCCATGTTCCAAATCAAGTCGGTATCAGAAATCCTATGTTTGCTAACATTATCAGTATTGTTGAATACGTAGGAACACTTACTGAAGTTGATATTCTGGCACAGGGGGCTGTTTCTGGTGATGAAAAATTGAGAAGAAAACCAATTGATATTAAACCAACAGGTGTTGCTCCTAAAACTAGAAGTTTCGCTCAAACACAAGAATCTACCACTTTTGAGTCACAGTTGGAGGAGCTGCCGCCTCAAAAAGAGGAAACAGCTAAGCCAAAACAAAAGATGAGTGACCGTGTACGTGGTATCTTTGGCAGTATGTTTGATTAAAATTAAAGTGAGGAAAGATTAAAATGGCATTTTCATTCGATGCAGCATCTGTACAGGGTGCAGTTATTAAAGTTATTGGAGTCGGTGGCGGCGGCGGTAACGCTATTAACCGTATGATTGATGAAGGCGTTGCAGGTGTTGAATTCATTGCAGCTAATACTGATATCCAAGCTCTGAGCAGCTCTAAGGCTGAAACTGTAATTCAGTTAGGTCCTAAATTGACTCGCGGTCTGGGTGCTGGCGGTCAGCCTGAAATCGGCCGTAAAGCCGCAGAAGAGAGTGAAGAAGCTTTAACAGAAGCTCTTACCGGTGCTGATATGGTCTTTATCACAGCTGGTATGGGTGGCGGTTCCGGTACAGGAGCAGCTCCAGTTATTGCTCGAATTGCTAAGGGAGTCGGTGCGCTGACAGTTGCTGTTGTTACACGGCCTTTTGGTTTTGAAGGTAGCAAGCGCGGCAACTATGCGATTGAAGGTATTGATGAACTACGTGATGAAGTAGATACTCTCCTTATTATTTCAAATAATAATTTGCTGGAGATTGTTGACAAGAAGACACCGCTTCTTGAAGCCCTCAGTGAAGCTGATAATGTCCTTCGTCAAGGTGTACAGGGGATTACCGATTTGATTACTAGCCCTGGCTTAATCAACCTTGACTTTGCCGACGTTAAAACAGTCATGGCAAACAAGGGAAATGCCTTGATGGGAATCGGTATCGGAACTGGTGAAGAACGTGTTGTTGAAGCAGCTAGAAAAGCGACTTATTCACCACTTCTTGAAACAACAATTGACGGTGCAGAAGATGTTATTGTCAATGTTACCGGCGGTCTTGATATGACCCTGACAGAAGCTGAAGAAGCTTCTGAAATTGTTAATCAGGCTGCAGGACATGGGGTTAATATCTGGCTTGGTACAGCAATTGATGAGTCCATGAAAGATGAAATTCGTGTAACTGTAGTTGCTACAGGTGTTCGTCCGGATCGTGTTGACCAAGTATCTGGTGTTCGCCGTCAGGCACAGCCTTACAATCAAGCAAGACCTCAGCAAGCTCCTGCTTCAAATCCTTCGCAGCCAAATTTTGAACGCCGTCATAATTTTGACTTTGACTTAAACGAGTCACATGAAATGCCAGCTGCAGAACCAAAACAACCACAGTCAGGAGCACAGTCTCAACAATCTGCTTTTGGTGACTGGGATCTTCGTCGTGAAAGTATTGCCCGTCCTACTGAAGGTGAAATTGACAGTCAGCTAAAAATGAGCAGTTTCTCAGCTGATTCTGATGATGACGATGAACTGGAAACACCTCCTTTCTTTAAAAACCGTTAATGATGGATTTACAAGCAAATAAAGATCATATTTTTCAGGAAGTTGCCGCTTGTGCTCAGGCAGCCGGGCGCAGTAAGGATGATGTTACTGTTATTGCAGTTACGAAATATGTTGACAGTGATATGGCAGAAAAACTTGTTAAAACAGGTGTAAAACATATTGCCGAAAATAGGGTTGACAAATTTCTCGATAAATATCACGCCTTACAAGCCTATGATTTAACTTGGCACTTGATTGGCAGTCTGCAACGGCGCAAGGTTAAAGATATTATTAACTTGGTTGATTACTTTCATGCTCTTGATTCTGTAAAATTAGCTGCTGAAATTCAAAAACGTGCTGAGCATGTTATTAAATGTTTTTTGCAAGTTAATATTTCTGGCGAAGAAAGCAAACATGGATTCAAAGCATCAGAAGCAGTTAATATACTTGAAGAAATTCAAAAATTTGATAAGATAAAAGTTGTTGGTTTGATGACAATGGCTCCAATGGATGCTTCCGAGCAAGAATTAGCAGAAATTTTCAGAGAAACCAATGAGTTAAGGAAAAACCTAAAAGAAAGAAACTTAAAGAATATGCCTTTGGATGAATTGAGCATGGGGATGAGCGGTGATTTTCCGCTTGCGGTTCAAAATGGTGCAACTTTTGTCCGGATAGGCAGTGCATTCTTTAGATGAAACGGAGAAAAATATGGCACTTAGAGATAGCTTTAACAAAATTATTTCTTACTTTGATACTGATGAGGTCAGCGAAGTAGAAGAGCCTGTTGCTGTACCGGCTCGACAGCAGGAGTCATCTAAACGTCCTGCTGCTCAGCAGACACAGCAAAATGTAAAAAGCAGTCAGCATCAGTCTAATCAAGCGGCTCCTAGGCCTAATCAAGGTCAGTCGGTACAGAATCGCCGTCCAAGCGAAGAAAATATTCACCC
>NZ_BCLE01000023.1 GCF_001431045.1 Streptococcus orisasini
GCTGCCAACCCGCCGCAACAATAGTCAGCAGTCTTCTCAGGAAAAAACAACGATTGCTCTTAAATTCCCTCGTAAATATGAGGATGCCGAGGAAATTGTTGATTTGCTGATTAGAAATGAATGTGTGCTGATTGATTTTCAATACATGCTTGAAGCGCAAGCTCGTCGCTGTCTAGACTTTATTGACGGTGCGAGTAAGGTATTGGCAGGCAATCTGCAAAAGGTTGGTGCGTCAATGTACCTGTTGACACCGATCAATGTTATTGTTGATATTGAAGAAATGAGTCTTGCTGCTAATGGTCAGGACGTTAGCTTTAATTACGATATGAAGAGACGCTAAAATGATATCAGTATATATTGTGCTTCTTCTGGCAAGAGTTATTGAAGTCTACTCATTCTTGCTGGTTGTTTATGCTCTTTTATCGTGGTTCCCCAATGCCTATGATACTTGGCTTGGGAGACTGTTAGTTGACATTGCAGAACCGGTCATAAAGCCTTTCAGGCGTTTTAATCTGCAATTCGCTGGACTTGATTTTACAATTATTATCATTATTTTGCTTTTGAATTTGTTTAAACAATTTTTATTTAATCTTCTTATTTAATATGGCAAAACAAGAGATTTATCAGCACTTTAAGTTAGAAGAGCAAGAATTAATTGAAAAAACTTATGATTTAATTAAACAAGCAGAGGATACCTATAGTTTTTGTGTTACGGATTTCTTAAATCCCAGACAAATTATGGTAATGAAGAGTATCATAGGGCAGACAAGCTTAAAATGTTACGTCAGCTCGGATCTTATTCCTTCAGAGTATGCTCGGTTGCTGATAGCGCCGGCCTACTATAATTTGGATATAGCGGATTTTGGTATCAGCTTATTGGAAATTAAATATAATAGTAAATTTAATCACTTGACGCATGCTCAGATTATGGGAACCCTGATTAATAGATTAGGCATTGAACGTCATGTTTTAGGTGATATTTTGGTTCAGGAAAACCGCGCACAGGTCTTTGTTGAAAAAAGTATGGTTTCCTATTTAAGCACTCAAGTAAGTAAAATAGGAAGAGCAGCGGTTGTTTTTGAAGAAATACCCTTTGAAAAACAGCTGGAAAGTTGGTCCGACACTAAGGAAGTTGATGTTTTGGCATCAAGTATGCGATTAGATAAAATTATTTCTGCAGTTCTGAAGATTTCTCGGGGAACGGCAAGTAAATTAATTGAAAGCGAAAAGGTTAAGTTGGATTATCTTGTTCAGCCTAAGGTATCTCATCTAGTTGAAGTTGGCAGTTTGATCAGTGTCAGAGGCTATGGGAGATTTACTGTAAAAAGAGATAATGGTTTTTCAAAGCATGGAAAGCATAAACTGACCATTGACCGAATCGTACATAAATAAGGAGAATAAAATGGCAATTACAGCACTTGAAATTAAAGACAAAACTTTTGGAACAAAAATGTTTGGCTACAATACCCAAGAAGTTGAAGAATTCTTGGATATTGTCGTTGATGACTATGAAGAATTGGTACGTTCAAATCGTGAAAAAGATAATCGTATCAAAGAGTTGGAAGACAAACTTGGTTACTTTGATGAAATGAAAGAGTCGCTTAGTCAGTCTGTGATTTTAGCTCAGGAAACAGCTGAAAAAGTGAAAGCATCAGCAAATACAGAGTCAACTAATATCCTTAATAAGGCTACTTATGAGTCTCAGCAATTAGTTGATGCGGCTAAAGCGAAAGCTAATGAAATTCTTCGTGATGCTACTGATGAAGCTAAACGTATTGCTGTCGAAACAGAAGATTTGAAGCGTCAGAGCCGTGTGTTCCATCAGCATCTCTTATCAATAGTAGAAGGTCAGTTGGCTCTTGCTAATTCTTCAGAATGGACAGAACTTTTGCAGCCAACAGCAGTTTATGTTCAAAATTCAGATGCAGCCTTTAAAGAAGTTGTTGAACAAGTTCTAGATGAACATGTACCAGTGCCAGATGCTACTGATACAGAGCCAATTGATGTGACTCGTCAATTTACTCCGGAAGAGATGGAAGATTTGCAGCGCCGAGTTGCTGAAAGCAATAAGAAATTGGAAGAAACACGAGCTGACAATGATCAACCAATTATTATTGAAGCAACTCATGAAACGGCACCTGATACGCCTGAAGAGTTAAACTTGAATGAAACGCAAACCTTTAAATTAAATATTAACGAATAACAAAAACACAAGCTTAATGAATAGATTCAGCGAGCAGGTGATGGTGGAAGATCTGCACTCCCTTGATTAGGCTTATCATTTTGTTGGTTCCTGTCTGAATGAGTTTTAGGGCAGGAGGTTTAGCTTACCTTACAAGCCAAGAGGGATAGACAGCTGTCTATCTGAACTAAGGTGGTACCACGAACTTTCGTCCTTTGATGAAGGTTCTTTTTTGTTACTTTATTCAGAAATCAGCAAAGACTTAGCTCTTACAGATCAGCTATCCCTTTACAAATGAACTGAAAAATAAATAAGGAGTTACAATGAAATTAAAAGAAACGCTTAACCTTGGTAAAACACCTTTTCCTATGCGTGCGGGACTGCCTAACAAAGAGCCGCAGTGGCAAAAACAATGGGATGAAGCCGACATTTATGCTAAACGTCAGGAATTAAATGCCAATAAACCATCCTTCTTCCTGCATGATGGACCTCCCTATGCTAATGGTAACATTCATTTAGGGCATGCTCTTAATAAAATTTCAAAGGATATTATTGTACGTTCCAAATCAATGTCTGGTTTCAAGGCACCTTATATTCCAGGATGGGATACTCATGGTTTGCCAATTGAGCAGGTGCTTGCTAAAAAAGGTGTTAAGCGCAAAGAGCTTGATCTGGCTGAGTACTTGGAAATGTGCCGTGACTATGCTTTAAGTCAGGTTGATAAGCAGCGTGAAGACTTTAAGCGTTTGGGCGTATCTGGTGATTGGGACAATCCGTATGTGACCTTGGTTCCTGAATATGAAGCCGCTCAGATTCGTGTCTTTGGTGCCATGGCCGACAAGGGTTACATCTATCGCGGTGCCAAACCAGTTTACTGGTCTTGGTCATCAGAATCTGCTTTGGCAGAGGCTGAAATCGAATATCATGACATTGAGTCAACCTCACTTTATTATGCCAACCGTGTTAAGGATGGTAAGGGAGTTCTGGATACGGACACTTATATTGCCGTCTGGACAACAACACCTTTTACCATTACAGCCTCTCGCGGTCTGACAGTTGGCCCTGATATGGATTATGTTGTGGTAAAACCTGCTAATGATGAACGTAAGTTCGTTGTGGCGCAGGCTCTGCTTGTGGAATTATCAGAGCGCTTTGGTTGGGAAAATCCGGAAACTCTGGCAGTTTATAAAGGAATTGAACTTGACCGCATCGTCACAGCCCATCCATGGGACGATGATGTAGAAGAATTGGTCATGAACGGCGATCATGTTACGCTTGATTCTGGTACAGGAATTGTCCATACAGCTCCAGGATTTGGTGAGGATGACTACAATGTGGGTATCAAATACGGTCTTGAAGTAGCTGTTACTGTCAATGAGCGTGGTATCATGATGGAAAATGCCGGTCCTGATTTTGAAGGGCAGTTCTATGATAAGGTTCTGCCGACAGTCAAGGAAAAATTGGGAGATTTGCTGCTGGCTTCTGAAGTCATTACTCACTCCTATCCATTTGACTGGCGAACTAAAAAGCCAATTATCTGGCGGGCAGTGCCGCAGTGGTTTGCTTCGGTTTCTAAATTCCGTCAGGATATCCTTGATGAAATTGACAAAGTTAATTTCTATCCTTCTTGGGGCAAGACACGTCTTTACAATATGATTCGCGACCGTGGTGACTGGGTTATTTCCCGTCAGCGTGCTTGGGGAGTTCCGCTGCCAATCTTCTATGCAGAAGATGGAACAGCCATTATGACCAAGGAAGTTACGGATCATGTTGCTGATTTGTTTGAAGAATACGGTTCTGTTGTCTGGTGGCAGCGTGATGCCAAAGACTTACTTCCTCAAGGATTTACGCATCCAGGATCGCCTAACGGAGAATTCACCAAAGAAACAGATATCATGGATGTATGGTTTGATTCGGGCTCATCTTGGAACGGTGTTTTAAATACACGTCCAGAGCTGGCTTATCCTGCTGACCTTTATTTGGAAGGAAGCGATCAGTATCGTGGTTGGTTCAACTCTTCCTTGATTACTTCTGTTGCAGTTAATGGGCATGCTCCTTATAAATCAGTTCTGTCTCAAGGTTTTGTGCTTGATGGCAAAGGTGAAAAGATGTCCAAGTCAAAGGGCAATATTATTTCACCAAATGACGTTGCCAAACAATACGGTGCTGAAATTCTGCGCCTGTGGGTGGCTTCTGTTGATACCGACAGCGATGTCCGCGTATCTATGGAAATCTTAGGACAGGTATCAGAAACCTATCGTAAAATCAGAAATACCCTTCGTTTCTTGCTGGCCAATACAGCTGATTTTAACCCGCATACTGATACGGTTGCCTTTGAAAACCTTCGCTCTGTTGATAAGTACATGACCATCAAGTTTAACAAGCTGGTAGCTGCCATTAATCAAGCATACCGTGACTATGATTTCATGGCTATTTACAAGGCTGTTGTTAATTTTGTGACGGTTGATTTGTCAGCTTTCTATCTTGATTTTGCCAAAGATGTGGTTTATATTGAAGCCGCAGACAGTTTGGCTCGCCGTCAGATGCAGACTGTTTTCTATGATATTTTAGTCAAGATTACCAAACTGCTGACACCGATTTTGCCGCATACCAGCGAAGAGATCTGGTCTTATCTTGAGCATGAAAAAGAAGAGTTTGTACAGCTGGCAGAAATGCCTGAGGCTCAAAATTTTGTCAATCAGGATGAAATTTTGGACACATGGGATGCCTTCATGACGCTTCGTGACCACGCGCAAAAGGCTCTTGAAGAAGCCCGCAATGCCAAGGTTATCGGTAAATCGCTTGAAGCGCATTTGACGATTTATGCAAGCGAAGAAGTTCAGACCCTTCTTACAGCTCTGGACAGCGATGTGGCTCAGCTGCTTATTGTATCACAATTAACGGTGACACAAGAAGCAGCGCCTGAGTCAGCACTTGCTTTTGAAGATGTCGCATTTGCTGTTGAGCATGCCAAAGGTCAGGTTTGCGATCGCTGCCGCCGTGTGGATGAAAGTGTTAAAGAACGCTCTTATAATGTTCTTATTTGCGATCACTGTGCAACTATTTTGGAAGAAAATTTCTCAGAAGCCCTTACTCAGGGATTTGAAAGTAAATAACTAAAAAAACTTGGAGCTTATCTTCAATCAAGTGAGGATAAGCCCAAGTTTTTTTATATAAAATACCTTTACTCAACAAGGAAATTATTGAACATTTTAAGTGGATAAAAAAAGAAGCTAAAAACAAGATGTTCTAACTTCTAGTCAATTGTTGGAATGGAAATCTCAATTAGATTGGCTGTATGCAGAGTTTTTAATTGATCCGAAAGAATAATATTTTGATCAATCTTACGTTTGAGGAAAAAATCTCGAATAGCTTCAATTTCACTGTCTTTAATAGCGCGATGTTTATTTGAAATTAAGAGTTCATAATGTTTAGGGGCTTGAGTAAAAATAACGTCAGTGTTGCCAGCTGAATAAGTCTCAACAAGCGTTGCATCTGTATGCTGAAGCTGATTTTTAACCAAGCGCTTATGGCTGCTAGTCGTGTTGATTAGTCTCATAACTTTCCTCCTGTAGTGATATCATAATAATATTATAGCATGATTTGAGAAGAATTGCTGTGGGAATTTAGTTTTTCTGGTGCTCTTTTTGCCAGCATTCAATTCCCCATTTGTGGCTGCCGCGCTTTAATTTGGCCTTAGCTTCTGAAACGGGGAACCAAGCTAGATGATTGAAATCTTCAAGCGGTTTTCCTTGTTTTTCAAAACTAGTGACTTCATAAATATAAGCAGGATTGTAAAAATAAGTATCTCTGTGGCTGGAGTAAAAGTATTCATCTGCTTGACCATAGTACTTGCCAATGGTGGCAGTAAAACCTAATTCTTCGAGAAGTTCACGTTCTAAAGCCTGCAGCTGATTTTCTCCCTTTTCGATTTCACCGCCTGGCAAAAACCAAGCTCCATTTGGAGCCTGAACAAGAATGATTTTCTCCTGCTTGCTGTCGGGAATAACAGCATAGACACCAAAACGTTCTTTATAATCAATATTTGCTGCTTTTTTGCCAAAAGTTGGATGGTTCATAGTTTTCCCTCCCAAATCATCATGTCAATAGTGTTTATTATTATACTAAAAATCTGTTTTCTTGCCTAGTCATATGACCGTGGCTGAAAAGTTATAGGGTTAAAAGCCACAGCCAAATAATCACAGCGATGTGTCTTTTGTTTTAGATTTGGATACTGTTTTATAAAGTCATTAGAATCATTGAAAAAAGGCCAAAACTTTTTGTCTCAGCCTTTTTTACATGACAGCTTTATTCTGCTTCTGAAGTGGTGTTGGTTACTGTTTCAGCCTTATTGGCAGACTTGATGGTGATATTTCCCTTGCTGGTCATGACAGCTTTCAGGTTCTTTTGAGCGGGATTTTCAAGATAGAAATCGGTAATGGCATCTTCAATATGATCTTGAATGGTTCTGCGAAGCGGTCTTGCTCCCATTTTTGGATCGTAACCTAGATCAACCAATTTTTCCTTGACTTTATCAGTAACATCAAGATGAATGTCGTTGACAGCTAAACGGTTGTTGACATCATCCAGCATGAGGTCAACAATTTTAAGCAGACCGTCTTTGCTTAGTGCTTGGAATTCAATGATGCCATCAAATCGGTTCATAAATTCAGGACTGAAGTAATTGCCTAATTCACCGAGAACAGAATTGGTTCGGCCTTCTCGGCTGGCACCAAAGCCAACACTGGCTTCAGATGTTCCAGTACCGGCATTGGAAGTCATGATAATAATGGTATCCTTGAAGCTGACTGTGCGGCCTTGACCGTCGGTCAAGCGGCCGTCATCCAAAACCTGCAGGAACATATGCATGACATCCGGATGGGCTTTTTCAACCTCATCAAGTAAGATGAGAGAGTAAGGATTGCGGCGGACTTTTTCTGTCAGCTGTCCAGCTTCTTCATAGCCAACATAGCCCGGAGGAGCTCCGACGAGTTTAGCGACAGCATGTTTTTCCATATATTCACTCATGTCAAAGCGAATCATGCTGTCCGCAGATCCAAAAAGTTCAATAGCTAATTGTTTAGACAGTTCGGTCTTACCAACACCGGTAGGTCCTACAAAGAGGAAGCTTCCGATTGGCCGGTTTGGAGTTCCCAATCCGACACGGTTGCGGCGGATTGCCTTAGCGATTTTGTCAACGGCTGCATCCTGTCCGATAACATGCTGTTTTAAATCATCAGCCAGATGGATTAATTGAGACTGTTCTTTTTCTTTGAGCTCACCAACAGGAATGTTGGTTTTTTGCTCAACGATGGCTTCAATATTCTTTTCTGTAATAATTGGCGTGTTTTCTTTGTCCATTTTAGCAGACTGCATTTCCTTGTACTTGGCAATCTGATCACGGAAGTAGGCCGCCTTTTCGTAATCTTCATCGCGGGTTGCCTGAGCTTTTAAGTTTTCGGCTTCAACCAGGCGATGATCAATTTCATTAGGATCTACAAAATTAAGGGTCAGATTCATCTTGGAACCAGATTCATCCAAGAGGTCAATGGCCTTGTCAGGCAGGAAACGATCTTGAATATAACGGTTGGAAAGGTTGGCAGCTGCTTCGATAGCCTCATCAGTATACTTGACATGATGGTAATCTTCGTATTTAGGCTGAATTCCCTTTAAAATGGTAATTGTTTCTTCAACGCTAGGTTCGTCAACTTTAACGGGCTGCATCCGACGTTCTAAGGCTGCATCTTTTTCAATGATTCGGTATTCATTGAGCGTCGTAGCACCGACCAACTGAAGTTCACCGCGGGCCAGAGCTGGTTTTAAAATGTTGCCAGCATCCATATTGCCATCACCAGCTGAGCCAGCACCGACAATTTCATGGATTTCATCGATAAAGAGAATGACATCTTGGCGCTGCCGGATTTCTTCCATCAGTTTTTGCATCCGTTCTTCGAACTGCCCTCTGATGCCCGTACCTTGAACGAGGCTGACCACATCAAGACGAATGACATTTTTACCTTGCAGTTTTTGAGGAACATCGCTGTCAACAATTTTTTGAGCAAGTCCTTCAACGACAGCCGTCTTACCAACACCGGGTTCTCCAATGAGAACAGGGTTATTTTTAGTCCGGCGGTTGAGAATTTCAATGACTCGGGTAATTTCCTCATCGCGGCCGATAACAGGATCAATTTCTCCCTTGCGGGCAATATCGGTTAAATTGATACCAAACTCTTCAAGAAGACCGTTTGGTCTTTGAGGCGCCTGTTGACGAGGGCCTCCAGGCCGCTGATTATTGCCGCGGCCGCCGTTACCGCTGCCTGACTGAGTTTGCGGTGAGTTTGGCAGATCTTGATTAAAGGCGCGGAAATTATTTAAATCCCCAAAGAAATCATCAAAGAAAGGATTGATAGGTGAAGAATTTTGGTGAGAAAGATTTTTCAAGAGACCATTCTCAGGGTCTGTTTTCATAATTTGATAACAATTCTGACAGAGGTCAACTTGCTTTTGCTGGCCGTTGATACTCGTGTATAGGTGAATCGTTGCTTCGTTTAAATTACAATTTTGACAGAGCATGATTACTACCTCTTTCGTCATAGAATACAAGATTTGAACATTAAATCGTTTGGTCAATAATGGTCAAACTTTATAAATTAATTATAGCACCATCTGAACATAAATCAAGTAAAAAGATTGAAAGTTAAACAGTTGAAAAAGTTTGGATAAGCTCTTGCAATATAAGGGCTACTGCTAAATTATTTTAAAAAGAAGCTTGACAATTATGAATAAAAATGTAAAAATATAGTATAAAAATACAAGGAGTTTGAAATGGCACAAGCAAAATCATTTTTAAAAGAGATAGATTATACGAAAGAAGAACTGGAGGCTCTGATTGACCTTTCCCAGCAGTTTAAACAATTAAAACAAAAAAGAATTCCTCATAAATATCTGGAAGGCTTAAATATTGCTCTTATTTTTGAGAAAACCTCAACCAGAACCAGAAGTGCCTTCACTGTTGCGGGGCAGGATTTGGGGATGAATGTGACTTACCTAGGCAGCAATGAGATACAGCTAGGGAAAAAGGAATCTGTTGTTGATACAGCTAAAGTTTTAGGTTCTATGTTTGATGGTATCGAATACCGCGGCTTTAAACAGGAAAGTGCAGAGCTGTTGGCTGAATTTTCGGGAGTTCCTGTGTGGAACGGTTTGACAGATATCTGGCATCCAACTCAAATGATAGCTGATTTTATGACGGTCAAGGAACATTTTGGAAAATTAGACGGTCTGACTCTTGCTTATTTGGGAGATGGCCGTAATAATGTAGCCAATTCTTTACTAGTGACTGCGGCTATTTTGGGAATTAATGTGAAGATTATTGCTCCCAAAGACCTGCAGCCTAAAGAAGAGATTGTGGCCTTGGCTAAGCAGCACCAAACAGGAGGAACCATTACCATTACAGAGGACACTGCTGCAGTAGAGGGAGCAGATATTTTGTACACAGATGTTTGGGTCTCAATGGGAGAAGAGGTGGATTTCAAGGAAAGAATAGATTTATTGATGGATTATCAAATCAACCAATCTTTACTTGATAAAACAGCCAATCCTGAAACAATCGTTTTGCACTGTCTTCCTGCCTTTCACGATACAAATACAGAAATAGCTCAGAGCATCTATGAGCAGTATGGTTATGAAGAACTCGAGATTACAGATGATATTTTCCAGAAGTACAGTCCGTTTATTTTTAAAGAAGCAGAAAATCGTCTTCACTCTATTAAAGCAATTATGTACCAATCTCTAAAAAATCTCTAATAATGAATGATTTTACTGTTTTTTTGACTTATTTGTGTTAAAATAAGAAGAGTTAAAAAACGGATAGGAGAATACCATGGAATCACATTTAGTGAGAATTATTAATCGTTTAGAATTGATGACGACTGACAGCAGTAATTTAAAGCGTCATTTTGAACGTGATGGTGCTGTCGTTGCTGAAGTTTCATTTAATAATGATCCGGAAAACGGTCCTGTGTTTACACTTAGGGATGTTGCTGCGCGTGAGACTTATACTTTTGACAGTATCGATCTCATCGCTATGGAAATCTACGATTTACTTTACTAGCATAAAATTACCACGGGAGGTTGGGATGAAAATCCTAACCTTTTTCTTATGAAACTTTAGCTCGTCTTGCTTCCATAAGTACAAGATAAGCTAAGGCACCCGTCTGCCAGACGGTTATGAGCATACGATTTGATCTTGTTTTTCATTTTTTTAGGCTTCAAGGAAAGTCCTTTAGAACTGAAGCTCTGAAAATGTCCTGTAGAAGGTGACGGCCGTTCAAGAAGGCTATGAAGTAAGACTAAGAGGTCTTATTTTTGTTTACAGGCCTTTTGATACTCTGCCTGTAAGCAAGATTTCATCAATTGTAGCGCCCAGCAAAAAGCCAAAAAGATAGCTTGTATTTTTATTCAAATTATAATATAATATTTCATATCATTTCAGAGGAGCAACTTATGGACTTTTCATTTTTACCTAAATATTGGGCTTACTTTAATTATGGAGTGCTAGTCACCATCATGATTTCAGCCTGTGTGGTTTTTTTTGGAACAATTATCGGCGTTCTGGTGGCCTTGATTAAACGCAGCAATATTAAATTATTAAATTGGCTGGTGTCGTTTTATGTGTGGATTTTCCGCGGGACGCCTATGGTCGTTCAGATCATGATTTCCTTCGTTATTCTGCATTTTGCCAATATGCCTATTGTTAAATTCGGTGTTTTGGATATGGATTTTTCACGGCTTTTACCAGGAATTATTGTTCTGTCACTAAACAGCGGTGCCTACATTTCAGAAATTGTGCGGGCTGGTATTGAGGCTGTGCCTAAGGGACAGTTAGAAGCTGCTTATTCATTAGGAATTAAGCCTGTCAATGCCATGCGCTATGTTATTTTGCCGCAGGCCTTTAAAAATATTTTACCTGCTTTAGGAAATGAATTTATCACCATTATCAAGGACAGTTCGCTTTTACAGACTATCGGTGTTATGGAACTGTGGAACGGCGCTCAGTCAGTTGTAACGTCAACTTATCTTCCTTTGACTCCGCTTTTATTTGGTGCCTTTTATTATTTGATGGTGACGACATTGATGTCAGCACTTGTCAAATCACTTGAAAACCGTTTTGGTAAAGGAGACAGCTAATGTCAGAAACACTTATCAGTATTAAAAATCTGCATAAATATTTTGGGAAAAATGAAGTACTTAAAGGGATTGACCTTGATATCAAACAAGGAGAAGTTCTGGTAATCATTGGACCATCTGGTTCAGGCAAATCAACCTTTTTGCGGACGATGAATCTCTTGGAAGTGCCAACCAAAGGAAGCATTACTTTTGAGGGTGTGGATATCACAGACAAATCAAATGATATTTTTAAGATGCGTGAAAAGATGGGAATGGTCTTTCAGCAGTTCAACCTTTTTCCTAACATGACTGTTTTAGGAAACATCACGCTTTCGCCTATCAAAACCAAGGGGCTCACTAAGGATGAGGCAGAAGATAAGGCCTACCAGCTCTTGGACAAGGTCGGTTTGCGAGATAAGGCAGATGCTTATCCTTCCAGTCTTTCGGGAGGTCAGCAGCAGCGTATTGCGATTGCACGCGGTTTGGCTATGGACCCGGACGTTCTTTTATTTGATGAACCGACTTCCGCTCTTGACCCGGAAATGGTTGGAGAAGTACTAGGTGTCATGCAGGATTTGGCCAAATCAGGGATGACCATGGCGATTGTGACCCATGAAATGGGCTTTGCACGAGAAGTAGCCGACCGTGTCATCTTTATGGATGACGGTGTCATTGTTGAAGAAGGCACACCTGAAGAAGTCTTTGAAAATACCAAGGAAGAAAGAACCAAGGACTTTTTAGGAAAAGTCTTGTAATAAAAGCGATTGAAGCTTATATCTTGACGCTGTAAATATGTGTAAAAGAAGGTGCAAGCAGCTATGATGGCTATTTGTACCTCTTTTTGTTGAAGTTGTAACATTTTTTATATTCTTCAAAAACCAAAATGTCGTTGCCATCGCTTTGCCTTATCCTAGTACAGCTTTCAGCTCGTTGCTTAGTCTATTCTTGATTTTTATTGAAAGGTCACAGAAAGTTTTCCTTTCACCATTGTTGGACTTATTTTTTGTCCCAATCAAAAGACTTGTTTCTATAAAATCAAGGTTTTTGGAATGATTCTAATCTGTCAAAACTGCTGAAGGGAAGGCAGCTTATGTGCTATAATGGGGTCAGAAAAATTTTAAACTAACCCATAAAAGAGGAGGGTGCGGCATTGATTTTACAAGAAGCAAAGATAAATACTCCCTATAAAATTGTTAGTATTAATTTACCAGAAGATAGTGTGAGGCACCTTTCCAATCTGGGTCTGAAGGTTGGTTGTCGTGTTGAGATAGTCTCAAAGACAAAGTCCAGCGCTATTATTATGTTGAAATCAAGTCGTCTTGCTTTTGATGATTCCATCTTAGCTAAGATCGATGTTAGTGAGCATCAGGAGGCTGTACAGACGCTTCCTTTATCAGAGCTGCCAGTAGGAGAATTTGCTTATATTGATAATATATTTGCTATCAATGAGGCTAAACGTCGCTTGATGGATATGGGATTGACACGTCATACCAAGGTTTATCTTCGTAAGGTAGCTCCTTTAGGGGATCCGATAGAGATTAGTCTGCGTGGCTATGAACTGACTCTTAGAAAATCTGAAGCACAGATGATTAGTGTTGTAAAAATAGATAGGTAGGAAAAAATGACAGAAATTGCTTTGATCGGAAATCCTAACAGCGGGAAAACCAGTCTTTTTAATTTACTGACTGGGACCAGCCAGCGTGTCGGCAACTGGCCCGGTGTAACTGTTGAGCGTAAAAGCGGACAGGTCAGAAAGCTAAAGGGAGTCAATGTGCAGGACCTGCCGGGGATTTATTCCATGTCTCCTTACAGTCCTGAAGAGAAGGTGGCGCGTGATTATCTGCTCAGTAATCATGTGGATTCCATTTTAAATGTGGTTGATGCGACCAACTTGGAAAGAAATTTGTACTTGACCACTCAGCTGATTGAAACAGGTATTCCTGTAACGATTGCTCTCAATATGAGTGACGTTCTCAAAAGTCAAGGGAAAACCATCAGTGCTGAAAAGCTGGCTTACCAGATGGGAGTTCCAGTTGTTGCCACTAGTGCTTTGAAAAATATTGGAATTGACAAGGCTGTAAAAAAAGCCAGCCAAACAACTAAAGCCAGTATTGACAGCGTTCAGTATCCGATTTATGATGCTAAGTTTGAAGCAGCTATTGCTCAGATTATAGAAATTCTTGGTCAGACGGTTCCAGAGCGCTCTCAGCGCTTCTACGCTATAAAATTATTTGAACGCGACCGTTTGGTTGAAGAAGAGTTGAATTTATCTGCTTTTCAAAAGAAAGAAATTCAAGACATTATTCAAATTACAGAAGAAGTCTTTACAGAAGATTCTGAATCAATTGTCATCAATCAGCGCTATGCTTTTATTGAGCGTGTCAGTCAAATGGCACAAAGTCAGGGCAGTGACTTTAAGATGTCTGTATCTGACAAGATTGATAAAATTGTGACCAATCGTATTTTAGCCCTGCCTATTTTTGCGGCTGTTATGTTTTTGGTTTATTATCTGTCCATTCAAACAGTAGGAACTATCGGTACCGATTGGGTTAATGATGTCCTTTTTGGCAAATATGTTCCTGATTTTGTAACAGGAATTTTGGAGAGTTTAAAAGTAGAGGCCTGGCTGCAGTCGCTGATCATTGATGGTATTGTGGCTGGTGTTGGAACGGTTCTTGGCTTTTTGCCGCAGATTTTTGTTCTCTTTGTTTGCTTGGGAATTTTGGAAGATATTGGCTATATGAGCCGGATTGCCTTTGTCATGGACCGGATTTTCAGACGTTTCGGGCTTTCAGGTAAATCTTTTATTCCTATGCTAATTTCGACAGGTTGCGGTGTTCCGGGAATTATGGCCAGCCGGACGATTCAAAATGAACGCGACCGGCGTATCACCATCATGACGACAACCTTTATGCCTTGTTCGGCCAAGCTGTCCATCATTGCCTTGATTGCAGGAGCTTTTTTCCCGCATAATCCATGGGTAGCTCCTAGTGCCTATTTCATGGGAATGATTGCTATTATTTTATCGGGAATTGCGCTTAAGAAAACAAGCTTTCTTGGCGGCTATACCAGCCCTTTCATCATGGAATTGCCAAGCTACCATCTGCCTAAGGCTGATGCTGTCTTGCGCTATGCTTTTGGTAAGGCTATGAGCTTTGTCAAGCGTGCAGGAACCATTATTTTCAGCTTAACCGTTTTAATCTGGTTTATGAGTTCTTATAACTTTGCCCTTCAGGCTGTTGATACAGAAAACAGTATTTTGGCTGGACTTGGTCACTTACTGGCTTGGATTTTTACCCCGCTTGGTTTTGGCAACTGGAAGGCAACTGTGGCGGCTATTACCGGTCTTGCTGCCAAGGAAACGGTCGTGGCGACCTTTGGTATTCTTTACCACAATCCCAATGCGACAGAAACAACGCATTCGCTGTGGGCTAGCCTTCAGGGAGATTATACAGCCTTAGCGGCCTATTCCTTTTTAACTTTTAATCTGCTCTGTGCACCGTGTTTTGCTGCTATCGGAGCCATTAAGCGGGAAATGGGTAACCTTAAATGGACTTTAGCAGCCATTGCTTTTCAAACAGGGCTAGCTTATGTTGTCAGTCTGGTGATGTATCAGCTTGGTTTGGTCCTTTTTTACGGCAAGCCTTTCTCCTTTTGGACGGGAGTGGCT
>NZ_BCLE01000024.1 GCF_001431045.1 Streptococcus orisasini
GTTGTAATTCTGATGGGTATGCTCTACTTTATTGGAAGAAGGCCACGGCAGATTAAGGAAGAGGTCATCACTTTGGATAATCTTTCTCTGACTCAGGAAGGGTAAAATAGGAGGTTGTAAGAGATGTCTACAATTATTATTGCCAGTCTGATTATTTTGGCTGTTTTGCTTGGAATTCGTCATTATATTAAACAAAAAGGTTCCTGCGGTGATTGCAACTGTTCCTGTCCTATTAAAGATGAGATGAAACAGGCCAAAAGAAACCAGTAAAAAAGTATTTAGAAAAACAATAAAAATTTAGTCTGAGTAAATAGTTTGGGCTTAGACCATTTCAAGTCACCATCTAAAAATAAGGGAGGGGTGAGAAGCAAAATTTGGAACTTTTGGCTTCTTTCTCACTCCCTTTTTGATATAATAAGAGATATTATATATTAGAGAGAAGCAAGATATGACAGAGAAATTAATTGATGGTAAAGCTCTAGCGCAGAAAATGCAAGGACAGTTGGCTGAGAAAGTTGAACGGCTCAAGGCTGAATATGGAATTGTTCCAGGTTTAGCCGTTATTTTGGTAGGTGACAATCCGGCTAGTCAGGTTTATGTTCGCAATAAAGAGCGCTCAGCAATCAAGGCTGGTTTTAAAAGTGAAACAGTACGCCTGTCTGAGGCCATTAGTGAAGAAGAATTGATTGAGGTTATTAAAAGCTATAATCAAGATCCTTCCTTTCATGGGATTCTGGTACAATTGCCACTGCCAGCTCACATCAATGATAAGAAAATTATTTTAACGATTGACCCTAACAAGGACGTAGATGGTTTTCATCCCATGAATACTGGCCATTTGTGGAGTGGCCGTCCTATGATGGTGCCTTGTACTCCTGCTGGTATTATGGAAATGCTGAGTGCCTATGAGGTCAATTTAGAAGGCAAACATGCGGTTATTATCGGCCGTTCGAACATTGTCGGCAAGCCCATGGCTCAGCTGCTTTTGGACAAAAATGCGACAGTCACCCTGACACATTCTAGAACACGTCACTTGGCTGATGTCTGCAAGCGTGCAGATGTGCTCATTGTTGCCATTGGTCAAGGACACTTTGTGACTAAAGACTTTGTCAAGGAGGGTGCTGTTGTTATTGATGTTGGTATGAACCGTGATGATAATGGCAAATTGATTGGCGATGTCAAATTTGACGAAGTTGCCACAGTCGCAAGCCTCATTACCCCTGTTCCGGGAGGAGTTGGTCCTATGACCATCACTATGCTTTTGGAACAAACCTACCAAGCAGCTTTAAGAAGTGTGATCAAATGATTATTGATGAAGTTTTAGCTCAAAAAATTATTCAGCCGCGTCCTCTTGAAAGTCACAAGGGGACTTTTGGGCGTGTTCTTTTAATTGGCGGTAACTATCCTTACGGCGGTGCAATTATTATGGCTGCTTTGGCCTGTGTTAATAGCGGAGCAGGCTTGGTGACAGTTGCTACCCACAAAGACAATATCACAGCCCTTCACAGCCAGCTGCCTGAAG
>NZ_BCLE01000025.1 GCF_001431045.1 Streptococcus orisasini
AAAAAAACCGCCTGTCAGAACTGACAGCTGCGGCTGATGTTATTCTTATTGGACCAGGCTTGGCTGAAGATGAATTAGCTCAAAAGACTTTTGATGCGGTGTGGAAGACTGTCAAGCCCAAGCAAACTCTGATTATAGATGGGTCAGCTCTAAACCTGCTGGCCAAAAAAGCCAGCATTCAATGGCCAACTAAGAACATTATTCTCACTCCTCATCAAAAAGAATGGGAAAGGCTGTCTGGTCTTGTAATTTCAGAGCAAACGAAAAAAGCAACACAGGCAGCGCTGGCTCATTTTCCCAAAGGAACCATTCTGGTTGCCAAATCGCATCGCACTAAAATTTATCAAGGCAATCGTGTCGGAGAGCTTCGCGTCGGCGGTCCCTATCAAGCGACTGGCGGCATGGGAGATACTCTGGCTGGCATGATAGCAGGTTTTGCCGCCCAATTTAAATCGGATCTTTTTGAAACAACTGCAGCGGCCGCCTACCTTCACTCTGCTATTGCCCAAGCTTTGGCACAAAAGGCTTATGTTGTTTTACCCACAAGGATCAGCAAAGAACTGCCAAAGTGGATGAAAGAAATGAGCGAGGATTCTCTGTCACAGTGAAAATACTGCAGCCAAGATCCTAGTCTTTCAGATACTGGTAAAGGTCATTGTAGTCTGTAATTAGTTGATCAGCTGCGCTTAGATCCTGAGCGGGGTAGTCTGGATTGGCAAAACCAAAACAATACATATTCGCAGCTTTAGCAGCGCGGGTGCCGTTTTTGGTGTCTTCTATGACAATACAGTCAGTCGGTTGAGCCTGTAAGAGCTGGGCGGCGTATAAGAAAACATCTGGAGCCGGTTTTGAATGAGGGACCTCTTCGCTAGTTACCATATAATCAAAGCAGTCTGCCAGTTCAAGTTCTGTTAAAGCGCGTTTAATCTCTTGCAAGGGAGAAGAAGATGCTACTGCTAAGCGGTAGCCATGGTCTTTGAGCCAGTGGATTAAGTCTTTAACACCTTTGATGGGCCTTACTCCGTCCCGTGCCATCAAGGCATCCCGACGCGCATTCATGTCGGCTATGTATTCGGCCACTGATTTTGGCAGGTTAAATTCATCTTTCATTTGCTGCCACATGAATTCAAAAGTAGTTCCCATGTATTGATACTGATGAGATTCATCTACGTCAATCCCTTCATCGCGCAGTATCTGTGTTTTAGTTTCAAAAAAGGTGTATTCTGAGTCAACAATAACACCGTCCATATCAAAAATAATAACTTTTTCCATATAACCATCCATTTCTATTCTATCTTATATTGTAAACGTATTCTTTTCTATTTTCAAGCGCAATTTGTCAGAAGCTGACAATTAAGAAACAAGGATAGCCATAAAATTTCAGTTGGTTCTTATCAGCAAAATAATTTTTATATGCACATATATACACAGAGCTGCCCCAGTGTTTTTAGGGCAGCTTTTTTCCTGTCTAAGGTCTGCTAAATTCTGTATTTTTTGCTATAATTGTATTACTATGCAGTTTGGATAGCTGAGGCAGATCCAAGACCTGATATCCTAGGAAAGGAGTTACATGGCTGAATATTTATCGGTGTCATCTTTGACTAAATATTTGAAGCTGAAATTTGACCGTGATCCTTATTTGGAGCGGGTTTATCTGACAGGTCAGGTTTCCAATTTTAGAAAACGGCCTAAACATCAGTATTTTTCGCTCAAAGATGAAAAAGCTGTCATTCAGGCGACCATGTGGAGCGGTATTTACCAAAAACTTGGTTTTGAGCTGGAAGAAGGCATGAAGATTAATGTCATTGGCCGCGTGCAACTTTATGAGCCATCGGGCTCGTATTCCATCATCATTGAAAAAGCAGAGCCAGATGGCGTTGGTGCCTTGGCGGTTCAGTTTGAACAGCTCAAGAAAAAGCTGGCTGAGGCCGGTTATTTTGATGAGCGTCATAAGCAGCTTCTGCCGCGTTTTGTCAAAAAGATTGGTGTTGTCACCAGTCCTAGCGGTGCAGTTATCAGAGATATTATCACCACAGTCTCGCGCCGATTCCCCGGAGTTAATATCTTGCTTTTTCCAACCAAGGTACAGGGCGAGGGAGCTGCGCAGGAAGTGGCTGACAAGATTCGTTTGGCTAATGAGCGTGATGATTTAGACCTGCTCATTGTCGGCCGTGGCGGTGGATCCATTGAAGATCTCTGGGCCTTCAATGAGGAAATGGTGGTGCAGGCTATTTTTGATTCACAGCTGCCAATTATTTCCAGTGTCGGGCATGAAACAGATACAACCTTGGCCGATTTTACGGCAGATCGCAGAGCAGCAACACCAACGGCAGCAGCTGAATTGGCAACACCTGTGACCAAGGCCGATTTGCTGGCCTTTCTTCAGGAAAGGCAGATGCGCTCTTATCAGGCTGTTATGCGCTTGATTCGGCAAAAGGATGAACAGCTGAAGAAACTGCAGCATTCTGTTATTTTCAGGCAGCCGGAAAGGCTCTATGATGCTTATGTTCAAAAGCTGGATCATCTGAAGACACGCTTGCTAACCAAAGTACAGCAGACTTACGATGTCCACGACCGAGAAGAAAAGCTTTTAAGGCAGCGTTTGCTGTCTCTTGATCTGTCAGGAACAATCAAACGATACCAAGAACAATTAAAACAAACTCAGCGTCTGCTCCTAAGCCACATGACTAGCCAGTATGACAGTAAATTAGCCCGCTTTGAAAAGGCACAGGATGCGCTGCTGTCTCTGGATACAAAGCGAATTGTTGCACGGGGCTATGCTATTGTCCAAAAGGACGATCAGATTATTCAGTCAGCTAAAGACCTTAAAAAAGGAGATCATCTCAGTCTGGCAATGAAGGACGGACACGTTCAAGTGGAGGTAGAAAATGTCGAACAAGAAGAAAACATTTGAAGAAAATTTACAGGAATTAGAGGAGATTGTTGGGAAACTCGAAAACGGTGATGTCCCTCTGGAAGAAGCCATTGCTGAATTTCAAAAGGGCATGGTGCTTTCTAAGGATTTGCAAAAAACATTGGAATCAGCTGAAAAGACCTTGGTAAAGGTTATGCAAGCTGATGGCAGCGAAGCGGAAATGGACTAACTGTGGATAAGAAGATTAAAAAAATTGACCAAGCGCTGCAGGACTACTATGCTCAAGAGGCTGTCTCCAAAGATCTTATTGATGCTGTCTTGTACTCCATTCATGCAGGCGGCAAGCGGATTAGACCTTTGCTGTTTTTGGAGATTCTGCAAGGCTTTGGTTTGAACTTAACAGCAGCTCACTATCAAGTGGCGGCAAGTTTGGAGATGATTCACACGGGCAGCCTCATTCATGATGATCTGCCTGCTATGGATAATGATGATTACAGGCGGGGACAGCTGACCAATCATAAAAAATTTGACGAAGCAACAGCGATTCTAGCGGGCGACAGTCTTTTTCTGGACCCTTTTGGTTTGCTGGCCAAGGCTGACTTAGCAGATAAGATCAAAATACGCTTGGTAGCCGAATTATCAGACGCTTCAGGCACCTATGGTATGGTGGGCGGTCAGATGCTGGATATTAAGGGCGAACACGTTCAGCTGGATTTGACTGATTTAGCCAAGATTCATGCCAATAAGACAGGGAAACTCTTAACCTTTCCTTTTGTAGCTGCGGGCATTGTAGCAGAGCTGCCGGAAAAAGCTATTAGTCAACTTCGTCGAGCAGGAGAATTGGTTGGCCTAGCCTTTCAGGTACGTGATGATATTTTGGATGTAACAGCAGAATTTGCTGAAATAGGCAAAACACCGCAAAAGGATTTGGCTGCTGAAAAATCAACCTATCCCAGTCTTTTGGGACTGGATAAGTCTTACGATATTTTAGAAGATGCTCTTAATCAAGCCCAGGCTATTTTTCAAGAATTAACTGCAGAGTTGCAGTTTAATGCTGATGGAATTAAAACGATAATAGAAAGGTTGCGTCTCCATGCCTAAGGAAAGAGTGGATGTTCTGGCCTATAAACAGGGACTTTTTGCTACCAGAGAACAGGCTAAACGAGGAGTTATGGCTGGTTTGGTTGTCAATGTCATCAATGGGGAACGTTATGATAAACCTGGTGAAAAAATTGATGCAGCTGTCGAATTAAAATTAAAGGGCGAAAAGTTAAAATATGTCAGCCGCGGCGGACTAAAATTGGAAAAAGCCTTAAATGTTTTTTCGCTTTCAGTGGACAATCTGATAACCCTTGATATTGGTGCCTCGACAGGAGGATTTACAGATGTTATGCTGCAAAATGGTGCCAAGCTTGTTTATGCTGTTGATGTTGGCACTAATCAATTGGTTTGGAAGCTGCGTCAGGATGAGCGCGTGCTGAGCATGGAGCAGTATAATTTTCGCTATGCAGAACCCAAGGATTTTAAGCAGGGGCAGCCGGCTTTTGCTTCCATTGATGTCAGTTTCATTTCCCTGTCCTTGATATTACCAGCCTTAGCCAGTATTTTAGCAGATGGCGGGCAGGTTGTTGCCTTAATCAAGCCGCAATTTGAGGCGGGGCGCGAACAGATTGGCAAGCATGGAATTGTCAAGGACAAAAAAATTCATAAAAATGTCTTAGAAAAGGTACCAGCATTTGCGACAGAGTATGGATTTACCGTCAGGAATCTAGATTTTTCACCCATTCAAGGGGGACATGGCAATATTGAATTTTTAGCCCATTTAGAAAAATCAAACCATCCTGAAAACAAGGCGGCATCAAGCATTGAGGCTCTTGTTAACCAAGCACACGAGGAATTTAAAAAAGATGAAAAAGCGTGAACGTTTAGAATTAATTAAAAAAATTGTTTTAGAAAATGATATTGAAACTCAAAACGAACTGGTTGGATTATTGAAAAAAGAGGGGTTGCAGGCAACTCAGGCAACTATTTCCCGCGATATTAATGAAGTAGGAATTATCAAAGTGCCGGCTTCAAACGGCCGTTATGTTTATGGACTGTCTAAAGGAACTGGCAGAAAAGAAACGTCTGTTCCTAAGCCAGAAGAAAGTTCCATAAAATCCATTTCAGAGCCAGCAGTCGGTTTAGAAAATTACCTTCATATTGATGTTGTTCCAGGTACCAGCTATCTGCTTAAGCGTTTTTTGCTGCAGCAGTTTAAGGGGCTTATTTTCAGTCTGATTGCTGATGATGACAGCCTGCTATTAATTGCCAAAAGTCCTAAGGACAGTGCTAGTATTCGTCGGGAGATTAATTCCTGGATGAATTAGACGAAAAAAGGAGTGAGTATGCTTTTAGAAATTGCTATAAAAAACTTTGCCATTATTAAAGAAATCTCACTCAGCTTTGAGAAGGGGATGACCGTTCTAACCGGTGAAACAGGCGCAGGAAAATCCATTATTATTGATGCCATGAATATGATGCTGGGCAGCAGAGCTAACACGGAAGTTATTCGTCATGGCAGCACTAAGGCAGAGATTGAGGGCTTTTTCTCCATTGATGCCAATCCGTTTTTGGAGCAGCTTTTGCAAGAAAATGGAATAGAGTATTCTGATGAATTGATTATCCGTCGGGAGATTTTGCAAAATGGCCGCAGTATTAGCCGTATCAACGGTCAAATGGTCAATTTGAGCACTTTGCGTGCAGTAGGCCAGTATTTGGTTGATATTCACGGCCAGCATGATCAAGAAGAGCTCATGCGTCCGCAAAAGCATATTCAGCTGTTAGATGCATTTGGAGATGAGGCTTTTCAGGCAGTCAAAGAGACCTATCAAGATTTATTTGATCGTTATAAAAGTCTGCGCAAACGTGTTTTGGACAAGAGGAAAAACGAACAAGAACACCAAGCACGAATTGAAATGCTGGAGTATCAGATAGCTGAAATTGAAGCAGCAGCTCTCAAATCTGGTGAAGATCAAAAACTGCAAAAAGAGCGGGATAAGCTCATGAATCATAAGCTCATTGTTGATACCCTGACTAATGCCTATGTTCTGCTGGATAATGATGATTTCTCAAGCCTAGCCAATGTCCGTTCTGCTATGAATGATTTGCAAAGTTTGGAAGAATACGATACTGACTACAAAGAACTATCTGACAGTCTCACCGAGTCTTACTATGTTTTGGAAGATGTGACCAGGCGCTTGGGCGATATCTTAGATGATTTAGATTTCGATGTCAATGCTTTGGCTGGAATTGAAGCGCGGCTGGATACCATCAATACGATTACCCGCAAATATGGTGGTTCTGTGGATGATGTTTTAGACTATTTTGCTAATATCACCAAGGAATACAATCACTTGACAGGAAATGATCTGTTCGTTGATGATATTGAAAAGGATTTAAAATCATTAGAACAGTCTTTAGTGGCCAAGGCAGCAGAGCTCAGTCAGAAACGCCGAGATATTGCAGATTATCTATCTAAAGAAATCAAGCAGGAATTAAAGGATCTTTACATGGATAAAGCTGATTTCAAAGTCGTCTTTTCAAAGGGAAAATTTAACCGCGAAGGAAATGAAATCATTGAATTTTATATTTCAGCTAATCCAGGAGAAGGTTTTAAGCCCTTGGTTAAAGTCGCTTCTGGAGGAGAACTTTCTCGCTTGATGCTGGCCATTAAATCAGCTTTCTCCCGCCGTGAAGATAAGACCAGTATTGTTTTTGATGAGGTTGATACAGGAGTTTCAGGCCGTGTAGCACAGGCTATCGCCCAAAAAATCTACAAGATTGGCAGCCATGGACAGGTTTTGGCTATTTCGCACTTGCCGCAGGTTATTGCTGTCAGTGATTATCAATATTTCATTGAAAAGAAAAGCAGCGAGGACTCTACCGTTTCTACTGTCCGTCTCCTAACTCCAGATGAACGAGTTGAAGAAATTGCCAAAATGCTGGCAGGGGACAATATCACTCCAGCTGCTCGTCAACAGGCCAAAGAACTGCTGAAAAAATAATGACTAAAAATCACCAATGATACCTCTAAAGCTGCACTTAACCATTAGCTTTAGGGGTATTTTTGACGTCTTCTTAATATTTATAGAAAGAATTGCTTGTTAAATGCTTCAAGACCTTGAAATATTGCATGAATTTCTTTCATAAAAATTCCCTTAAAGATGATTATTTGGTATAATAAAAACGATACTATAAAATTAGAAAGCTAATGAAACAGGATAGAAAATGAGCAAGATAAAAATTGTCACTGATTCTTCGATTACCATTGAACCAAATCTGGTTAAAGAATTAGATATTACTGTGGTTCCTCTAACGGTTATGGTAGATGGTGTTGTTTATTCCGATGATAATCTTAAGGAAGAAGGCAAGTTTCGCGCTCTGGCTAAAAACAGCAAGGCGCTTCCTAAGACCAGCCAGCCGCCAGTTGGCTTGTTTGCGGAAACTTATGAACGCCTTCTTAAAGAAGGAGCAGAGCAGATTGTTGCCATCCATATTACCCATGCCTTATCAGGGACAGTTGAGGCTTCACGTCAGGGAGCTAATATTGCTGGAGCAAATGTCACGGTATTAGACTCTGCTTTTACAGATCAGGCTATGAAATTCCAAGTAGTTGCCGCTGCTCAAGCAGCCAAAGCAGGAAGCAGTCTGGAAGAAGTTTTGACCAAGGTCGAAGAAGTCAAAAAGAAAACAGAGCTTTTCATTGGTGTATCTACCTTGGAAAATCTCGTTAAAGGCGGTCGTATTGGCCGTGTGACAGGACTCCTTAGTTCTCTGCTTAATATCAGAGTTGTCATGGAATTAAAAAATCATGCCTTGAATCCAGTTGCTAAAGGACGGGGCAATAAGACCTTTAATAAATGGCTGGATAGTTTCATTGTTCACATTAAAGACCGAAAAATTGCTGAGATTGGTATTTCTTATTCAGGAACTGCTGAACTTGCCAACAGTCTCAAAGACAAACTAAAGGCTCATGTTGAAAAAGAAATTGCTGTTTTGGAAACAGGTTCGGTCATTCAAACTCATACAGGAGAAGGGGCTTTTGCGGTGATGGTGCACTATGAATAAGAGATTCTCTCAAGGACTTGCTTTTTTTCTTGCAAGCCTTCTTGTTTTCAGTCTGCTGTTTTACTTTTTGATTCCGGCAAAAGATCCTGCTGTTAAACATCTAGGGCATAGATCCTCTGTAAAAAAATCAAGGGCTTTTAATTATGTAGCTATCGGTGATTCCTTGACAGAAGGTGTTGGCGATACAACTGAGCAGGGTGGTTTCATTCCACTGCTGTCCCAGGAGCTGCAAACGAGCTATCGTTATGAAGTATCCAGCAATAATTATGGGGTTTCAGGCAATACTAGCCAGCAGATTCTAACGCGGATGTCTCAGGGAAAAAAGATTCAAAAAAGTCTTACAAACGCTAATTTGATGACGTTGACAGTCGGTGGTAATGATGTATTGGCAGTTATCCGAAAGGATTTGGCCAACTTAAAAGTCTCCTCTTTCACAAAACCGGCTAAGCTCTATCAAAAAAATCTTAGAAAAATTATTGAGCTAGCCAGACAAAATAATAAACATCTGCCTATTTATGTGGTTGGTATCTACAATCCTTATTATTTAAATTTTCCAGACCTAACGCAGATGCAGGATATTATTGACAACTGGAATGAGGGAACGCAGAAAGTCACGACAGAATACAGGAACGTTTATTTTGTGCCTATCAACGATTTGCTTTATAAGGGGCTTGACAACAATCAAGCTGCTGTTGAAGCTTCAGACAGTGATGATTCTAGTAAAGTGACCAATAATGTCTTATCTGATGGTGATCGTTTCCATCCTAACAATATCGGATATCAGATTATGTCAAAAGCAGTAATGGAGAAAATCAGTGAAACAAAAAAGAATTGGAACTAAACAAAATTGGTGGAAGTGGGGCTTCTTGCTTTTATTAGCCCTCAACATTGCTTTTTGGGGAGTTATTATCAGTCGAGTATTGGGAGGTTCCCCTAATGATACAAAAAGTGCTCAGACAGTGACAAATCCGGTTAAAGTTGGGACAATTACAACAACTAAGGACGAACTTAACCAGACGCTGACTAGCTATTTAAATGACTATCAGTCTAAGGATCTGAACTATAGTGTCCGTTTAACATCAACAAATATTGAATTTCAAGGAACCTACAAACTTTTGGGGGCTGAAGTTCCACTCTATATTTACTTTGAGCCTTACCACCTAAAAAGTGGAGCTGTTCAGCTTAAAGTAACCTCATTGTCGGCAGGAAATCTGCCTCTACCAGAAGCAGAAGTGCTCAGCTACATCAGATCCAGCTACAAGCTGCCGAAATTTGTTGAAATTCTTCCCCAAAAGTCTGTTGTTAACATCAATTTGCAAAATATTGACAATGATAGCGGCCTTTATCTAAAATCAACGGCTATCAATTTAGCAACTGATGAAATTAACTTTGATATTTTAAAGAAAAACCGTTAAAAGAGCATTAAATACTTGACCTATATAAGTTTTTTAGGTATGATAGAATCTGTTAAAGCCTACAAGGCTTATAAAATTATTGGAGGATTTGTTAAATGGCTAACAAACAAGATTTAATTGCAAAAGTGGCAGAAGCTACTGAATTGACTAAGAAAGATTCAGCTGCAGCAGTTGACGCTGTCTTTTCAGCAGTATCTGAATACCTTGCAAAAGGTGAAAAAGTGCAACTTATCGGTTTTGGTAACTTTGAAGTTCGCGAACGTGCAGCACGCAAAGGTCGCAACCCTCAAACAGGTGAAGAAATCGAAATCAAAGCTTCTAAAGTTCCAGCATTCAAAGCTGGTAAAGCTCTTAAAGACGCTGTAAAATAATTATTATTTTTAAAGCCTGTCATAGCAAGCTTTTCGGCTTGTGCGACAGGCTTTTTTGTGTAAAAAGTGCATTTCCGAACAAAAATTCAGTATCCCTTGTCATTTAAGCCTTCTTGTCTCTTCTTCTCACAAAAATAGTGTATAATAGAAAAAGATAAATAGAAAGGAGCCGGGACTAAGAATGGCGCTGCATTTTTATGATAATGACCCAAAACAGGCTGCCTATAATCATGTGCTGGCACACCTCAAAGAAAAGCATATTCGTATTACGGAAACCCGTAAGGCAGTTATTGCTTATATGATTAATGCTCACCATCACCCAAGTGCAGAGCAGATTTATCGTGATCTTCTTCCTCAGTATCCCAGCATGAGTTTAGCGACCGTATATAACAATCTCAAAGTCTTGATAGACGAAGGCCTTGTTGCGGAGCTCAAACTCAGTAATGATAATACGGCCTATTTTGATTTTATGGGTGATGAGCACCTGCATATTGTTTGTGAGTCCTGCGGTAAGATTACGGATTTTGTAGATGCTGATATTTCTCCTATTAAAGAAGAAGCTAAGGAGCAAACCGGTTATGAGATTACCAGAGCACAGCTTCTGATATATGGCCTTTGTCCGGAATGCCAAAAAAGAGAGAAAAAGACATAAAAATTTAAACAAACCAGATGATTTGCTGCTGTCTGCGTTTGAAGAAATCTAGAAGAGTCATTCCTTGCATGTACTGTAACTAAAGGAGAAAAATCTGTTATGGAAAAATTGTTTCTCGTTTTTCTTATTGTATTTTCATTTGCCAAAATGATCAGTGTTATTTTTGTCAGCAAAACAATGAAGGCTCCTGACTTAAAAGCGCAGCATCAGTCTGAGACGGTCAAGGACAGTAAAGACGATTTTTCATAAAAGAAAGCACCCACAGAAAAATAACTGTAGGTGCTTTTCACTTTATTTGACCTGTCCGCGTTCATAGGAATTATTGTAAACCTTAAACTGGTGGTCGTGTAAAATCGCTGCAGCGTCTGCCAGCCAATTAACATTTCGAATCAGGCCCCGACCGATTTCAATCAGGTCAGCCTGTTGGGTTTGCAAGAGGTATTCATCTAATTCTGGAGAATTTAGCAAACCGACAGCAGTAGCAGGAATGGAAACAGCTTCTTTCATGCGGCTGGTGTAAGGTGCCTGATAGCCGCCGTAAACGGGAATGTTTGGACGGATATCGAGCAGCCCGCCAGTTGAAACATCAATACAGTCGATACCGTCACGTTCCAGCCAGCGTCCGATATTTTGCCAGTCCTCAATTGTATTTTGTATACCGCTGTCATCATAAGCGGTCAAGGACAGGCGGATCCAGACAGAACCACTAAAATTAGCTTTAATGTGAGGAAGCATTTCCTGAACAAAGCGGTAGCGGTTTTCCAGACTGCCGCCGTAACTGTCCTTGCGATGATTGGTTAAGGGCTCAAGGAATTGATTGATGAGATAGCCGTGAGCTCCGTGGAGTTCAATCAAGTCAAAGCCAGCTTCTTGGGCGCGCTTAGCTGCTGCTGCAAAAGAGTTTTGAACCCGTTTGATATCTGCAACTGTCATTTCGCGCGGAACTCCATAATCTTGGTTGTAAGCAAGGGCACTCGGTGCGATCCTGTCTATAGCATTAGCAGCTTTTCGACCGCCATGGCCCAACTGAACACCGACTTTGGCACCAAAAGCATGCAGCTCATCTACCAAAGACTTCAGCCCCGCAATATGGTCATCACTCCAGATACCTAAATCATTATTTGTTAAACGGCCATCTGGTTCTACGGCTGTCGCCTCTAAAATAATCAGACCAACTTGGCCAATGGCACGTGCTCCATAATGTGCATGGTGAAAAGGTGTGACTTTTCCGTCTTCTTTTTCAACAGCGTACATGCACATTGGCGGCATAACCACTCGGTTTTTAAGAGAAAGTCCTGCGACTTGAGCAGGTGACAATAGTAGTGACATTTTAAACCTCCTTTTTTGCTTCTTGCCTTCATTATAACAAAACTAGGGCTAAAAAAAGCAAGAAAAACTCTCAGATTCTGATTACTGAAGAATCTGAGAGTTAAGAAAGTCAATTATTAGTCAATATAATTTAGCTTGCCGCGGAAATCTTCTAAGCTTTCATAGCCTTTGGCTGCCATGATGTCTTTAAGTTCTCTGGTAATACGTTCAAAAACCTGAGGACCTTCTTGGTGGAGGGCTGTTCCGATTTGAATCATGCTGGCACCACAGAGAATATGTTCAAAAGCATCGCGGCCTGTTTTGACACCGCCTGTTCCGATAATTTGAATAGATGGATTGAGGCGCTTGTAAAAAGCGTGAACGTTGGCCAGAGCTGTTGGCTTAACATAGTCACCACCAATACCGCCAAAGCCGTTTTTGGGTTTAATAACGACTGTTTCGTCCTCGATGACTAATCCATTGCCGATAGAGTTAATGCAGTTGACAAAAGTGAGAGGGTATTTATTGAAAATCGCAGCTGCCTGATCAAAATGCACAATATCAAAATAAGGCGGCAGCTTGACACCGAGAGGCTTGGTGAAGTATGAAAAAACTTCTGCAAGAATTTGGTCGGTTGTTTCAAAATCATAGGCAATCTGCGGTTTGCCAGGAACATTTGGGCAGGAAAGATTGAGTTCGACTAGACCTTGGTAGCTGCTGGCTTCAACCTCTTTTAAAATCGTATGGGTCTCTTCCGGCGACATACCAACGAGCGAGAGGAAGTGGTTCTTGCTGCCTGGCTGATTTTGCAGTTCAATGACATAGTCCAGATAATATTGGAATCCTTTATTGGGAAGCCCCATTGAGTTGATAGAACCTAGAACCGTATCGGCGTAACGCGGTTCAGGATTGCCTGCACGCTCTTCAAGGGTGCCGGTCTTAGTCACAAATGACCCTGCCGCAGATTGTTCAATAGCGTCTAATTCTTTACGCGTCATGCAATAGACACCGGCCGCATTCATGAGACAGTTGTCAAAAGTAAAGGTGCCGATTTTTGTGTGAGTTGAAACCATGTGACCTCCAAAAAGTTAAATTTTTTCTATTGTAACACTAGATATGCGCAGCTGCAAGCCTGTTTGAGAATATTTTATGGCCCTTAAGACATTCGTAACAGAATCAAGGGATTTTCAAATCTTTTTAGAAAATATAGTAGATTTTTTCACGATATTTTTGTAAAATAAAACAGTAAACTATTTGACATTCGGTCAAGAACAAAGGAGAACTTTAATGGTAAAATTAGTATTTGCTCGTCATGGTGAATCAGAATGGAACAAGGCTAACCTTTTTACTGGCTGGGCTGATGTTGATCTTTCAGATAAGGGAACACAGCAAGCTATTGATGCTGGTAAATTGATTAAAGAAGCAGGCATTGAATTTGATATTGCTTTCACATCAGTTTTGACACGAGCTATCAAAACAACTAATTTGGCTCTTGAATATTCTGATCAGCTTTGGGTGCCTGTTGAAAAATCATGGCGCTTGAATGAACGTCACTACGGTGGTTTGACTGGTAAAAACAAGGCTGAAGCTGCTGAACAATTTGGTGATGAACAAG
Organism: Streptococcus orisasini; assembly: GCF_001431045.1. Taxonomy (GTDB): domain Bacteria; phylum Bacillota; class Bacilli; order Lactobacillales; family Streptococcaceae; genus Streptococcus; species Streptococcus orisasini. Next base: position 13,346 of record NZ_BCLE01000025.1, read on the forward strand.
TTCATATCTGGCGTCGTTCTTACGATGTTTTGCCACCAGCTATGGCTAAAGACGATCAATACTCTGCACATACTGACCGCCGTTATGCTAATCTTGATGACACTGTTGTTCCAGATGCTGAAAACTTAAAAGTAACTTTGGAACGCGCTCTTCCATTCTGGGAAGACAAGATTGCTCCAGCTCTTAAAGATGGTAAAAATGTTTTTGTGGGTGCACACGGTAACTCTATCCGCGCTCTTGTAAAACATATCAAACAATTGTCAGATGACGAAATCATGGGTGTTGAAATTCCTAATTTCCCACCGTTGGTATTTGAATTTGATGACAAATTGAATGTTACTGCTGAGTACTACCTCGGAGAATAAGCTTTTGAGCTTGCATAATAAAGAGTGAGATTGGACTTATGTTCCAATCTCATTTTCTGTAGTAGAAGGCTTAAGTTTTTGTAAAAATAAGACAGCTGTTAAAACACTTTAGCATGAAGCTTTGCCTTGCTTTTTCTTTGCAGGAACTTTTAATTTTGTCTAGAATTGAAGAAAATGTCACAAGTTTTTACTTAAATTATGATAAAATAAAAGACGTAGTTTCATGAAAATAGGAGGAAAAATGGTAGGCAAACTAAAGAAACCAAAGAAGAATCAGTCCAGAACTTTTGTTCTTATCTCTAACAGAATCAATCTCCTATTTTTCTTCATTGTAGCTCTGTTTACGATTTTACTGCTGAGATTGGCACAGATGCAAATTTATGATGCTAAATTTTACAAGGCCAAATTAACGGAATCAACGAATTATACGATAAAAACTTCCAGTCCTCGGGGACAGATTTATGATGCCAAGGGTGTTCCGCTAGCGGAAAATGAGGTTAAGGAAGTGGTTGCTTTTACAAGAAGCAATACGATGACTGCTGAGGATATTAAAAAGAATGCGCAAAAGCTGGCAGATATGGTCACCCTTACAGAAAGTAAGGTAACTAAGCGTCAGATGAAAGATTACTATCTGGCAGATCCAAAGACCTATCAGAAAGTGGTAAAAAAGCTGCCTGATAAGAAAAAATATGATAATTTCGGCAATAATTTGAAAGAGTCAGATGTTTATGCTAATGCTGTCAAGGCAGTGCCGGATAGTGCTATTAGGTATTCTGAAGACGAAAAAAAGATTATTTATATTTTTAGCCAGATGAATGCGACATCGGTCTTTAACACGGCTTCTTTGACAACGGGAGATTTGACTGCCGAACAGATTGCCGTACTGGCAACCAACAAGTCAGATTTGGATGGTATTTCGGTTAAGACAGACTGGGAACGTAAGGCCGATAAAAATTCCATTACCTCCATTATCGGTAAGGTGTCCAGCCAGAAAACAGGCCTGCCTGCCGAGGAAGCCAGTGACTACGTTAAAAAAGGTTATTCGCTGAATGACCGTGTCGGCACCTCCTATCTGGAAAAGCAATATGAAGATTATCTGCAAGGCAGCCGGACAGTTCAGTCTATTAAGGTTAACAAGGAAGGCAAGATTATCAGCAATAAGACAACAGCCAAGGGAACCAAGGGTAAGAATTTGAAACTGACTATTGATTTGGAATTCCAAAAGGGTGTTGAGCAGATTCTCAGCCAATACTTTAAATCAGAATTAGCTGCTGGGAATACCAAGTATTCTGAAGGTGTTTATGCTGTTGTCTTAAATCCCAATACAGGCGCTGTCTTGTCCATGGCAGGCCTTGAGCATGATCTCAAATCAGGAGAGGTTTCCTCTAATGCGCTAGGTACCATTACCGAAGTTTTCACTCCTGGTTCTGTTGTCAAGGGTGCTACTTTGACTTCTGGCTGGGAAAACGGTGTTTTATCTGGCAATCAGGTGCTCAATGACCAAGCCATTCAGTTTGCAGGTTCTGAGCCTATTAAATCGTGGTTTACCAATGGTTCCATTCCTTTGACAGCCAGCCAGTCTTTAGAATATTCGTCTAATACTTACATGGTTCAGTTAGCCTTAAAACTAATGGGACAGGATTACCGAAGCGGTATGACACTGTCAACAGATGGCTATGAGAGTGCCATGGAAAAATTGCGGGCAACCTATGCCCAGTATGGTCTTGGTGTGGCAACTGAGATTGATCTTCCAGGAGAATCGAAAGGCTACACACCGGATAAATTTGATGTTGCCAATGTCCTGACAGAATCATTTGGTCAGTTTGACAACTATACAGCCATGCAGCTGGCTCAGTATGCTGCTACTGTTGCCAATGGCGGCAAGCGCATTGCTCCCCATTTGGTGGAAGGAATTTATGATAACAACAAGACTGGTGGCTTAGGCAAATTAGTCCAGTCTGTTGATACCAAGGTCTTAAATGAGGTACCAATTTCCAGTGATAATATGGCTATCATCAAGGATGGTTTCTACAATGTTGTTAATGGCGGCAGCTATGCGACAGGGAAAACTCTTGCTAAAGGTGCCAGTGTTCCTATTTCTGCTAAAACCGGAACGGCCGAAGCTTATGTCACTGGTGAAGACGGCAAATCTGTTTACACGTCTAATCTGAATGTTGTCGCCTATGCTCCCAGCAATAATCCGCAGGTTGCTGTAGCTGTCGTTCTGCCGCATGAAACGGACTTGCACGGGACAACCAGCCATGCCATTACCCGCGATATTATCAACCTTTACCAAAAAATGAATCCGATGAAACAGTGAGGAAAAAGAATGCTTTACCCAACTCCCATAGCTAAATTGATTGAAAGCTTTACCAAGCTTCCCGGAATTGGGATTAAAACGGCGACACGTCTAGCCTTCTACACAATTGGCATGAGCGATGAAGATGTTAATGACTTTGCCAAAAATCTTCTGGCTGCTAAGCGGGAGCTGACTTATTGTTCAGTTTGTGGCAATCTGACCGATGATGATCCTTGCAGCATTTGTACAGATGACAGCAGGGATAATTCGACCATTCTCGTGGTGGAAGACAGCAAGGATGTGTCGGCTATGGAAAAAATTCAGGAATATCATGGCCTCTATCATGTTTTGCATGGTCTCATCTCTCCCATGAACGGTATTGGTCCGGATGATATTAATTTAAAAAGCCTTTTGACGCGCCTGCGAGACAATAGTGACATTACTGAAGTTATTATCGCAACCAATGCAACAGCAGATGGGGAAGCAACGGCTATGTATATTTCCAGAGTGCTAAAACCAGCTGGAATCAAGGTCACACGGCTGGCCCGCGGGCTGGCAGTCGGTTCTGATATTGAATACGCTGACGAAGTAACTCTCCTGCGTGCCATCGAAAACAGAACAGAATTATAGTAGTGCTTTTTTCCGGCAGACGCTGCACCTTTTTGCTTGGTTAATTGTTAAAAAGAACCTTTTCAATATTTTTTGAAAAGGTTCTTTTTTTATGATATGATAAATGAAAAATGAGAAAAATAGAAAAGGTAGTTTATGTCAAAAGAAACACTGATTTTGTTATATGGTGGCCGTTCTGCTGAGCGTGATGTCTCGGTTCTCTCAGCTGAGAGTGTCATGCGGGCAGTGAATTATGATAAATTCTTGGTCAAGACTTATTTCATCACCCAAAAAGGTGATTTTATAAAGACTCAGGAATTTAGCAGTCAGCCTTCAGATTCGGAAAAATTAATGACCAACGACACTCTTGTTCTTTCTCAGAAAATCAAGCCTAGTGATATTTATGAAGAAGGAGCTGTCGTTTTTCCTGTCCTTCATGGACCGATGGGAGAAGATGGCTCGGTTCAAGGTTTCTTGGAAGTTTTAAAAATGCCTTATGTGGGTACCAATGTGTTGGCTTCTAGCGTAGCCATGGACAAGATCACTACCAAGCAAGTTTTAGAAAATGTCTCTATTCCTCAGGTGGCCTATGTGACCTTTATTGAAGGGGAAGACTTAGAAGCTAAACTGGCTGAAGCCGAAGCTAAACTGACTTATCCAGTGTTTGTCAAGCCGGCTAATATGGGCTCAAGCGTAGGTATTTCTAAGGCCAGTCATCAAGCAGAGCTGAGAGCAGCAATTGAACTTGCTTTGAAATATGACAGCCGCATTTTAATTGAACAAGGTGTCAATGCGCGTGAAATCGAAGTCGGCATTCTAGGAAATAAGGACGTTCAGACAACCTTGCCTGGAGAAGTGGTCAAAGATGTCGCTTTTTATGATTATGAAGCTAAGTATATTGATAATAAAATTACCATGGCTATTCCAGCTACGGTTGATGACAGTACGGCCGCAAAAATGCGCTCATACGCTGCGACAGCTTTCAGAACTTTGGGAGGCTGCGGTTTATCGCGCTGTGACTTCTTTTTGACAGCTGAGGGAGATATTTTTCTCAATGAACTAAATACCATGCCTGGCTTCACCCAGTGGTCCATGTACCCTTTGCTTTGGGAAAATATGGGACTTACTTATCCGGAATTAATTGAAACACTAGTCCAGCTGGCAAAAGAAATGTTTGCCAAACGAGAAAGTCATTTAATTTAATCGGCTATAATAAAAAATCAGAGATGGGATGGTTCTCTGATTTTTATTTTTATGGTTATGTTTTATGAATTAGTTTTTGTAATTCAGGAATTCGCTGCAGCTGCGGAATAATGGTCATAATCACAAGGACACGAATGGGAATCTCAAAGATTTTTAACCAGCGGCCAGCGATAAACTGAGCAATAATGGGTACACCGTAGTAAATTTGGATGAGCAATGGTGTAAAAATGAAGCTTCCGACAAGCATAATGACAGTCGTTGCTAAACTGACATGAAGCCAGTCTTTCCGACAAGTCCAGCTTAAGGATTTTCCATAGAAAAAAAGTCCATACAGCAGTCCTTGGAAGGCTTCTACAAGAGTCCACCAAATGATAAAATTACCGGCATTGCCTGAGAGAGTGTCCACAATGTCAAGCAGCCCTAGAGTTATGAAACTCCAAATAGGTCCAGCAATCATTCCGATAATAGTATTGGGAATGAAGGTCAGGCTGACTACCAGCTGCTGAGGAATAATGGGAATGGATAGTTTCCCAATGATAAAGGACAAGGCAATGGCCATAGCAAGGGTGACCAGACGTTGAACAGTTAATTGGGGAAGTTTGAAAAATGATAACATAGTTGCTCCTTAATATAAATGGAGCTGTTCATCAAGTAAACTTGAAAACAGCGGATGCAATGATTTACCGCGCGTTAGCTTCGTTGTGTGACAACATCCCATTCACACACACTTGACGCAAATCATCTACTCTGTGCAAATTAACTTTGCTTTTTTATCCAGTCAGAAAGTGATATCTCAGCCAAAAAATCCAGAAACAAAAGTTGATTCTTGTTTTTTAGATTGGCTGAAAAACATTGCCATCTAGGCAATGAACAATCACCTAATTAGTGGATAATACAATATTATACCACAAAGATATTTGTTGGCTAGTATTTATGGTATAATGGGCATAGTGATTTTAAATTAAATTAGAGTTTTCCTAAAAAGGATTTATGAATGAAATTAAGTTTATATGAGGCAGCCAAAGCTGTTGGTGCCAAAAATGATGTGACCCATTTTGAAGATCTTGATCTTCATCAGATTGAATTTGACAGCCGGAAAATTGTGTCAGGCGATCTTTTTTTACCGCTTAAGGGTGCGCGTGATGGCCATGATTTTATTGACATAGCCTTTGCAAACGGCGCAGCTGCTGTTTTTTCAGAACAAGACTTAGCTGGTACAAACCCCTACATTTTGGTTGATGACTGCTTAAAAGCTTTTCAGGATTTGGCTCAGTATTACCTGAAAAAAATGCGTGTTGATGTGATTGCTGTGACAGGTTCAAACGGCAAGACAACGACCAAGGACATGATTGCAGATATTTTGGCCAGTACCTATAAAACTTATAAGACCCAAGGTAATTACAATAACGAAATTGGCCTTCCTTATACGGTTTTGCATATGCCGGATGATACTGAAAAAATTGTTCTTGAAATGGGACAGGATCACCTTGGTGATATTGCGCTCTTATCTAATCTAGCTCATCCGCACATCGCTGTGGTGACACTGATTGGTGAGGCGCACTTAGAATTCTTCGGCAGCCGGGAAAAGATTGCCCAAGGAAAAATGCAGATTACGCAAGGAATGGACGGCCATGGTATTTTGATTGCACCGGCTGACAAGATTATCAATCAATTTCTGCCGGATAATCAAAAGGTTATTCGTTTTGGCTCTGACGCAGATATTTATGTGACAGAATTAGAAGAGCACAAAGATTTTCTAACCTTTAGCACTAACTTTTTGGAGCAGAGGGTTACCTTGCCTGTTACTGGCAAGTACAATGCTGCCAATGCTATGATTGCTGCTTATGTAGGCAAGCTGCTGAATGTGTCGGAAAAAAAGATTATTGCTGCCTTGTCTGAACTTCAGCTGACCCACAACCGTACTGAGTGGAAAAAAGCTGTCAATGGGGCAGACATTCTTTCAGATGTCTACAATGCCAATCCGACGGCCATGCGTTTGATTTTGGAAACTTTTTCGGCCATTCCAAGTAATGAAGGCGGTAAAAAAATTGCCGTTCTGGCAGACATGAAAGAGTTGGGGCCGGATTCTGTTCAGATGCATACCAATCTGATTACCAGTTTAAGTCCTGATGTTTTGGATACTGTGATTTTTTACGGGGACGATATTGCTGATTTGGCCCAGTTAGCCAGTCAGATATTTCCGCTGGGCAAGGTTTACTATTTCAAAAAGACAAAAGATCAGGATCAATTTGAAGAGCTGCTCAAACGGATTAAAGAAGTCTTGCAGCCTGAGGATCAAATCTTGCTTAAAGGGTCAAATTCAATGAATTTAGGCAAGGTCGTAACGTTTTTGGAGGCAGGTGAACTGCTGTCTTAATTTAATTATCAGACAGTAGTCTAGTTTGATAAATATTTTTGGAGAAAAAAATGAATTTAATAAAAGAACAGTGGCGCTTTTTCTTAGAAAATAAAAATAAGGTTTACCAGTGTTTTTATACGATTGCACTTATAGCTGTCGTTTATACATATTCTTTTAAACGTTATATGGTAGATGATACTTATGTAGAATTTACTTTGTTTTCTCTGTTGCTGAGCCTTGTGACCTTTATCTGGCATCTTTATTTGCATAAATGGTCAAAGGAAAACTTATTTGCCATAATTGCAGTAGCTATCTGTTTGGTCTTACTGCCTTCTGAGTTTTATTTGATAGATTTTGCTCCGGATTTTTCCCTGCTGTCTTTTTTCTTGCTGTCCGTTTCGGTTGATCCCAAGCAGCCCAATCTTGTTGCGATTATTTTTTATGCTAAAATTCTTTTAGCTATTGGAATTTTACTGTTTTACATCAGTGGCAAAATACCAGATGTTACCCTTTATAGGCCTGACAAGCATCTGGTTCGCCATTCTTATGGTTTTATACATCCCAATTCCTTGAGTATGTTTATCATAAGTTTGTTTTATGATTTTTCGCTCATGCGTAAAAAGATAGTGCCGGTATCTGAGGTTCTATGGCTGATTGTCTTAGGCCTTCTGGTTTTTTCAATTACAGATTCAAGGACAGGCCTTCTTATTTTTGCACTTATCTTGGTTACCTCCTTGTTTAAAAAGCAGTTGCTGGCTTACAAGATATCAGGAAAATTTGTCTTTCAATCAATTGTTACGGTCTTTGTGCTTGGTACTCTAATTTCCTATTTTTACCAGTCTAAGTCGGCTGTTTTTGATTTTTTAAATTCAATATTGTCCGGCCGTCCGAGAAATGCTCATGCCTATATCAAGGCTTACGGCTTTAAACTTTTACCTAGACGGGTTCCAGATCTGCACTATGCAAATGGCAGCAGAATCTTTAATGAGAATTACTATGTTGATTCTCTTATGCGTCAAGGAATACTGGTTTATCTTTTGTTTCCAATTATGATTGCCCTGCAGACTTTAAAGAAACGATTTACCCTTTACCATTTTATCTTGATTTTATCAGCTTTTCTGATAGCAATGGTCGAAGATTATGGTGTCAGTCTTGGTATTTGTACAATTTTACTGTTTAACTATTTTGCAGTTCCTGATCAAACATCGTATAGCACGGAAGAAATTCAAGATCTGAATTAGGCAGAAAGCTAAAGAGTAAGTTCAAATGTATAAAATTAAAAGAAAGTTTATGATGAAGGCATTTTTAACTTCCCAGCAGACTCAGCCGCCCGAGATTTCTCTTTTATGGTATCTTGTGATGATGGCTGTCTTGCTTTTACTGATTTATACTTCTGTTAAGTATTACCAAAATCCTATTTATGTTAAGACCTTTAAGCTCTTTCAGGCTTTTCAGTTGGTGGCGCTCTATACTTGGTATGGGTTTGCAGCTATTCCCATTTCTAATAGTCTGCCGCTCTATCACTGTCGTCTGGCTATGTTTGCTCTTTTACTGCTGCCTGACGGGACCAAGCTAAAGCAGTATTTTGCCTTGATGGGGGCAAGCGGAGCTATTTTTGCTTTAGGTTATCCTATCATGGATGCCTACAATTTCCCTCATATTACTGCTTTTTCGTTTATTATCGGCCATTATGCCCTATTGGTTAATGGCTTGGTTTATCTGCTTAACCATTATGAAAGTCGTCTTCTTAGCCGATATAGCATTATTGCTTATACATTGAGCCTCAATCTTTTTTTGGTTCTTGTCAATAAAGTAACTGGCGGCAACTATGGAATTCTGCGCTATACCCCTTTTATCACTCAAAGTGCTTTATGGATGAAGTATTTGGCCGTTTCCATGGTTTTAATAGCCATGCTGCTGCTGATTGATGAAATTTTCAAAAGAGTGAAAGAAAGAAAATTTGTTCTTTAAAGAATTTATAGACAGAAGAGTCCGTTAAAGATGTCCTTCTGTTTTTTATAGCAGCAGAAGGTTTGAAGATGATTGAAAAAAAGCTGAAAATTCAGTATACTAATAAGGCTGATATGCTAAAAATTTCAGGATTCATCATTGAACAAATCAATGCCTGACAAGCATCAAAAAATGTGTATGATAAACTAAAAAGAGGACTTATGACTTTACAAGACGAAATTAAAAAACGCCGCACTTTTGCTATAATCAGTCACCCGGATGCCGGAAAGACGACCATTACTGAGCAGCTGCTCTATTTTGGCGGCGAAATCCGTGAAGCAGGAACAGTCAAAGGGAAAAAAACAGGCACCTTTGCTAAATCAGACTGGATGGACATTGAAAAGCAGCGCGGTATTTCTGTGACCTCATCTGTTATGCAATTTGATTATGCGGGCAAGCGTGTTAATATCCTTGATACACCAGGGCACGAAGACTTTTCAGAAGACACCTACCGAACCCTCATGGCAGTGGATGCCGCAGTCATGGTTGTGGACTCGGCTAAGGGGATTGAAGCACAGACCAAAAAACTATTTGAGGTCGTTAAACATCGCGGAATCCCAGTCTTTACCTTTATGAACAAATTAGACCGTGATGGCCGGGAACCGCTGGATCTTCTGGAAGAGCTCGAAGAGGTGCTGGGGATTGCTTCTTATCCGATGAATTGGCCAATTGGCATGGGAAAATCTTTTGAAGGCCTCTATGACTTGTATAATAAACGTTTGGAGCTCTATAAGGGTGATGAGCGTTTTGCGGATTTTGCTAAAGGTGCAGAACTTTTTGCCAACAATCCTTTTTATGAGCAGGTCTTAGAAGATGTCGAATTGCTGCAGGAAGCCGGCAATGAATTTTCAAAAGAAGCTATTCTAAAAGGAGAACTGACGCCCGTCTTCTTTGGCTCTGCCCTGACTAATTTCGGCGTTCAGACGTTCTTGGACTCCTTCTTGGAATTTGCGCCAGAACCGCATGGACATCAGACGGCTGATGGCCAGACGGTTGATCCGCTTAACAAAGATTTTTCTGGCTTTGTCTTCAAAATTCAAGCCAATATGGACCCTAGACACCGTGACCGGATTGCCTTTGTCCGTATTGTATCGGGTGAATTCGAACGTGGAATGTCAGTCAACCTTGCAAGAACCAAAAAGAGTGTCAAACTGTCAAACGTCACCCAGTTCATGGCTGAAAGCCGGGAAAATGTCACCAATGCTGTTGCTGGAGATATTATCGGGGTTTATGATACAGGAACCTATCAGGTCGGAGATACGCTCACAGTCGGCAAGAACAAATTTGAGTTCGAACCCCTGCCAACCTTTACTCCAGAATTATTTATGAAGGTGGCTGCTAAAAATGTCATGAAGCAAAAGTCTTTCCATAAAGGCATTGAACAGCTGGTACAAGAAGGAGCTATCCAGCTCTATACAAATTATCAAACGGGTGAATACATGCTAGGAGCTGTTGGTCAATTGCAGTTTGAAGTTTTTAAACACCGCATGGAGAATGAATACAATGCAGAAGTTGTCATGACTTCAATGGGCAAAAAGACTGTCCGCTGGATTAAAGAAGAAGACCTTGATGAGCGCATGTCCTCCAGCCGCAATATCTTAGCGCGTGATCGTTTTGATCAGCCTGTTTTCCTCTTTGAAAACGACTTTGCCCTGCGCTGGTTTGCGGATAAATACCCGGATGTTGAATTGGAAGAAAAGATGTAAAAAATAAGCTGTCCTATCAGATATCTTTCTGCTTCATAATTTCTGTGAAAGGAATAGTTGAACTGTTGAATTTTTAAGAGGCCTGATTTCTAAAGTTTTCCTCATTCAGGCCTCTTAAAGTTTTTCTAGAATTTTTGAAGGAGCATCCACTCCTTCATATTTCTTCAAAAATAAAAATGTAATAAGAGCAGTAATACTCAATAAAAATCAAAAATAGATTAGGCGACGAGTTGCAGGCTATACCAGAATACGGCAAAGTGAAGGCAAGAACCTATAGTTTTGATTTTTGAAGAGTATAAAAGTACGGTCTTTAGAGTTGCCGTTTTTTAAGTGACTGTTGGTTGGAATAAAAATGTTGTTGTCTTTTGTAATATAATAGTGAAAATCAATTAAGAAAAGAGTGAAAATGAAACAGTCCGTACAATTTAGTGATGCCATTCATATCATGGTTTATGTGGCCTGTACCAATAATCCTGATTTTTTAAAAAGTGAAATGATTGCCTCCAGCATCAGAACCAATGCTTCTAATGTTCGTAAAATCATGGGTAATTTAAGAAGGGCTGGTTTGATTATCAGTCAGCGTGGTAAGGCACAACCACGATTAGCAAAAGATATCTCAGATATCACCCTATTAGATATTTTTGCGAGTCTGCCTGTCGAAAAGACCCTGCTGCAAGTAGACAAAAATACTAATGCTAACTGTATTATTGGTGGTAGCATTCAGGAGGTTTTAACTGCCAGATATCAAGAAATACAAGAAGCAGCTGAAAAAGTAATGGCAAGTATTACCTTATCAGATATTATGGCAGATTTCTCGCAAATTGTTGTACAAAGACATCCTGATTTTACTGAGGAGGTTAGGCGTTTTTTACCGGACTAAACAGCTATAGCAGTCCTGAAATTTACAGGAAATTTTCATAAAAACTGTAAAATGCTGAAGAATCGTTAAGCAATAAAGAAAAAAAGCTGGCTGTGTTCGGCTTTTTTTCAGTTTTCTGGCAGAAAATTGCGGATTTGTTTAGCCTTTCCTAGATTTCTCTGATAGAAAATGTAGATACTTAAGTGAGAAACTTTTGCTTCTACTCTGTTTTTGCTACAATAGAAGTGGTATAAAAACACATTGCAGTTGGTAGTCTGCAAGCATCATTAGATGTCAGTAACCTTCCCTCCAAGGTCGTCCCATACCAAATAGTTATCATTGAACAAGGGTTAAATTTCCTTGTTTCTTAGTTTGGAGGGACTGGCATGAAAATGACAGTTTATTTTGACGGTGCCTTTTGGGCAGCCTTGGTAGAATATACTGATGCCAAGGGTCGGTATAAGGCCTTTCGCTATGTCTTTGGTAAGGAACCCAAAGATGAGGATGTCCTTGCTTTTATTTATGGAGATTTGGGGAAATGGCAGAGCAGGTATGCTCATATTGACACACATATTGAGGCAGGCAGCTCAGCTCTTTCGCCAAAGAAAAGCAATCCTAAGCGCATGCAGCGAGAAATTAATAAGGCCAAAAGAAGACCGATTGTTTCGACCAAAGCGCAACTGGCTATGCAGAAAATTCACGACAGCCTGAAAAAAGAGCGTAGTTCTCAAAGTAAACAGGAACGTGAAGCGGTCAAAGAACTTAGGTATCGGCAAAGGCAGGAAAAGCGCCGTCAGAAGAAAAAGGGACACTGATGTGTCTTGAAAAACGAGTTCAGCAGAGCTCGTTTTTTAGATAGGGCGAGTTACATTTCAAATTTTTGTTAAAGTTATATTAAATTATATTTCTGTTTAGTTACAACAACGACTAGGATGATATTCTTTGATAGAAGGTAAGAAAAGAAGTAGAAGGCCACTAATGGATCAGCTAGGTATCATAATACAACGACATTCACCGCTACCTTATCATTAACTAATGATGTTAAAAAAGCATTATCATACAAATTAAAATAAAAAAAGTTTCCTACTTTTACTAGAAATGGAATTGGACAGGTGTTTATACAGATTCAAAAAGTCTTGATCTTGCATTTAAACATATAGCGTAAAACAGGACAGTTAAGCGATTTTTTGAGATTATAGTACTAATTAGTAAAAAAATGAGCAAAAAGCTTGACACTTCAAATAATAATGGTACAATTATATTCGTTGTATGTTACAAAAATGTAATTTTTATTACAACTAGAAGAGGAATAGAGATGAAATTTAAGAAAACTTTTGGTTTTCGTAAGAGTAAAATTAGTAAAACATTATGTGGAGCTGTTTTAGGAACTGTTGCTCTTGTATCTTTTGTTGGTCAGCACTCTTCAGCTGATGAAGTAACAGAAACAAACAGTAATGTTGAAACTGAAGCTATTCAAAGAACAGAAAATCCTGCAACAAATTTATCAGAAGCTCAAGGACCTGCCAGTCAAGCAGCTGAACAAAACCAAGCACAAGCAGGACAAACCGAAGGAGAAATACAGGTCTATGTTCCAGCAACAGAGTTGGAACAAGCGGTTAAAGAGGCCTACCAAGCAGGTGTGACTGTTGAACAGGATAACGGTGTGGACAAAGGGACCGTTCAGACCTCTGATGAAGCAGCTGCAAAGCAAGCTGAGATTACAGCTGACTATGCTAAACAGACCGAAGAAATTAAGAAAACAACTGAAGATTACAAACAAAAAGTTGATGAGCATAAGGCAGAAGTTGAAAAAATTGATGCAGAAAATAAAGCTCTTCAGGAAAAGTATGAAAAAGATCTAGCTGCTCATAACGCTGAAGTTGCAAGAATCAACGAAGCCAATGCTAAAGCCAAAGCAGATTATGAAGCAAAGTTGGCCCAGTATCAAAAAGATTTGGCTGATGTTCAAAAGAACAATGCAGACAATGAAGCGGACTATCAAGCTAAGAAATTAGCCTACGAAACTGAATTGGCCCGTGTGCAAAAAGCCAATGCCGATGCAAAAGCAGCCTATGAAAAAGCTGTTGCTGAAAATACAGCCAGAAATCAAGCGATTGCAGCAGCGAACGAAGCTATTAAACAGCGCAATGCTAAAGCCAAAGCAGACTATGAAGCCAAATTAGCCCAGTATGAAAAAGATTTGGCTGCTATTCAAAAGAACAATGCAGACAATGAAGCTGACTATCAAGCTAAGAAATTGGCCTATGAAACTGAATTGGCCCGTGTGAAAAAAGCCAATGCGGATGCAAAAGCAGCTTATGACCAAGCTGTTAAGGACAACAAGGCTAAAAATGCTGAGATTGCAGCAGATAATGAAGCTATCAGACAGCGCAATGCGGCTGCCAAAGCTAAATATGAAGCTGATATGAAGCAATATGAAGCCGACTTAGCAGATGTTCAACAAAAGAACAAGGATAATGAAGCGGATTATCAAGCTAAAAAGGCAGCCTACGAGCAAGAATTAGCTCGTGTGAAAAAAGCCAATGCGGATGCCAAGGCAGCCTATGACCAAGCTGTTAAGGACAACAAGGCTAAAAATGCTGAGATTGCAGCAGAAAATGCAGCTATTAAGCAGCGTAATGCACAGGCAAAATCAGATTATGAAGCCAAATTAGCTAAATATGAAAAAGATTTAGCTAAATATCAAAAAGATTTGGCTGAGTATCCTATCAAAAAACGGGAATACGAAGAGGAACAAGAGCGAATTAAAAAAGCTCTTGAAGAACTTGAGAAGCATAAGAACGAAGATGGTAACTTGACAGAACCATCTGCTCAAAGCTTGGTCTATGATCTTGAGCCCAATGCTCAGTTATCTGTTACCACAGAAGGATCATTCCTCAAGTCCAAAGCTTTGGATGAGTCTTTGGAAAACACTTCTTACTATAAAAATAAGCAACTCTATCTGGACAGACTTGATGTCACTAAGCTAGAGCAAGCAGATGATGTCACTGATAAGATGGAACTTTACGGTAATATTGATGACAAATCGGACTGGGAAACCATCATTAATGGTAAAGAAGAAGTTAAATGGGCTTCTGTCCTTCTGAAACGTGGTCAAAGTGCAACAGCTACCTATACGAATCTTAAAAATTCTTACTACAATGGTAAGAAAATTTCTAAGGTAGTTTTCAAGTATACAGTTGACCCAGCCTCGACTTTCCAAAATCCAAGCGGTAATGTCTGGTTGGGAATCTTTACTGATCCAACTCTGGGTGTTTTTGCCTCAGCTTATATGGGTGATGGACCTACCGAAGACCAAAACAAGATTGAGACACACACCTCCCTCTTCATCAAAAATGAATTCACCTTCTATGATGAGGACGGCAATCCGATTGACTTTGATGATGCCCTCTTCTCAGTAGCGTCATTAAACCGTGAGGCTAACTCCATTGAGATGGCCAAGGATTATACTGGTAAATTCGTTAAAATTGCTGGCTCATCTGTCGGTGAAGATAATGGCAAGGTTTACGCGACCGAATCAGAAAACTTTAAACAAGGTGTAGGTGGTTCTAAACATACCATGTATAAACGCAACGGCGAAGAAGGTTCTGGTTGGGATTCAGCTGGAGCGCCTAACTCATGGTACGGTGCCGGAGCTATCAAAATGTCTGGTCCTAATAATACGATTACCCTGGGAACAATTTCTTCAACTGATGTTCTAGGTGAACCTGATGCTAATGATCCACGTTATGCAGAAAAGACAGCAGGTAAAAAACCAAATATCTGGTACTCTCTCAACGGCAGAGTCCGTGCGGTAAATGTCCCTAAAGTGACCAAGGAAAATCCAGAACCGCCAGTAGAACCTACTAAACCAGAAGAACCTGTTTACGAGATTGAAAGGGAATTGGATCCAGCACCAATAGAACCAAACTATGATCCAGAGCCAACACCGCCGACTCGTACGCCGGATCAACCGGAGCCAAACAAGCCGGATGAGCCTAACTACGAAGTAGAAAAGCCATCCGAACCAGCACCGGTAGAACCCAAATACGATCCAGAGCCAACACCACCGACTCGTACGCCGGATCAACCGGAGCCAAACAAACCGGATGAGCCTAACTATGAAGTAGAGCAGCCTCAGGAACCAGCACCGGTAGAACCCAAATATGATCCAGAGCCAACACCACCGACTCGGACACCAGATCAGCCGGAACCAAACAAACCGCAAGAGCCAAATTATGAGCCAGAACCGACTCCACCAACGCAGCCGATTCTAAAACGGTTCCCAGATGATCCAAAAGCTCCGACAGTTCGCTTCCGCTTTGCTTACTTTGTTGTTCAGCCACAAATCAATAAAGAAATTAAAAACTCAGATAATGTTGATATTGACAAGACTTTGGTGGCTAAACAATCTATCGTTAAATTTGAACTCAAAACAGCAGATTTGCCAGCTGGTCGTGAAGAAACAACTTCATTTGTTCTATCTGATCCGCTTCCAACGGGATATCAAATTGATCTGGAAGCTACCAAGGCTGCAAGTCTAGGATTTGATGTTACTTATGATGATAAGACTAATACCGTGACTTTCACAGCAACAGCTGAAACTCTAGCTATGCTTAACAAGGACTTTACCAAGTCTGTTAAGGCGCCATTCCCAACTGTTGTTGGACAGGTTATGAACGATGGTGCAACCTACAGAAATAATTTCACGCTGATTGTCAATGATGCTTATGGTATCAAATCAAACATCGTTCGTGTAACAACCCCAGGTAAACCAGAAGATCCAGACAATCCAAATAATAACTACATCAAACCGCATAAGGTCAATAAAAATAAAGATGGTGTTGTCATTAACGGTCAAACAGTCCTTGCAGGTTCAACCAATTACTATGAGTTGACTTGGGACTTGGATCAATACAAGGGTGATAAATCATCCGCTGATACCATCCAAAAAGGATTCTTCTATGTAGATGATTATCCAGAAGAAGCTTTAACCTTACGTCCAGAATTGGTCAAAATTGTAGATGCTAACGGCTCTGCCGTTTCTGGTGTCAGCCATACAGCTTATGCCAGCCTTGAAGCAGCACCAGAAGCTGTTCGCAGCATGCTGCAAAAGGCTAAGATTCAGCCAAAAGGTGCTTTCCAAATCTTCACAGCCGATGATCCTAAAGCCTTCTATGATACTTATGTTGTCACTGGTATCAACCTGACAATTACAACGCCGATGACTGTTAAAGCAGAAATGGGACAAAGAGGCGGTTCATATGAAAACAAGGCTTATCAGATTGACTTCGGTAACGGTTATGAAGCAGACCTTGTTGTCAACAATGTACCTAAGATTAATCCGAAAAAAGATGTGACTCTAACACTTGATCCTGCTGATACAGCAAATGTTGATGGCCAATCAATCTCACTCAACCAAGTCTTTAATTACCGTTTGATTGGTGGTATTATTCCGGGCGATCATTCTGAGGATTTGTATGAATACACTTTCCGTGATGATTATGATCAGTCAGGTGATGCCTACACCGGTCAATATAAAGTATTTGCTAAGATTGACATCACTCTGAAAGATGGTACAGTTCTTAAAGCAGGTACAGACTTGACAGCTTATACGACAGCAGATGTTGATATAGATAATGGCATTATTACAATTGCCTTTAAGGAAGACTTCCTGCGTTCTGTTGCTTTGACTTCTGGCTTCCAAGCAGAAAGCTTTATCCAGATGAAACGTATTGCCGTTGGTACTTTTGAAAATACTTATGTCAATATTGTCAATGGCATCACTTACAGTTCAAACACAGTAACAACAACAACGCCAGAGGATCCAAAAGATCCTAATCAACCACCGGTTCCGACTCAAGATGGTAACCGTATTGTGACATCAGTGACTTACAAGACCAAGGAAGCAAACCCAGCACAAGAATTGCCAGTGACAGGCTCTCAAGATAATAGTTATATGCCTATTTTGGGACTTGGAGCGATTTTGGTTAGTCTTGGCTTGGTGAGCAGCCAAGGTCGAAGAAAAGAAGAAGAGTAAAAGAATTAGAAAAATACTTAGTAATAAATTCTATTAACAATCTTCAGTATCTTAATTAACAGACACAAGTAAGTCCTACTTTTGGCGTCTGCCGGTTTAGACTTGCTTGTGTTTTTGACTATCAGTGATTAGCTGGTAAGTAATAACTAGCTTCTTTTAAAATGATAGATGAGCATTATCGGATGAATCATTAAAACATATGATAATGATAATATAGTATAGTTGATTAGTTCCCGATAAAATGATACTATGGCATCAATGTAACAATTGTTTAAATAAGGTTACCTTAAAAACTACATACTACATAATAAGGAGTAGAGATGAAGCGCAAAGAAACGTTTGGCTTTCGTAAAAGTAAAATCAGTAAGACTCTCTGTGGCACCCTTTTGGGAACTGCTATTATTGTGTCCGTAGCAGGCCAAAGAGTACTTGCTGAAGAAACAACCACGACTTCAACATCAGATGTTGAAACGGCGGTAGTAGGTACGGAGACTGGAAATCCAGCAACCAACCTGCCAGAAAAGCAAGCTAATCCTAGCTCGCAAGCAGAAAATAGTCAGGCTCAAGCAGGTCAGATCGAGGGAAAACTGCCAGTTGAAGTGCCAACAACAGATGTTGATAAAGCGGCTGAAGAGGCTAAAAATGCTGGCGTTAACGTTATTCAAGATGAAACTGTTGATAAAGGAACAGTAAAAACCGCTGAAGAAGCAGCTCAAAAAGAGACGGAAATTAAAGACGATTATGCCAAACAAGCAGAAGAAATCAAAAAAACAACTGATCAATACAAGGCTGATGTAGCTGCTAATCAAGCAGAGACTGATCGTATCAATGCTGAAAATCAGGCCAAAAAAGAACAGTATGAAAAAGATTTGGCTGCTCATAACGCTGAAGTTGCAAGAATCAACGAAGCCAATGCTAAAGCCAAAGCAGATTATGAAGCAAAACTAGCCCAGTATCAAAAAGATTTGGCTGATGTTCAAAAAAACAATGCAGACAATGAAGCGGATTATCAAGCTAAGAAATTAGCCTACGAAACTGAGTTGGCTCGTGTGCAAAAAGCCAATGCGGATGCAAAAGCAGCCTATGAAAAAGCTGTTGCTGAAAATACAGCCAGAAATCAAGCGATTGCAGCAGCGAACGAAGCTATTAAACAGCGCAATGCTAAAGCCAAAGCAGATTATGAAGCCAAATTAGCCCAGTATCAAAAAGATTTGGCTGATGTTCAAAAAAACAATGCAGACAATGAAGCGGACTATCAAGCTAAAAAGACAGCTTATGAGCAAGAATTAGCTCGTGTGAAGAAAGCCAATGCCGATGCTAAGGCTGCTTATGACAAGGCTGTTGCTGAAAATAAGGCTAAAAATGCTGATATTGCAGCAGAAAATGAGGCTATTAAGCAGCGCAATGCGGATGCAAAAGCTAAGTATGAAGCAGCCTTGAAGCAATATGAAGCCGACTTAGCAGATGTTCAACAAAAGAACAAGGATAATGAAGCGGATTATCAAGCTAAAAAGACAGCCTACGAGCAAGAATTAGCTCGTGTGAAAAAAGCCAATGCCGATGCAAAGGCTGCCTATGACAAGGCTGTTGCTGAAAATACGGCCAAAAATCAAGCGATTGCAGCAGAAAATGCAGCTATTAAGCAGCGCAATGCACAAGCAAAATCAGATTATGAAGCCAAATTAGCCAAATATGAAAAAGACTTAGCTAAATACCAAGCCGATTTTGCTGACTATCAAAACAAGTTAAAAGCTTATGAAGCTGCCCTAGTCGCTTACAAGTCTGCCTTGGCAGAGCTGGAAAAACACAAAAATGAGGATGGGTATTTACCTTCACCAGAATCGCAACCCTTTATTTTTGAGCAAGAAAAAAATGCTACCCTCGAAATTACATCGGGAGATAAAGTCTATAATGCTGACGAATTTTATGCCGAAGCAGATAAAATGGACTATATTAAGGCAGATACGCCATTTAATACAGAAAAGAGACGAGTGGCCTATGAACACTTTAGAGGAGGAATTCAAGATAGTGCAGATTGGCCGGGCAAGCGAGTATTTTTACCAAAAGGTAAACCTGTTGTTGCGCGGTATAGCAACCTAAAGAATTCAGAGCTAAATGGTAAAAAGATTGCGTCTGCAGAATTCATATATACGCTAAAAGATACCAGTCTTAATGCCGATAAAATACCTGCGATGCTATATGATGATCCCACACAAACAATATATTATTTTGAGTTCTTTGGTTCGCAGAGTATTGATGTAGAAATTAAGTTTTATGATGAAGATGGAAATCAAATCGATGCAACGGGTGCATTGCTAGATTTTTCTTCACTTAACAGAGGACATGGTTGGGCACAGTATAATGGTATAAATGCAATTGAAAAGGTTAATTATCATACAGGAACGGCCATTGAAATAAACGGCTCTTCTGTAAAAGACAATGGGGATGGCTTATATGCCGCTACTCCAAACTATACTAAGACCAATCAATCGAGATTTGAAAGCAATGAGTGGGATACTACGGATTCCCCAGTGAATTGGTATGGAGCTATTGTTGGTAAACAAACTGGTCCTGACGTTAAATTTACGCTTTCTGCCGAAAACGCTTCGGGAATCTGGTTCGCTTTTGATTCTAAGATAAAGGCCAAGGACATTCCTAATAAACCGATGGAGCCAACGCCACCAGTTGCTCCAACTAAGCCAAATGAACCTGTTTACGAGCTTGAAAAGGAATTGGAACCAGCACCAATAGAACCAAACTACGATCCAGAGCCAACACCACCAACTCGGACACCGGATCAGCCGGAGCCCAATAAACCTGATGAACCTAACTACGAAGTAGAAAAGCCATCCGAACCAGCACCGGTAGAACCCAAATACGATCCAGAGCCAACACCACCGACTCGGACACCGGATCAACCGGAGCCAAACAAACCCGATGAACCTAACTACGAAGTAGAAAAGCCATCAGAGCCCGCACCGGTAGAACCCAAATACGAACCGGAGCCAACACCACCGACTCGGACACCGGATCAGCCGGAACCCAACAAACCACAAGAACCGAATTATGAACCGAATCCAACGCCACCAGTTGAACCTATTTATGAGAAGGTTCCTAATCCGATTAATGTGCCAACTGTTCACTACCGTTACTATAAATTAGCAATACAACCGAGTGTAAGCAAGGAAATCAAAAACAAGGCTAATCTTGATATTGATAAGACCTTGGTTGCTAAGCAGTCAACCGTTAAGTTCCAATTGAAGACAGCTGAACTGCCTGCCAACCGTGAGGAAACCACCTCCTTTGTCTTGGTTGATCCTCTTCCAAGCGGCTATCGGTTCAACCTCGAAGCGACAAAGGTAGCTAGTCCAGACTTTGACGTTGCCTATGATCAAGCGACTCATACGGTAACCTTTACAGCCACCGCTGAAACTCTGGCTATGCTTAACAAGGACTACACCAAGAGTGTAACTGCGCCAGTTCCAACTATTGTAGGACAGGTGATGAATGATGGGGCTGTCTATAAGAATAACTTCACCCTGACGGTCAATGATGCTTATGGTATTAAATCAAACATCGTTCGTGTAACAACACCAGGTAAACCAGAAGATCCAGACAATCCAAATAACAACTACATCAAACCACACAAGGTCAATAAAAATGAAAATGGTACAGTCATTGACGGTAAGACAGTCCTCGCCGGTTCAACCAATTTCTATGAACTGTCTTGGGATCTGGATCAATACAAGGGAGATAAGTCTTCCCCAGATACCATCCAAAAAGGATTCTTCTATCTGGATGATTACCCAGAAGAAGCTTTGACCTTGCGCCCAGAATTGGTCAAAATCGTAGATGCTAACGGAAAGGCTGTAACAGGGATCAGTGTCACTGATTATATCAGTCTTGATACTGCCCCAGAAGAAGTTCGTACTATGCTCCAAAAGGCTAACATCACACCAAAAGGCGCCTTCCAGCTCTTCACAGCCGATGATCCGCAGGCCTTCTATGATGCCTATGTGGTTAAAGGGATTGATCTGACCATTGTGACGCCAATGACCGTTAAAGCCGAGATGGGTAAGACCGGCGGTCAGTATGAGAACAAAGCCTACCAAATTGACTTTGGTAATGGCTATGCGACTGACATCGTTGTCAACAATGTACCTAAGATTGATCCTAAGAAGGACGTCACCTTGACCCTAGATCCAGCCGATACCACCAACATTGACGGCCAGACCGTAGCGCTCAACCAAGTCTTTAACTATCGTTTGATTGGTGGTATCATTCCGAGCGATCATTCTGAGGATTTGTATGAATATACTTTCCGTGATGATTATGATCAGTCAGGCGATGCCTACACCGGTCAGTATAAAGTATTTGCTAAGATTGACATCACTCTGAAAGATGGTACAGTTCTTAAAGCAGGTACAGACTTGACAGCTTATACGACAGCAGATGTTGATATAGACAACGGCATTATTACAATTGCCTTTAAGGAAGACTTTCTGCGTTCTGTTGCTTTGACTTCTGGCTTCCAAGCAGAAAGCTTTATCCAGATGAAACGTATTGCTGCTGGTGAATTTGAGAACACTTATGTCAATATTGTTAATGGTGTTACTTATGGTTCTAATACCGTTCGAACAAGGACACCAAAACCAAATGATCCAGAAGATCCTGCTAAACCAAATACACCGAAAACATCTGAATCAATCCATGTTCGCTACACACCTAAAGCGTCTGAACCAGCAGCTGTCAGCCAAGCAGTCTTGCCAGTTACAGGTGAAGAAAATTCTGTTTACATGCCTTTCTTGGGAGCTGTCAGCTTCTTAACTGCAGCAGGTTTAGCGGGTTATGGATTTAAGCGCAAAAAGCAAGATTAAATTAAAAGCTAGCAAAATTTATTTTTAGGGTATTTATATATGTTTAAAAAGAATCGATTATTAAAGTTATTAATAGCAACAATTACAACTCTGATTTTTCTTCTTCAAACAGGTTCGCAAGTTTTTGCAAAAGACGCAACTGAACGGACTAATATTTCGGTAACTGATTTTACTATCAGTCATAAAGATAATAGCACAGACTCATCTTTTCGATATAATGAAGAGTTTGATTTGAAAATGAATTGGGATGCCAGTGCCTATAAAAATAACTTAAAGGAAGGAGACTATTTTTATATAACTCTTCCTGACAATATGAAATTCCCAGATATTTCTTCAGCAAATAATTTTGATATTACAAATGATAAGGGAGATGTTATTGCTAAAGCTGTTGTTACACCGAATGCTGAAGAAGGAGGCGGAAAGGTTAAGGTAACTTTTACTAAAGAGGTAGAAGATAAGTTTGATATTAAAGGGAAGATTCAATTATCAGCTTCTTTTCACCGTGTGACTAATAATGATGAGAATTCTTTTAGTATCAGTATCGACGGTAAAGTTACATCAACAAAAGTAGACGTAACAGGCCCTAAAACGCTAAATGACGAAGTCATTGCTAAATGGGGAGATGTCGTTCGTGGAAATGATAAGGCTGTGCAATGGTTTGCGCGTATAAATCATAACAAGGGAACTTATAATAATTTCGTTTATGAAGATGAACTCTATGTTACAAACGGTGATTTGAGTGGAATGCAATATATCCCAGATTCATTTCATCTATATGAAGTAGAATTCGATGAATACGGTGGTTTAAGCAAAGTTATTAGAGAAATTGATCTTGCTGACAAACTCGTTATTGACCCTTCAGGCAGTAAGTTTACACTGAATCTTGGCAATATTGATAAAACGCAGTACAGACTGACTTATGGAACGACTTTTATTCCGGGGTCAACATTAAGAAACCGAGCAACAGCCAAGTATGATGGTGGCAATAGAGCTTATGAAGCAAACTATACAAACTCAACTTCAAGTGGCAGCGGCGATGGTAGTTTGACAAGTAAAATTCGTATTCGCAAAGTTGATGAAAAAGATCATAGTATTGCATTGAGCAATGCTAAGTTCACATTAAAGAGCTTGGCCGATGGCTCTACTTATCAATTAACAACAAATAGTAAAGGTGAAGCTACTAGTGGTACTTTAGTTCCCGGGCAATATGAGCTTGTTGAAACAAAAGCACCTGATGGTTATCAATTAGATAAGAAAGTTTATACCTTAACGGTAAGCTCTGGTGAAGCAACGCTCAAGACAATTACAAATAAAAAAGAAGAAACAACTACTACGGAAACTTCTACTACAACAACAGAGGAGCCAACCACAACGACAGCTCCAAGTACCACTGAGGGAACTACAACAGAAGCTTCGACAACGACGTCTGAAGAAACGACCACAGAGGAATCTACGACGACCGAGGCAACCACAACGACTGAGGAGTCGACGACCACGACCGAAGCACCAACCACAACGACAGAAAGTCCAAGTACAACTGAAACTCCAACGACAACAACTGAGGAACCAACCACAACAGCGGCTGAAACGACGACTGAGTCAGTCACAGAAAGCACGACCGAAGCTCCAACGACCACAAGTGACGCTTCTGAGACAACCACCCAAGGTGAGTCGACAACAGAAGGGCTGACAACAACCGAAAGTTCAGCAACTACTACAGAAATGCCGACAACGACAGAAAATCCAAGCACAACTGAAGCTCCAACGACAACAGAAGCACCAGCTACTACAAGCCAGAAAACGACAACAACAGAGTCTGGTACCACTCAGGCACCGGCAGCGACGACATCGTCAGCCGGAACAAGTTCTAAGCAGTCAGGCGGCAAGAAAAAAGCTGCCTCACACGGACTGCCAAGTACCGGTGACGAAAGCGGCTTTGCTCTGTCACTTCTGGGACTTGTAAGTGTTACTGCGATGGGAATAGTTTACTACAGAAAGCATTTTAGTTAAGTTTTAGTTCAAAAGCTGGCTCAGCTCTTTTAGTCCTTTCGAGTTAGGGTCAGTCTTTTGTTTAAATAAAAAGATTTTTAAAATGTCTGACTGTTCTATTATTGCAATAATGCTAAACTAAGCTGAATAACAATTTTCAATTTTTGGTTGATCCCACTCCCTTTTTAATTTTTGAAGCGTATGAGAGCATGGCAGATTTGAATGTTGCTGCAGGTTATGAAATTATAAAATGTATTATTTCTGAAAAGGGACTGAAAAATACATGTTTCGTTTTTATTATGTTATAATAGTTAAGTTGTTAAATAACTAAAGCCTTATAAGGCAGCTTCGCACTGCCTTTTAGAAAGAGAAACCATTGAAATTTACAGAATTAAACTTAGCGAAAGATATTCTTTCTGCCGTTGAAAAAGCTGGCTTTACTGAGCCCTCACCTATTCAGGAATTGACCATTCCTTTGGCCTTGGAAGGCAAAGACGTTATTGGTCAAGCCCAAACAGGGACAGGAAAAACAGCAGCTTTTGGTCTGCCGACCTTAAATAAAATTAATGTTGCCAGCAGCCTTGTGCAGGCTCTTGTGATTGCTCCTACGCGTGAATTGGCTGTTCAAAGTCAGGAAGAGCTGTTCCGTTTTGGCCGTGAAAAAGGAGTAAAGGTTCGTTCGGTTTACGGCGGATCCAGTATTGAAAAACAAATCAAGGCTCTGAAATCAGGTGCTCATATTGTTGTTGGGACGCCGGGCCGCCTGCTTGACTTGATCAAACGCAAAGCGCTTAAACTTAATCATGTTGAAACCTTGATTCTTGATGAAGCCGATGAAATGCTTAACATGGGCTTCTTAGAGGATATTGAAGCGATTATTTCCCGTGTGCCCGAAAACCGTCAAACGCTGCTCTTTTCTGCTACCATGCCTGATGCTATCAAAAATATCGGCGTGAAATTCATGAAGGAGCCAGAGCATGTTAAGATTGCTGCCAAGGAATTGACGACTGATTTGGTTGATCAATATTATGTCCGTGTTAGGGAAAATGAAAAATTTGATACCATGACGCGCTTCATAGATGTGGAGCAGCCAGATCTTGCTATTGTTTTTGGTCGGACCAAGCGTCGGGTGGATGAATTGACCCGCGGTTTGAAACTGCGTGGTTATCGTGCAGAAGGAATTCACGGTGATTTGGATCAAGGGAAACGCCTGCGTGTTCTTCGTGATTTTAAAAATGACAACCTTGATATCTTGGTGGCGACAGATGTGGCTGCACGTGGACTAGATATTTCAGGAGTGACTCATGTCTACAACTATGACATTCCTCAGGATCCAGAGAGTTATGTTCACCGCATTGGTCGTACAGGCCGTGCCGGTAAGCACGGACAGTCTGTGACCTTTGTTGCTCCCAATGAAATGGGCTACCTGCAAATCATTGAAAATCTAATCAAAAAACGTATGAAGGGAATGAAACCAGCAACTGCCGAGGAAGCCTTTCATGCTACTAAAAAAGTCGCTCTTAAGAAAATTGAACGTGATTTTGAAGATGATAAAATCCGTTCTAATTTTGAAAAATTCACTGATGATGCTAAAAAATTGGCTGCTGAATTTTCACCGGAAGAACTGGCGCAGTACATCCTGACTCTAACAGTTCAAGATCCGGAGATGATGCCTAAGGTTGAAATTGCCAGAGAAAAACCGCTGCCCTTTAAATTTGTCGGTGGTAAAGGCAGAGGCCGCGGCGATGACCGCCGTAACGGTCGGCGCGGCCGCAATGACAGCCGCAATCGCGATAGGGGTCGCCGTGAATTCAAGCGGATATCCAACAAGAACCGCAAGGATTTTGAAAACAAGGGCAACAAGCGCCCTCACCGCACCTCGAATGAAAAGAAAAACGGCTTCACTATCCGTAATAAGGGTGACAGATAAGCATTCAAACTCTCTTGAAACCTGTGTTTCAGGAGAGTTTTTTAATTTAAATCAAATGAATAGTTCAGGGGGAATAATCAGAAAATTTACTCTTTTTTTGTGGTTCAGTATCGATTTTATTAAATAACTAGAATTGCCTTTGAATAGGAAAAAATTAAGGATTAAAATGACCATGTGGTTTTTGAAAACTTTCGGAAATATTTCATGCTTGGTTAGAAATTTTATGAAAATAAAAAACAGTAAGGTTCTACCTTGTCTTAGAACTGAAGCAATCGGTGTCGTTTCGGGCGCCTATGCTGGTGCTAAAAATGGTTGGGGAGATGGCGGCTTTTGATAATATACCGTTTTTTGATTAACTTCGCTTGGCCTTATTGTAATGGTTATACTTATCTTATTAAGTAAAACAGACTTAGAAAAGGAAGGACATGTCATGGAAGGAT
The DNA here is from genome assembly GCF_001431045.1 of Streptococcus orisasini. Lineage (GTDB taxonomy): Bacteria > Bacillota > Bacilli > Lactobacillales > Streptococcaceae > Streptococcus > Streptococcus orisasini. The sequence goes on from NZ_BCLE01000025.1 coordinate 40,032, forward strand.
TTTCTGGACTTCTATTAATGCTGGTTCTCTGCGCCTTAGCAGTTATTTCTTACCGCAGTAAACATATTATTGTTTCATTTATTTGCTTTTTTCTTTTTGTTGGTCTTTGTATTTATAGCATTTTACACTAAAAAACAAGCAGCAGGTACTGGTATTTAATAACGGGAGGCGATTGAGATTAATTATGAAGTATATTGTGCTTATAATCATCGGTGCTATATCAGCAATTGTAGGACGAATTATTTTGAATAAACTAAATAAAAACATGGTAACAAAGTGATGCAGTCTTCTCCTATCGGAGATGGTGCAATTTGATGCGCTTGCTGACAGATTTGCAGGACTTGCAAACACAGCTCCTATTTTTCGGCTATAATTTTCTGTCAAGAATGTTGAGGAGATGCTTAAGCAATCTTAATCCTCATGTCTATCATGGTGCCGGGGATTTTTCTGAAAATCTCGAATACTATTAAAAATAAAAGGAAGGCTGGGACAGTATTTGTCTCGGTTTTTTTTGGTGTATTTTTTCTAAAATATTTTTAGAAAAGATGAACCAAATTAAAGTAGAAAGCGCTTTATTAAATGATATGATAGATTTAGAAAATATCTCGAGGTAAATTTGGATGAAAGGAGGGATTAAACTGTTAAGCAAACAATTAAAACGGGCCTTTATTCAGTTAGATATTGATGCTGATAGCTTTGAGGAGGCTATTGAGAAATCTATGCTGCCCCTAAAAGAAGCTGCTGCTGTTTCTCAGCAGTACATTGATGAAGTGATTAAGATTTATCATGAAACAGGTCCCTATATTGTATTAATGAGACATGTTGCTCTGCCCCATGCACCGGGCCATTTTGGAGCCCAAAAAATGGCTATCGGATTTACGAGACTTAAACGTCCCATCGTTTCAGGAAATAAAGATAATGATCCAGTCAAATTCTTATTTCCGCTCAGTGCTCCTGACAGCCACTCGCACATTGCTTTGCTGTCAGAATTGGCGGATTTGCTCGGAAATTCTGATTTTTTGGAGGAAATGGCTCTTGTTAAGGATGCCGATGGATTTATCGCAATTTTAGAAAAATATGAAGGAGATCAAAATGTATAAAGCTTTAGTAGCCTGCCGAGCTGGTGTTGGTTCCAGTTTGATGTTAAAAATAAAAGTAGCAGAAGTCGTGAACGAAAATAATCTGCCTGTTGAAGTGGAACATTCGTCCTTGGATGCAGTTCCTGGATTTGACGGTGACTTTATTATAACTCTTGTCGATGTTGCAGAAGAACTGCGCGAACAAGGGGTTAAGCAGACCGTTATCGGTATGACAAGTGTTGTTGATAAAAATGAGATCAAAGAAAAATTAGAAGCAGCCTTGAGAGAAAAAGAGTAAGGTTTAAAGGAGAACATGATTATGGCATTCATTATTAGTTTTTTAAGTACGCCTGCTGTTTTATTGGGATTGGTTGCTATGATTGGTCTTTTGGCACAGAAAAAACCGATGACAGATGTTTGGCGGGGGACGTTTAAGACTATTATTGGTTTTTTGGTATTCAGTGCAGGCGGTTCCTTGATGACAACGGTTCTGCAAAACTTTAATACCCTCTTTCAAACCGGCTTTAAAATTACAGGTGTCATTGCTTCGCCGGAAGCAGCAACGGCTCTGGCTCAGACTTCTTTTGCCTTGGCTACCAGCTGTACCCTTATTTTAGGCTTTGTAATGAATCTTATTATCGCCCGTGTGACGCCTTTTAAAAATATATTCTTTACGACAGGGCACAGCCTGTTCTTTGCCTGTGTGTTAACCCTTATTTTTAAAGCTCATCATTTTTCTGATTTAGCAACTATTTTACTGGGCGGTACCCTTTTGGGCTTCTTTTCTGCCTTTTTGCCTCAGCTCTGCCAGCCTTTTATGAGAAAGATTACCGGCAGTGATGCGGCTGCGATTGGTCATTTTAATATGGTTGGCTATGCGCTTTCAGGCTATATTGGAAAATTGTTCAGCAAGCACGAAAAAAATTCCACAGAGAATATCAATTTCCCTAAATGGCTGTCTTTCTTTCGCGATTTTCTGATGGGTGTAGCCGTAATTATGCTGGTTCTGTTCTATGTATCAGTCTTTGCCGCGGGCAAAGCAGCAACTGACAAATTAGCGGGCGGAACACACTGGCTGGTATTTCCTTTTGTTCAAGCCTTTACCTTCACAGCAGGAATGTCTGTTTTGATGACAGGTGTTAGGATGTTCTTGGCTGAGATTACTGCTGCCTTTGTTTCTATTTCAGAAAAATTTATTCCAAATTCCCGTCCTGCCCTGGATGTGCCAACAGTCTTTCCTTACGCTCCGACAGCTGTCATTGTAGGTTTCTTGTCTTCTTACACCGCTGGATTGTTTGCTGTTTTAATCATGGCAGCCTTGAAGTTTCCGGTAATCATTATTCCGGCTGCTCATATCTGTTTCTTTTCTGGCGGAACAGCAGGAGTATTTGGCAATTCTACCGGAGGCTGGCGAGGAGCTGTTTTAGGCTCGTTTGTTGTTGGTTTGCTTCTGGCCTTTTTACCAGTCGTTCTTTATCCACTGTACGGTTCCTTGGGCATTGAAGGCTCAACCTTCCCAAATGTGGACTATAATGTTATGGGCATTTTACTCCATAAGCTGCTGAGTCTGTTTGGGCTGTAATCATTTAACTTGACAAGGAATTTCTTGTTAAGTTTTTTTAGAAGAAAGTGGGAATTGAATATGAATACAGAAACTGTAACAAACTACATTAAGGCAATAGAAGAAAACTATAATCATTTTTTGAAAACTGTAGCTATTGAAGACTTGGAAAAAGCTGCTGATTTAATTTTGACCAGTCAAAAAGAAAAGGGTCGGGTTCATGTGACTGGAATAGGAAAACCCAGCCATGTTGCCCAATATATTTCAGCTTTGCTGTCATCAACAGGAACCAAGGCTTATTTTTTAGATGCTACCGAAGCTGTCCATGGTTCTGCTGGTCAAGTTGAATCAGGAGATGTTGTTATCGCTATTTCAAACAGCGGAGAAACTTCGGAATTAAAAGCCACGGTTTCAGCGCTGAAAAACATTGGTGCCAAATTAATTGGAGTCAGTGGTGGGAAAGAGTCGTGGCTAAAGAAAGAATCAGATGTTTTTCTTTATGCCGGTGTTGCAAGTGAAGGAGACTCGACCAATAAACCGCCGAGATTATCTATTTTAGCAGAAGTAACTGTTTTGCAGTGTCTGTCTATTTTGCTGCAAGAAGCATCAAACCTAACGATGGAAAAATATTATAGATGGCATCCGGGAGGCCGTCTGGGGGACTCTGTCAAAAAGCAATTAGAGGCGGTGAATAAGTCATGAAAATAAAGGGACTGATTACGGCAATGGTGACGCCCCTGGATGAAAAGGGCATTAATGAAGCAGCAACTCGCCGTTTGGTTAATCGTCTCATTGCAGAAGGTGTGAGTGGTCTTTTCATTCTGGGAACAAATGGTGAGTTTTATGCTTTGAGCAGGGAAGAAAAGGAGAAATTAGCTGCTCTTGTTGTTGAAGAAGTTCACGGCCGTGTTCCTGTTTTTGCAGGTTCAGGCGGTATTTCTACTGCCCAAGTTATTGAGTTGTCTAATCGGTTTGCAGAACTGGGAGTCGATGCTCTTTCTGTCATTACGCCTTTTCTGATGAAGCTGACAGACAGAGAGCTGATAAATCATTATAAAGAAATTGCTCGTGCGGTTTCGCTGCCGATTATTCTCTATAATATTCCAGCAAATACAGGCAACAATATCTCAGCAGCAGTTTATCAGGAGCTGTTGAAAATACCTTCTATTGTCGCCATTAAAGACAGCAGCGGAGATTTACAGCAGCTGAAGACCTACATAAAACATAATCACCGAGATGATTTTGCTGTTCTGGTTGGGTCTGACTCTAAAATTTTGGCAGGCTTGCAGCTGGGAGCTGACGGTGCAGTGGCTGCCACATCAAATGTCTTAACAAGGACAGATGTTGGCATATATGAGTCTTTCAGAAAAAATGATTTAGAGACCGCTCGACAGCTGCAAAATAGTATTGAAGACTTTCGATACCTACTGAAACTTTCGAGTGTTCCAAGTGTTCTGAAATATTCGATGAATATGATTGGCTATCAGGTTGGTTCCCCTAAACTGCCGATTCTGCCAGTTTCAAAAAAATTTCACGATGAGATAAAAAAGACCTTGGAAAGCTATAAGGTTGTTGAAGCATTTGACTTTGTAAAGGAGTAAAAGATGAGAAAATTAGCAGTATTAAATCGCATTCATGATGAAAAAGTCATGGCCATTGTACGGGTTGATAATCTAGAGAGAGCCAAGGAAATAGCTGAAGGCTGTTTGGAAGGCGGCATTTCCATTCTTGAAATCAGTTATACCAATAATAATGCCGGAGATATAATCGAACAGCTGCATGCTATTTATGGTGACGAGCTGCTAATCGGTGCTGGGACTGTTTTAGACAGTGAAACCGCCAGACAGGCCATGTTAAAGGGGGCACAGTTTATTATTGCTCCAAATTTTAGCAGCAGTGTTGCCAGCATTTGTAACAGATATCATATTCCTTACATGCCGGGCTGCTTTTCGCTTACTGAGGTAACGGATGCCTTGACAGCAGGAGCTGATATGATCAAGGCCTTTCCTTCTTCTGCCTTTTTCGGGCCTAAAATCGTCTCAACCATCAAGGTTCCCCTGCCCTATGTTCCTATATTATCATCAGGCGGAGCTACTGTAGAAAATATTAAAGACTGGCTGGAAGAAGGGGTTGACTGCATTGGCATTGGCACCCTGTTGACTAAGGGAAGCAAGACCGAAATTGCTGAAAATGCTAGAAAAATAAGGGCAGCTATCTCTAACTTTAAACAATAAATTCTAATGAGGAGAGCGTTTTGATAGATCAAAGAACCAAAAGAGTAATTGAAAATCTTATCGAAAACAACTGTGTATCCAGAACGGCACTTTTAAGCAAACTCTCATTAACAAACAATCAATTAAACTATGCCATTGAAAAACTCAATGATATCTTTATTGACAACCATAAACCAACGATTCAGCTAAAGAATGATCTGATTATGTTGTCTACTCAGAGTGCTCAGTTTTCCATTGATTTTTTGCAAGATGGAGCGGTGTTTAAAAACTATGAATTAAACACCGAGGAAAGAAAAAGATACATTTTGTTCATGCTTTATTATTATGTTAATGATTTTCTGTCTGTCAATCATTTTCTAAGTTCAATGTCTATCAGCAAGTCTACCTTCATGAATGATTTGAAAAAATTGGGAGCTGAACTGAAGCTAAAAAATATCAAAATTGAGTACTCCAGAAAAATCGGCTATCATCTTGTTGGGCGTGAATCAGAAATCAGGTATGATGTTCTGGAGCGTATTCTGAAAGATTTAAACAGCCAAGAGTTTGATTTTTTCTATCGCTATTTCTTAGCCCATGAGAAAATAGCTTATAAGGATCAATTAAAGTTAAAAATAAGCAAGTATCTAAAGAAATATGAGTTGCAGCTGCCTGAAAACAGATCAAATGAGCTCTATTATGCCATCTTGCTCAATATTCCCAGGATGGCAGCTGAAGGTCTGTTTCAGTATGATGAAACAGACCTAGCTCTTATCAAGGAATTGAAAGAATACCGTCTGTCAGGAGAGCTGCTAAAGGAGCTGGTGGCTATTGACAATCAATACGCACAGATGTTTGTTGCAGGCTTGATTTTAAGCTCAGGGAATGGCATTCCCAATGCTCATTTTTCAGATCACAGGCTCATCCATTTTTTGACAAATCAGAGCTTAACACGCTTTGAATCCCTCATGGGAATTGAAATGGACAATCGAAAGTTTATTTACGAGCAGCTCTACACTCATATCAGACCGGCCTTTTACCGCATACTTTTTAATTTGCCCATTGTCAATGTTCTCCATGAAAAAATCATTCAGGAATACCGTAACATTTATCAGATTACAAAAGAGGTGATGCAGTTTTTCAAGCCGATAGTCGGCAAGGATATTCCTGAGCAGGAAATCTCTTTTATTACCCTTTACTTTGCCAGCATTCTGCAGGACTGCTCTTTAAATTTAAAAAGAAATCAGTGTAAAGCAGTGATTGTCTGCCAAAGCGGGGTAGGAAGTTCAGTCATACTGCAAAAAGAACTCAAGGCCTTATTTCCGGGTATCAGCTTTTTAGGCCCTTATTCAGTCAGTGATTTATTGCAGCTGGAAGATGATTTTCAGCTTATCTTTACGACAGTATCTGATATACAATTTGCAAAACTGCATAAACCTGTCTATAAAGTCAATCCTATCATGACTGATGAGGAGCGAATTCAGCTTGTAAGAGATGTCAATGGCAATGACAGTTTGCAAACCCAGGATTTGCAATCCCTGATGACGATTATCAGAAATCATAGCAGTATTGATGACGAAAAATTACTGGAAAAGGAACTGACCAAGTTCATGTTCCACCAATCCTCAGCAAGAATACCGCCAGAAATAAAAAAAGCCCCTGAAATCCTGGGCCTGATGGATTTATTAACAACAGAAACTATCTTGATTGAAGAAGACAGCCCGTCCTGGCAGCAGTCAGTCAAGCAGCTGGGTCAAATTTTATATGAGACAGGCTGTATTGAAAACAGCTATATCAGTGCTATTATTGATAATTTAAATAAGCATGGTCCCTTTATGGTTATTTCTGAAGGCATTGCTTTACTGCATGCTAAACCTGAGACGGGTGTCAAAAAGTTAGGCGCCGCTCTGTCAGTTTTTAAAAAGGCTCTTGACTTTATGGGCAAGCCAATTTCTTTGCTGTTTATGATATCAGCAGTTGATTCCTATCAGCATATTGGGGTCATTGAAAATATCGTTAAAATCTGCGAAAGTGACTCCCTATTGCGTGACCTAAAGTGCTGCAGCAGTAATTTGGATGTTTATCTTATTTTACAGGAATTTTTGCTGCCAGAAGCTAAAGGTCTGCTCAGCACCGTGGATTTTTAGACGGTAAAAGCAGATAAGTCCCTTTAGTACTTATCTGCTTTTTTCAATCTATGCCTATGCAGCATCAACTATTGACGAAGTAGTTGAAAGAAAACCTGTTGATTTTTGTCAACCTAGAGTTCCCTCGGCACACAGTTCATTGGGTACTCATTGGAAAAATCAGTTCAGTTTTTATCCCTTGTCTTTTCAGCAATGTAGCGCAGTTTTTGATCGCGTGTTTTTTGTTTGAATTTTGCTTCAGCACTCATAGCAGCATTTTTGTGGTTAAAAGTTTCAACATAAACCAATTCAACCGGCAGTCTCGTTTTGGTGTACTTTGCTCCTTTGCCTGCCTGATGGGTAGCCAAACGTTTGTCAATATCGGTCGTGTAACCAGTGTAGAGGCTGCCGTCAGCACATTTGAGGACATACATATAGGCCTTGTGATCTTTACCAAAATAAATATCATGAATCTCATCGGTATAATCACCATTATTCTTATGGACAATTAAAGGCGGCAGGAACTTCATACCGTCAGGAGAACCGTCTTTGATAGCCTCGATTAACAGCATATTAGCTTCTTTATTAGCCTTAGGATAGACAAACTGCACTCTCTTAGGAGCCAGTTTATACTGTTTTAAAGTGTCAATTATCTCTAAAAAACGCTCAGGCCGGTGCACCATAGCCAAGCGTCCCTTGGTTTTTAATGCTTGTTGACTGATTTGGCAAATTTCGTCAAGGTTGGTTGTGATTTCATGCCGAGCTAAAAGATAGTGCTGGCTGGCATTTTTCTTAGATGTTTCTGTCGCTTTGAAATAGGGTGGGTTGCAAAGAATTAAATCAACACGTGATCTGGGTACATGAGTCATGAGATTTTTTAAATCATCATTCACCATAGAAACTTGCTGACTTAAATCATTAAGCTCAATAGAACGCCTTCCCATGTCAGCCAGCCGTTCCTGAATTTCAATCTCAATAATCTTGGCCTTTGTTCTAGTTGAGGCAAAAAGTCCAACAGCTCCGTTTCCAGAACACAGGTCAACGATCAGTCCCTTGCTGGGGAATTTTGGAAAACGCGAAAGTAGAACACTGTCAATCGAATAAGAAAAGACATCTTTATTTTGAATAATTTTAACATCAGTTGAAAAGAGCTGGTCAATTCGCTCTTTCTTTTTTAAAAGGGAATTCTTCATGGGATTTATTATAACAAAAAAGCAAAACTCTGTCTGTCACTTCAATATGCCAAAGCTGTAGCCCCGATCTTTATAATATTGAATAACTTGCGGAAGGCTGGCCAGTGTAATTGTTTTATCAGCAGTGTCATGCATAAGAACAACCTGAACATTAGGATTTGCGGCGACTTTGACAGTATTATCAAGGAAAGCCAGCATACTGTCTACTGATTGTGGCCTTCTTCCTAAGGGCTCCGCATCACCAACCATGGCATTCCAGTCAATCCACTGGATTCCCCTGTTGGCCAATTCTTTATCTGAAGCCTCTAGTCCTGTCCAGGACAAATGACCGCCTGGATAACGCCACACATTGGATTGGAAATTTTGTCCAAGCTGGGCTTTAAGAGCATTCTGAGTTTGATCGGCCTCACTGATAATTTGGCGGCTGTTGCCGACACGATTAGGATACAAGAGTGAATAAACATGGGAAAAACTGTGAGTCCCAATAGCGTGCCCCTCAGCAATCTGTCTTTGTAAGATAGGCTTAGTTTTATCATTAACGTTACAACCCAGCACAAAAAAAGTTGCCGGAACTTTCTTTTGTGCAAGAACATCTAAAATCTGCGGGGTCATTTTGGGATCCACCCCGTCGTCAAAGGTTAAAAAGACCAATTTTTTATCAGTTGAAGCATTTTTATCAGCCATCATCTGCCGGATAAACTCTGTCGAATAAGCATAATTTTCAGCTTGATTATTGTGATTGCTGCCAGTTCTCAAAGCAGTAGGACTGGGTTTTGCAGGTTTTGGCCTTGGTTTTTTGGTTTTGACAGCTTTGCTGGTTTTGATTTGTTCTTGTCGATGTGTTTGCGGTAATTTCAGCTGAATAAGGATAAGGCTTAAAACAAGTCCGCAAATAAATATACTAAAGAGTAAGTTAGCCCCTTTTGCTGTTGAGAAAAAATTTTTCTGCAACTTTTTCCAATAATCTTTATATTTCATTCATCTTTCTCCTCAAAATCAAACAATTTTATTATACACTAAATAGCAGCTCTATGATATTTCTTCTGTAAAAAATGTTAAATTTTTAGTATAATGGAATCATTATCATGTGATTAAATTGAAGAGGTAGCCAATTCACTATGGTGATTGGCGTTTGTTATCAAGTGCGAAGCACTTAGATAACATTCCTCTGCCGTATCTTACTAATCGAACACGGGCTAAAATCCTAGTAAAAAAGATAAACTTCCTTGTGTCTTAGGGACACAGCGTCAGTTTCCTATTTTTATACGGATTTTTTAACGCCCTTTGTATCTTACTAATTGAACACAGGCTAAAAGCGTCGAGAAAAAGAAAGCCTACCTGATGCGCCAAAGCGCATGGCGTTAGGCTCCTATTTTCTTCTCGCTTTCTTAACGCCCTTTGTATCTTAATAAAAGGAGAATTGACAGTGTTTTACACTTACCTGCGCTCTTTGCTTGTCTTTTTAATTTGGGCTGCCAATGGCAATATTCATTACCACCATCGAAAGAAGCTTTTGCCTCAGGATGAAAACTATGTTTTGGTAGCTCCCCACCGTACTCTCTGGGATCCAATTTTTTTAGCATTTGCAGCTCGGCCCAAGCAATTTATCTTCATGGCTAAGAAAGAACTTTTTGGCAACCGAGCCTTTGGCTGGTGGATTCGCATGTGCGGAGCTTTTCCTATAGACCGGGAAAATCCAGGAACTGAAGCTATCCGCTACCCTGTGACAATGCTTAGAAAGAGCGATCGTTCTCTTATTATGTTCCCAAGCGGCAGCCGCCACTCCTCTGATGTTAAGGGAGGTGTTGCTGTTATCGCTAAAACTAGTAAGGTTAAGATTATGCCAGCGGCCTATGCTGGACCTACTTCTATTAAGGGACTGCTCAAGCATGATAGGATTGATGTGACTTTTGGAAATCCTATTGATATTTCAGATATTAAGCGTATGAATGATGAAGGTATTGAAAAGGTCTCCCACCGTATTGAAGAAGAATTTGCTCAGATGGATGCAGAAATTGCAACCTTTAAAGATGACAGCCGTCCGAGCTGGTGGAGCTTAATTTACCGCATACCAGCTATGATTTTAGTAGCTGTTGTGCTGGGCTTAACCTATCTCTTTTCATGGTTTGCTAGCTTTGTTTGGAATCCTGAAAAACATCGGGAAAAGAAATTAAAATAATTATACTTAAAGAAAATTGTTAGAAAAACTGAATGAAATAGTCAGCTTTTCTAATGATTTTTTATTTTTGCCTACAAGCAGAAAAGGAGCTATTTGACAAAATCTTTTTTAACTGCTCAGTTTTTTCTTTAGTTTACGAATAAATAGGTAAGGAGAATTATATGACAGAAGAAATCCTAGATAAACTTAAAGAAAACAAATGGCTGCTTGCTGCAGTGACTGCTTTTGCTATATTAGGACTAGGTTTTTATTTTCTTTCTTCAAGCAAAAAAGAAGCTAAAAATTATTGGCAACATTCACAAGAGCCGTCCCTTTCGACAACAAGTCTAGCTATTCATTCAGAGAAAGTAAAGAAAACACAAGCTGCCTCAAAAATAATGGTTGATATTAAAGGAGCCGTTAAAAACCAAGGAGTGTATAATCTGCCTGCTGGCAGCCGTGTCAATGACCTTATTGAGAAGGCGGGTGGTTTTTCTGAGAAAGCCGACCGAAAGTCAGTCAATCTTGCGCAAAAATTGCAGGATGAGGCTGTTATTTACGTAGCAGCAGTCGGCGAAAATATTAGTGCTGTTGGCAATTCACAAGAAGGAACCATCGGTCAAGCTCAAACCACTCAGTCAGCAGCAAAAGATAAGATTAATTTGAATTCTGCCAGCCTTGCTGAGCTTCAAACGATTTCTGGAATCGGGGAAAAACGAGCCCAGGATATTATTGATTATCGTGAAAGTAATGGTGGCTTTCAATCAATTGAAGACTTGAAAAATATTTCTGGCATCGGAGAAAAGACAATTGAAAAACTAAAGGACTTGGTGAGCATTGATTAAAATTTTTCCAATAAGACCCATTTATCTGGCTTTTTTAACTGTTTTAATCTATTTTTTGGTCTACCATTTTTCTTTAATAACAGTTCTTTTAGTTTTTTTAAGTTTTCTTTTTCTTATTGCTCAGTATGATCGCAAGACGTGTTTCAAAACTGTCTCCTTTTTATTATTTTTTGTGCTGTATTTTTATCTGTCCTACCGGCAGGCAGAATATGACTATCAAAATGCTCCCAAACAAATTAATCAGCTTAGAATTATTCCAGATACTATCAGTCTTAATGGTGACAGCCTTAATTTTCGGGGGAAATCAGGTTCTAAGATTTATCAAGCCTTTTATACTTTAAAAAGTCAAAAAGAAAAGCGTTACTTTGAAAATCTTTGGAAAACAAGCAATATGAGGGTATCTGCTGATTTGACTGAAGCTGACAGTCAACGGAATTTTGGTGGCTTTGATTATCGAAGTTATTTAAAAACGCAAAAAATTTACAGGCTGGCTACTATTAAGAAAATAGAGAGAGTGCAGCCTGTACAAGATTTATCTTTATTTGACTATTTGCATGAATGGCGGCGCAGGGCTTTTGTAGCTGTTAATCATAAATTTCCAGTCCCTATGCGTCACTATATGACGGGGCTGCTGTTTGGCTATTTGGATAAATCTTTTGATGAAATGAGTGATATTTATTCTAGTTTAGGCATTATTCACCTTTTTGCCCTTTCAGGAATGCAGGTTGGTTTTTTTATAGGTTATTTTCGTTACCTAGGTTTACGTTTAGGAATAAGGCGAGATTATATGAATTGGCTGCAGCTTCCTTTTTCCTTGCTTTATGCAGGTTTAACAGGCTTCTCAGTATCTGTTGTCCGCAGCCTTTTGCAGAGCAATTTGGCCAATCTTGGTTTTACAAAAACGGATAATTTTGCAATAACTATAATGCTTATGTTTTTTATGATGCCTCATTTCCTTTTAACAGCAGGAGGAGTGCTCAGTTTTGTTTATGCTTTTATTTTGAGCATGATTGACTTTCGGCACTTATCACAGCCGAAGCGATGGGGTGCCCAGATGCTGACATTGTCTTTGGGTGTTCTGCCCTTTCTGATGTGGTATTTTAGCAGTTTTCAGCCCTTGTCTGTTTTTTTGACTGCAATTTTTTCACTTATTTTTGATGGACTTATCCTGCCAATTCTGACAGTCGTTTTCCTTTTATCGCCTTTTGTATTGCTGACGAAGGTCAATTTGTTTTTCATTTTTCTAGAGCGAATAATTGTTTTTATTAATCAAATTTTTAGCCGTCCTTTTGTCTTAGGTCAGCCATCTCTTTGGGTTTTAGTGTTTATGCTGCTGATTTTAGGCTTGCTTTATGATTATCGCAATAAAAGAAAAATTGCAGCTGTGCTTACTGCGAGTTTTATTCTTTTACTTTTAATAGCGAAAAATCCTCTGGTTAATGAAGTTACAATTCTTGATATTGGACAAGGAGACAGCATTTTTTTGCGAGATATCAAGGGAAAAACAATTCTGATTGATGTAGGTGGACGAGTAGTTTTTTCAAGACCAGACAAATGGCAGGAACGTGTGAGCACTGCTAATGCTGAAAAAACATTGATTCCCTACTTGAAAAGCCGTGGGGTCAGCAAGATTGATCAGATGGTTCTCACACATACTGATGCAGATCATGTAGGCGATATGAAAACTGTGGCCAAAGCATTTAAAATTGGTGAGGTTTTAGTTAGTTCAGGCAGTCTGACGAATGCAGATTTTACAGCCAAACTAAAAAAGATGCAGGTCAAAGTAGCTGTCCTTAAAGCTGGCGACAGACTGCCTCTTATGGGGAGCCAGCTCCATGTGCTTTATCCCTTTAAAACGGGAGACGGTGGCAATAATGACTCTGTGGTTCTTTATGGCAAACTTTTAAATTTAAGCTTTCTTTTTACAGGAGATTTAGAGAAAGAAGGAGAAGAAAAACTGATGACGGCCTATCCCAGATTAAAAACCGACGTTTTAAAGGCAGGCCACCATGGTTCTAAAGGTTCTTCTTCCTTAAATTTTTTAAGACAGATTCAGCCTAAAACAGTTCTTATTTCAGCAGGCAAAAACAATCGTTACGGCCACCCTCATCAAGAAACTCTAAAGCGCATAGCCAAAGTTAAAAGTAGGGTTTACCGAACAGATCAGCAAGGAGCTCTCCGTTTTAAAGGAATCAGAAGCTGGACCTTTGAAACAGTAAGGTAGAATTAGTGGATCAGACTGAAGAAAAAGTCAATTTTTATCAAAAGAACTATTGTGTTATGATACTTTCCTTAGGTAGCACGGACGGCAAAACCAAACGCCAACGCTATAGCTTTTGCATTAGATTGCCGTTAGAAATAGTATCGA
>NZ_BCLE01000026.1 GCF_001431045.1 Streptococcus orisasini
GGCTATCCTAATCAACTTGTCCCACTCTCGTTTTTTGCTACAGCGGAAAGTATCTGGGGCAGGCTCGTTCAATTCGCCTATTTTTCTTATAGATTGTGAATTGATACTATCCTAGGATGTGTGTGCTTGTGAAATGCTAACTATAGAGTTTGTCTACAACCTGATTAATGGATTTATTTTTTCAGTATTATCTTGTATCTCAGTTGATGATATTATTTCTCAGAGTTTTTCGTGATGCCATAAATGAATAGGCTCTGAAATGCAGAAAATTAAAGATTTAGTTTACAGAAAAACAAATTTTTTGCTTTTTCATAATTTTGTTAATGATTGTTTTTTCATGCCTATGCTGTGAACCTGTCCGCAGGTAATCTTGTTTTCCCTTGAAATTTATGTTATTCTGTTAAAGAAAAAATTAGTAGGGAGTTTATTTATGTTTACAGCTTATAAAAAATTCTGGACAAATTATGTTAATTTTACAGGTCGAACAAGCCGTTCAGATTATTGGTGGGCAGCCCTGTGCAACTTTTTGATTGTATTTCCTTTTTCTTTTACGGCTATGTCAATCCTTTATTCTAATTATATTGATTTAGTGACTAAATCTTTCAATACGGTTGATCCATCAATTGATTCATCATTTGTTGAAAATAGCTTTTCTCTTTATTCTGTTGATGTTATCATTCTTCTTGTTCTTGTTATTCTTTTTGGTTTGGCCGTTTTGCTGCCAAATATCGCTATTTCTGTTCGTCGCTTGCGTGACGCCGGTTTTCACTGGTCACTTATCTTTGTTCCAGTAGGAGCACTAGTATTTTCACTACTGGCGCTTGTACCTTTCCTACGTGCTATTGTATCTATTATTGTTTGGTTCGCAATGATTTTCTATTATATCTTGCTTTGTCAACCGACAAAACCTTATCAAGCACCTACACAGCCTGTACAGCCAGTGCAAACGCCTAATTTTTATCAAGAACAAGCGGCGCCGCAGCAACAGCAGCCAGCAGCACAGCCTACTGCACCAGCTCAGCCGCAGGCACCAACTGATCAACAGCAATAATTGCTAGAAGCATATAATGAGTTTGGAATTTCTCTAAACTCATTTTTATTTGATTCAAAAAGTGTTTGATGAGATTTTGCTGCTCAAGTAAGGGCTGAAATGAACTAAGAAGGACTTGTTAAGCAATAGAGGGTAGCCATTTAAACCAAAAGTGAACTATGAATGGCAGTATTTGACACTTTTCTTGTTTGTCTGAATGTCCTGCTTTGCTTAAATTTTGCTATAATAAGATTATGATTGCTATAGAAATGATTGAAGGCCTAACCAAGGAAAAGCTGGCTCCGATTACTGTTTTAACCGGAGAGGATTTTGGGCAATACAGCCAGATGAAAGAACGCTTTCTAGATAATATTGGCTTTGAACCCAGTGACTTGAATTATTCTTATTTTGATATGTCTGAAACGGATTATCAGGATGCAGAAATGGATTTGGAGAGCCTGCCTTTTTTTGCAGATGAAAAGATAGTTATTTTTGATAATTTTGCTGATATCACAACGACTAAAAAATCCTATCTTGATGAGAAAGCCTTAAAGCGTTTGGAGGCTTATTTGGGGAATCCTCTTGCAAGCACAAAGTTGATTCTCTGTGCTTCTGGGAAATTGGATGGCAAGCGGCGTTTGGTTAAGCTGCTTAAGCGTGATGCTCAGATTTTTGAAGCAAGGCTTTTGAAGGAGGCGGAGCTTCGAACCTATTTTCAAAAGCAGGCGCATCAAGAAGGTCTGGTTTTTGAGTCTGGTGTCTTTGAGGAGCTGCTCAACAAATCAGCTTTTGATTTTAGTGAGATCAGTAAAAATTTGACCTTTCTAAAGTCCTACAAGGCAGGCGGACAAGTAACGGTTCAGGATATCCAACAGGCTATTCCAAAAACATTGCAGGATAATATTTTCGATTTGACCCAGCTGGTCTTACTGGGCAAAGTGGATGAAGCACGTGATTTAACCCGCGACTTACGGCTGCAAGGAGAAGATGACATCAAATTAATCGCTGTTATGTTGGGACAGTTTCGTATGTTTACTCAAGTTAAATTATTGAGCAGTCAAGGCAAAACAGAGCAACAGATGGTAACAGACTTGTCTGATATTATGGGGCGAAGGGTCAATCCGTATCAGGTTAAATTTGCTGTCAGAGACAGCCGCAGCCTTTCGCTGTCTTTTCTTAAGAAAGCCATGATGTATCTTATTGATGCAGATTATCAAATTAAAACGGGGCTCTATGATAAAGACTACCTATTTGATGTGGCCATTTTGAAAATGATGCACGAAAAACGGTGAGCAGATTAGTTGTAAGCTCTATTTTTTTACGATATGATGAGGGTACCAAAAAAGAAAAGAGGTAATTGATATGGCAATTATTTTACCAGATCTTCCATATGCCTATGATGCTTTGGAACCTTATATTGACGCAGAAACAATGACTCTTCATCATGATAAACACCATGCTACTTATGTGGCAAATGCTAATGCAGCTCTTGAAAAACACCCAGAAATCGGTGAAAATTTGGAAGTGCTCTTGGCTGATGTTCAGCAAATTCCAGAAGATATCCGTCAGGCTCTTCTCAATAACGGCGGCGGACACCTTAACCATGCGCTTTTCTGGGAACTTCTGTCACCAGAAAAAACAGAGATCTCTAAAGAAGTAGCCGCAGCAATTGATGAAGCTTTTGGCTCATTTGAAGCATTTAAGACAGCCTTCACTCAGGCAGCAACGACTCGCTTTGGCTCAGGTTGGGCTTGGTTGGTTGTTAACGCTAAAGGAAAACTTGAAGTGATTTCGACTGCTAATCAAGACACACCAATTTCACAAGGCTTGAAGCCAATCTTAGCTCTTGACGTTTGGGAACATGCTTACTATCTGAAATACCGCAATGTTCGTCCAGATTATATCAAAGCTTTCTTTGACATCATTAACTGGAACAAGGTTGCTGAACTTTATGCAGCAGCAATCGCAAAATAATTCTAAACAGATGAATTGGCGACACTGCACAAGGGGAAGGATACTTTCCCCTTGTGCAGTTAGTCAGTCCTCTAGGAAAATGCAATAGC
>NZ_BCLE01000027.1 GCF_001431045.1 Streptococcus orisasini
ATTTTCCATGAGACATCGAGTAATTAGCTGATGACACTGAGGAGTGGGGTATCATTGCTCGTCTCTATGCAAATGCAATCGTTAATAAGATATGAGAGCAGGGAATTCTGCTCTTTTTTGATGGCCTGAGCTAGGAATTCAAATGTCTGTCTCAATTTCATTTCAAGAAAGATAGGATTGCTAAAATTTTTAATGTGTCTTGTCATTCTGCTGTTAGTCCTTTATAATGGTAGAGGCAGGAGAAAATTGTGAATAGAAAAAAATTAATTGTATCAGGACTTATATTTGGTTTAGCTTTTTTGCTTGGTATCATACTTTTCCAGTCCAAGCATTGGCTGAAACAAAATTCATCTTCATCGGAAAACATTTTAACTAACTTCACTGAAACCAGTGAGACAAAGAATACTGGCAAGAAAAAGAAGGCCCTACCTCAGGTTATTGAAAAGACAGCCGAGGAAAAACATGCTGTCATGGAAGCTGATGCGGCAACCATGGATGCTATTGGTCTGCATTATGATTATGCCAATTTGACTCTTCCTCAGGTCGTTCAGACTTATCTGGATGAACTGGGAATTGATCATTCTTGTATTGCTTTTTCCTATAAAAATACAAAGACTGGTGAAGTCATTGCGATGAATGAGACGCAGCCTATGACTGCGGGGTCAACCTATAAACTGCCTTTAAACATGCTGGCTGTTGATGCTGTTGAAAAAGGTAAGCTGTCAATGGATACTCCCTATGACATTACTGACCTTGATTATGAATATGTCGGTGAATATCAGGCCTATCGCAATCAGTTTGGCAATGATATGACCATTCCTGAGATGCAGGAGTACTCGCTGATTTACTCTGAAAATACTCCTGCTTATGCTATGGCTAAGGCTCTTGGTGGTTTTGACAAGGTTTATTCTATGTTCAAACGCTATGGTCAGTCCAAAGGTGATGTTAAAACAATTGACCAAAATGGCAATAAAACGACGACGGATTATTACATTCAGGTGCTGGACCATCTTTGGAAACATCAAGATAAATACGCTGATATCCTTAACTATTTGGGACAGTCTTTTCCGGGACTTTACTATGAAACATACCTTCCCGATATAGACATCCGCCAAAAACCGGGTTATGTCCGTGAAGCACTCAATATTGATGCTGTTGTCTATGAGCAAACACCTTATTTGATTGCACTTTATACAGCAGGTCTGGGTGGTGTAACTCCTGAAAATGATGAGGTCAATGGAGTGGGCTATTCACAGCTGTGTCAGCTTACCTATGTTATCAATGAATGGCACCGCGTCAACCGTAATTAACAGATAAAACTTGATTGATATGTTCAGTCAAGTTTATTTTTTGGCCATTTATAGGTCTGATAGCCACTATTAAATATTTGAATAGAGCAAGATTATGCCTGGGAGGAATAGAAAATTAAATTACTTAGGAAATTATCTGTGAGAACAATTTATAATCTACAGATCGAAGACAAAGTCGATTTTTATCAAAAGAATTATTATGTTATGATACTTTCCTTAAGTAGCGCGGACGGTAGCAACTTCCTTTGGAATTTCATACCTAGATTTTGAGCCCAAGTCTCAAAATCTCCGAACGCCAGAAATCACTTATTTCTGGCGTTTTTGCTACAGCGGAAAGTATCTGAGCCAGGTTCGTTCAATTCACCTATTTTTCTTATAGATTATGAATTGATATTATCCTAAGATGTGTGTACTTATGAAATGATAACTATAGAGTTTGTCTACAACCTGATCTATCTTGACTTTTTTTGAAAGTTTGTTAAGATACTTAACAAAGAGGTTTTCTATGGATAAACAATCACTTATTGCTTTTAATCAGAAATTTCAAGATTTTCTTGAAGCTTATAGCCAATTAGAAAAAAATCAGCATTTAATAAAGGATTCTGTCTCTCTTAACACAGCAGAAGTGCATACTCTTGTTAGTATTGCTCAAAACCAGCCTATCAATTTAGTTGGCTTGGCAAAATTACGAGGAATTTCTCGCAGTGCCGTTACTCAAATGATTGCAAAATTAGAAGGCAAAGGGCTTTTGATCAAAATTCCTAACAAAAGCAATCGTCAGGAAATTTTACTTTCTCTGACGTCTGCTGGTCAGAAAATTTATCGGCTTCATCAAAAGCAGCATGCCTATCTTGAAAAGCAAGTAATGGGTGTTTTACAAGCTTATCCTCAAGATTTCTTAATGAATTTGGAAGCTCTGATGGCTGATTTGAAACAAGTTTGGCAAGAATTGCCTTGGTTACCAAGGTAATTTTTTAAAAGCGATTGTTAAGCAACTTAACATATTGATACAGAAAGGGAGAACATGCTTACATTTAAAGTAAAAAGTCAAGATCATTTGGCCGACAGTCCTTTTGATCTTATCGTTGAAAAGCTACCTGCCTGCTGTCAGCTGAAGGTGAAATTGAGTCTTGATAGCTATTATAATATTAATGCTCCGATGAACCTATCTGCTGAAACCCTTTGGCAGGCCGAGGCTTTGTTTTATTCAGATGATAAGGGAATATTGGATTTATCAGAATCTAATCATAAAGGTAATATGTCTATTATGGAGCTCTTTTTTAAAAGTCAGCCAAAAGTCTGTAAGAAGAAAAAATTAAAGAAGAAGTTGCAGGATATTCCTTTAAATCCTTTTTATGATTGTAAGATTAGTGTTTTTAGAGGTCAATCTTTATTAGGTGAGACAGAGGTCAGGCGCTATTATCAGCTTCCACATATTAGTTATTTAGATGTGAATTTTTCTAAGGCCAAGGGTCGGCTTTTCTATGATAAAACTCAGCTACACCAGCCAGCTGTTATTGTTTTAAGCGGCAGCGATGGCCAAATTGAAAAGGCGCAAAATATTGCTCAGCTCTTGGCCAGTCATGGTTTTACGGCCTTGGCTCTTGCTTATTTTGGCTTAAATGACCTTACACCTTATTTGGAGCGAATTCCGCTTGAAATTGTCAAGGAAGCCATAAATTATTTGAAAGCTTCACCTTATGCAGACAGCAGCCGCCTTGGACTTTACGGACGTTCAAAAGGAGCTGAATTTGCTCTTTTAGCTGCCAGTTATTACACCGATTTTAAATGTTTAGTGCTTAATTCGCCTTCCTACCTTTGTTTAGAAGGTCTTAAGAAATGGCGTAATTCTAAGACTTCTTCCTGGACTTATCAAGGTCAGGAAATTCCTTATTACCCCTTCTTGTGGAAAGATTTTTTGAGACGTTGTATTTTTAAAAAAAGCCTAAAACATGTTAATGAACAGGCTGTAATTCCTGCTGAGAGAATTAGAGGACCTTTGCTGATAATAGCTTCTAAGAAGGATGAAATTTGGGATGCTTCAGGTTCTGCGATAGCTATAACTAATCGCTTGCGGGCTAAAAAGTTTAACTATCCTTGTCAGGTCGAGATTTATGAAAACTGCGGCCATATGATGACAGTCGCTTATCAGCCCAATCACCGTTACCCAAAAACAGCTAACGAAAAAATCATGTCTGACACGAATGATTCTTGGCAAAAGACGCTTGCATTTTTCAAGAAATATTTAGAGGAGGAGACCAGCTAAGGATAAATAGTGCCGGCGGCTGTCTCCTTCTTGTTTTGAAGAAGGGATTTTGGGGTGGCTGTTGATAAAACGGGGAATGAATTTTCCAATGTAAAAAATCCTGTGACATGCGATTATTAATTGAGTAATAATTACTAAAATGATAAACTTAATGTGAAAACGTATACAAATGTGCGGAGAAAGAAGGAAAACGATTTGACAAAGCGCACATTTATAATGATTTAGTAGGAGGTGAAGTCTATGAAAATAAAAGCTGTCGTAACACACCAGCAAGGTGAAACCTTGCGAATTGAAGACGCAGAACTGAGAGAACCTAGGGAAGATGAAGTTTTAGTCAAAATCGTAGCTACCGGTGTTTGTCACACAGATGCCTTGGGAAGAGACATTGGCATGACACCTTATCCTGTTGTGCTGGGACATGAAGGTGCCGGTATTGTGGAAAAGACGGGTGAGTTTGTTACAAGTGTTGAGCCGGGTGACCATGTGGTTTTATCGTTTGCCTACTGTAATCACTGTGTTAATTGTCTAAAGGGGCATCCAGCTAATTGTGTCAGCAGTGGCTCCTTAAATTTTGGCGGGCGTTTTGCAGATCAGACAACGCCTTTAAGGCAGGGAAATCAAGAATTATCCACTTTCTTTGGACAAGCTTCTTTTGCCACCTATTCCGTTGTCAAAGAAACCAGTGTTGTAAAGGTGGATAAGGATGTGGATCTCACTTTACTGGGAGGTTTGGGATGCGGTTTGCAAACAGGCAGCGGCACGGTTTTAAATCGCTTGAAACCTGAGTTTGGAACGTCTATCGTTATTTACGGAGCGGGAGCTGTAGGCTTATCCGCCATTATGGGAGCCAAATTAACAGGCTGTACCAATATTATTGCGGTGGATATCCATGATAACCGTTTGGCCTTGGCCAAGGAACTTGGTGCAACTCATACCATTAACAGTCAAACAGAAGATATTGAAGAGCGTATCAAGGAAATCACAGGAGGCGGTGCTGAATATGGACTTGATACCACAGGTGTGCCATCTGTTGTGCGTGCTGCCTTACGGGCTTTAATTCCAATGGGAACACTGGCTGTGGTAGGCTTAACACCTGAGATGCCTATTGATATTCACGCTGAAATTATGTCTGTCAGCAAATCTCTGATTGGTGTGGTTGAGGGCGACTCTGTTCCACAGCTGTTTATTCCGCGCTTAGTATCTTTCTATAAGCAAGGTCGCTTCCCAATTGACAAACTAGTTAAATGTTATGATTTTGAAGACATCAATCAAGCCTTTGCAGATTCTGCCAATGGTTCTGTGATTAAACCAGTCGTTAAAATTGGTTAAAAGTTATTTTATATCATATTGAAGGGATTGACTATCATGGCTCAGTTAAAATCAGGAACTTATCAGGTAATTGCTCAAGGTTATGAGGGCAACACAACACCTTATGAAGTTGTTATCAAAGATGATAAAATTACAGCGATTAATCCTCAAAAAAATATTATTGCGGATAGTTTAGAAGATACGGTTATCAAGCGTTTAACCAAGCAAATGATTGATGAGCAGACACTTGATGTTGATGCGATTTCTGGTGCTACATCTACCTCAAAAGGTCTGGTTAAAGCTGTCGGTGATGTTATTACTGAAGCTGGGGGAAATGTGGCTGATTTTCATTATTCCGCAGCTAATAAGGGCACAGCTGATGAGCAGCCTTCAGCAAAAGCTGACCTTTCACAGAATGATTACAGTGAATGGCGTGCAGTTCCTGAAAAAATTGATCAGGAAATGGAAACGGACTTTCTCATTATTGGAGCAGGGATTTCCGGTCTGGCAGCAGCTGTACAGGCAGCAGAGCTTGGCTTAAAGACAACGGTTCTTGAAAAAATGCCTTTTGTAGCCGGAAACGGCGGCGGTGTTGAAGGAATCTTTGGTATTAATACCAAGATGCAAAAGGCAGCAGGCATTCACGCCAATAAAGAAGAAATCATTGCGCGGGAAGCCGAGCTTGGACAGTATCGTGTAGATGGCTCCTTCTGGGTTGATTTGGTTAATAATTCAGCTGATAATATTGATTGGCTGGTGGATCACGGTGTACAGCTGACTTCAGTAGACGATTATCACGGCACCTGTCAATTTCCAACTTTCCACTGGTATAAGGGCGGCTTTGCTTCCGTTGGTTATGTTCCTTACATGAAGAAATGTGCCGATGATTTGGGAGTTGAATTCCTTTTGGAAACAAGTGCTCAAGCTTTAATCTATGAGGATGGCAAAGTCCGCGGAGCTTATGCTAAAAATAAGGACAAGGTTCTAAAAATCAAGGCCAAAGCAACTTTGATTGCAACAGGCGGTGTGGGTCACAGTGAAGAACTGATTGCCAAACAAGGCTGGCAGACTGAAAATCTTCATTACTGCTCCATGCCAAGTAATACTGGTGATGGCTACAAGATGGCCATGTCACTGGGCGCCAAAGACATGCTTTTGGAATCACCAGAATTCATGATGAACTACATTATGGCTCTTCCGCATGAAGGTGTTCACCTTTACATTGATCCTATTAATGGTTTTATGGCTTTGCCTTCAGGAGGCCCAGTTGTCTGGGTTAATCAAGAAGGAGTACGCTTGGTCAATGAAAATGTCAAGAAGTACAACCTGCTTTATCAAAGAATGGCCATTCAGTCTACCAAGAATACCTATCAGATCTTTAATCAGGCTATTTACGATCAGATTACTGAAGGTATTGAAAATGCCGGAGAAATTCTGCAGGAAGCTGTTAGGACAAATGACGGCGACTCTTTGTATAAAGAGGATCGCATTGAAGATTTGGCTCAGCACTTCAATCTTCCTAAGGAAACCTTTATTGATACCATGAAGCGTTACAACAGCTATTGCCATCAAGGTAAGGATGAAGAATTCAATAAAGATGCAGACATGCTGATTCCGATTGAGGAAGGACCGTTTTACATTGCCCGGCTTGATCCGTCAAATCTGATTGGTATCGGCGGTGTCGGTTCCAACCGAAAATTTGAAGTCATTGATGAACATTTTGATAGAATTCCTGGCCTTTATATCTCAGGAATGGACAGCACCATGCAGTATCGGAGTGTTTACACGATAACTTTGGGCGGTTCAGCCTGCGCTCACAATGTCAATTCGGGCCGCCATGCTGCCATGAATGCTAAAGATTATATTAGCAAGGAATTGTAGAAGCTAAGAAAAAAGAGGGAGGCCAGAATAACAATTCGGCCTCCTTTCAAATAGGCTAGGACCAGCGGCTGAGGGGTACTAATACCTTTGAAAATCAAAATGCTAGATCGTTGTGCTGATTCTGCTAGTTATTAGCAGAGAGTGGGACTATAAGACCGTTTTCTGCGAAATCACAATTAAGTATTGTTTTCATTTTTAGTTTTGGGGGTTATGATGAAAAAAACTCACAAGGTTCACACTGTACTGAGGCTGACCTTTTTAATAATTGGCCTACAGTTATTAAGTGTGGCAGTCAGCATCAATTTTGGACGAACGGTGAACGCTCAAAGAATACTGTTTATTTGTCTTTTTATTTTAGTATGGGTTTTTATGATAGTCCTCTTGCGGAAATATCCAAAGCTCATTGCGACAAAAACATTTATTGCAGTTACTGTACTTGTTTATGCCATGGTTTACGGCAGTCTGTTTATGAACATGAAGAAGTCTGACTTGTCAGCACAACCTATCCAAGGCAATAATCAGGCAACAATGACTTATACTAAAGACTTTTTTGCCAAAGGCTATCCTACGCTGGAAGATGTTCTCAAAAAAGTAAAGGTGCCTTCCGACAGTTACAAAGAAATCTACCGTTTTGAAAACAAAGATTCGGCCTGTGTCATATTCTACGCCCCTGCTCCAAAATCGGTTAAAAAGGACTCCTATCAGGCAAAGGATAAGTTCTATTTATGCCCGAAATTGGAAAGCATCGAAATGTATAAAAAGAATGGGAAATATTACTATATTGGGAGGAGAAATCTGATGTGCGCCTTTTCTAAGAACCGTTCCGATGAAAAGACACTGCGGTCAGATTTGCAGGAATCTCTGAAAAAGAAGGAGGCATTTCCTGAATTTAAATCGGTTTATACCTGGGGCTGCTCTGCTTACCCGAATATGGAAAATGTTTCGGTAGCAGGAAAAAAATGCAGGAAGGTCATTCCGCTGACTATGAATGATGGAAGCCGTCTCTATTTTTGGCTGATTGATGACATCAGTGTTAAGACCAAACCGGCTTCCGTAGCTATTCAGGGCATGAATTAGGTTGCTTAAGCGATAGCATTGGATTTAATCTTAATTATTCTTCACAGAAATAATAACCAAGAAATAGGGGTGTGAATAGAATATCCAGCAAATCCGGCTAAAAGTCCACCAATTATAGCGCCGCCGATTGATCACCCTTGTTCCCCCAAAAAACTTCGGCTGAAAGAGCAGTACAGTCTTTAGAAACTGTTTTTAGGTGACAGTTATTAAGGCGACTTGCAAAAAATGATTTAAAAGATGTTTAGAAAGAATCACAGAAGACTTGCCTCCATGAAAAGACTATTTCAAACAGCTTTTCAGACAGGAAAAACATAGGAACATTCTTTTTTAGAAATTGGAAATATGCTTTTGTTAAAAAATACAAAAAAATTTGTATTGCTGCTGTAATTTTATTAGAAATTACAAAAGAATAGTTTTTCCCCTGTGATATGATGGCATTGACTAAAAGAATTAATTTGATGCAGGAGGAAGAGCAATGTCTGTATTAAAAGATGGTAAGTACAAGGGATGCGGTCAAGGACAGCATGGGGACTATAATGTTGAAGTAGAAATTTTTGATCATAAAATTAAGGAAGTTAGGGTTTTAGGGGATCATGGAACGCCTGCTTATCCGGACAAGGCAGCCGGCACTATTCCAGAACGTATTGTTGCCAGCCAGTCAACAGAAGTGGATGCTGTCAGTGGTGCGACCGTGTCTTCGCATGCTATTATGGATGCGGTTAAAGATGCCCTGAAAAAAGCAGGCTTAAAAGAAAATCTGGATTTGTCTGACAGAGATATTAGCGTGGATGTTGCTGTTGTTGCCGCAGGCCCTGCAGGTTTGGCTGCAGCTGTTGCTGCTGCGGAAGGGGGGTTATCGGTTGCTGTTTTTGAAAAGCAAGGAATGACAGGCGGTACAGCCAACATGGGAATGGGACCGCTGGGGATTGATACTAAAATTCAAAAGTCGATGTTTAATGACATTTCTGTCAAGGAAGCCTTGACCAAACAAATGGAATACACCCACTATCGTGTGGACAGCGATTTAGTAGAGACTTATTTCAGTTTATCCAGTGATACCATTGACTGGCTGCAAAAGATGGGGGTTAAATTTGCCGGTGCCTTCCGCTATTTCAAGGAATCAGAAGCCACTTGGCATATTGTCGATAATGACGGTAAAATTGGTCCTGGTGCCGCAGCGCCGATGAATAAGGCTTTAACAGCGCGTGCCAAAGAATTGGGAGTAAGCTTCTATCTTAATACGCCAGTGGATGATTTGCTGCTTGAGAATGGCAAAGTCACAGGCCTAGAGGCAAGGAGTAAGGACGGTCAGAAAATCACTGCTCATGCTAAGGCCGTTGTCGTGGCAACAGGTGGTTTTGGCTCCAATCCTCAGATGATTGAAGAGGAATTTGGCTACAAATTAAATGAAAACTTCTATACGTTTAATGTTCCTGGTATCACGGGTGAAGGGCTTAAAATGATGTGGAAGGCTGGTGCTCAAAAATTTGGCCTGGCTTCTGAAATCATTTTTGTGCTGCCGCATAATCTGGAATACATGATTGCAGACGGTGTTCTTCGCCAGCCTAATCTTTTGATCAATCAGCGCGGTGAGCGTTTTATGAACGAAGGCTTGATGGGTAATACGACCTTTGCAGGCAATGCTATTGATTTGCAGCCCGGTCATTATGCTTACTGCATTATGGACCGAAAAATTCTAAAAAGTTATCAAGAAAAGGGACCGGATATTGTTGATTTGGTGCATCCTGTTCAAGGCTTTCATATGATTGATCAAGACATTGCCAAGGCTAAAGAAAATGGCTATGAAGCCATTATCACTGCTGATAATCTTGCAGAACTTGCTGATAAACTGGCCATTCCGCTCGATAAACTCCAAGAAACAGTAGATAACTACAACCGTTACTGTGCTCAGGGCGTAGATGAAAAATTCTTCAAAGATGAAAAATTCCTGCATCCTTTAACAGGTGAAGGCGGTTATCTGGTGGGCAAATATTATGTTGGTGCTTATGGTACTATGGGCGGTGTGCGCATCAATGCTCACTGTCAGGTCTTGGGAGAAGATGACCAAGTCATTCCAGGACTTTACAGTGCGGGTTCAGATGCCAATACCATTTATGGAGATAGCTATAACTTTACGCTCCCAGGCAACTCGATGGGCTTTGCGGTCAACTCAGGCCGTATGGCAGGACAAGCTCTGGCTGAGCTTTTAAAAGAATAAAAAAATTAGGGACAGACCTATTGACTAGCAGTCAGTCATGTAGGCCTGTCCCATTTTGGGTTTTTATAAATAATTTAGATCATTTTTAAGGATCCAGTCTTGATTGCTGATATCTCCGACCTGAAAGAGCTGGACCAGTGAATCGTAGTAGGTTTTAAGAAGCAGCCAGTCCTTTAAATCATTTTGCAAAATCTTCTTAATTTGCTTGATTCTATAACGAAGAGTATTGGCGTGAAGCCACATGCACTGAGCAATGGTGTCAATTTCCTGATTAAATAAGATATAGTGGGCTAAGGTCGCTAGCAGTTGACTGTTTTTAGCCTGATCATGTTCCAGCAACTTTAAAATATCCGGATGGATAAAGGCAGGGTAGCTAGTTCGATGCAGATCAAGAGTGATGAGACTGCTGAGGTAGCGGTAAGAAAAAAGGTGTCCCTGTAAATGATATTTCTGAACAATTTGATCAACCTGACTGGCCTGCTGAAACATTTGCCTGAACAATGTAAAATCATAAAAGATATGGCTGGTTGATAGATGCAGGTTAGCCGTTTTACAAAACTGAAAGAGTTCTTCGGTGTTTTTTTGGAGAAAATTTTTCTGCTGTCCTGATACCAAAAAGACTAATTTATTTTCATAAAACATGTATAAGGCATTGCTTAACAGTTTTTGAAGCTGCTGTGCGATGACCAGACGGTTGGTTTCATTAGTCTTTTGATCGATGAAAGAGATCACTAGAACGCGCTTGTAGTTGAGTATATTTAATTTCATTTTTTCAATTTGCTGATTGGAAACAGCAATCTTAGCATCATGTCTGTCAACCAAGGCTTGAAGAAAATAGGAATAAGAGGCTTCCTTATTCATCAAATAGTTGCGGTCATGCGTAAAAGCAAGAGCAATTAAGCGCGAAAAGTGCATAAAGACAATCATGTCTTCCTCTGTTATGGGCTGGTTTTGTTCATAAACCATGAGACGCCCAAGTACAGTACCATTGAGCCGAATAAAATCAACCAGAGTTCGGTGTTTTAAAATAGGATTTGCAAATAGGTAAGGCTTGCCTGTTTCCTGCAGAATTTGATCGATCTTTAATTGTTTTAACTGTTCCAAATCAGTTTTTAGAATATGGCCGCGCTGCCTTTCCTGCTGAATGATGTGACTTTCATTTTTATCAATCGGCGGAAAAGCAATATAATTGCCCAAACTGTCTAAAATAAAAACAGGATTGCCAAAGATGCGACTGCCAATTTCAGTTAAATTTTGAAAATTAGCACCGGAAAAAACAGCATGATAGGCTTCTTCAAGCCTTTCAAGAGCCACATAGTTAATGTGCAGCTGTTTTTTGATGATTTTGGTAACCTGCTTAAGGATCTGATTGTTTTCGACCAAAATAATAGTGGCATTAGGAAAATATTGGCAGAATTCAGCGAGTATATTTTCTTCAGGCTGCAGGCACAGCAAGGTGAGTTCTTCCTCTCTTACGGCTGCTGGCTGTTGAGAAAAGGGCTCCCGAATAATATACAATTTTCCTGCGCAATGCTCGCTAAGAGCTTGTTCCCAGCTGCATTCGTGAAAATCTCTGATATTAATTTGCAGATTGCCAAACTGGACGATATGGATATTTTCCTTGCTTAAAGCTGTAATAATATTATCTAAACGCATGGCCATCACCTTTGTAGTATTCTACAAGAATTATAACATCTTTTCTAATATTTTCGTAAGATGATACTAAATAATTATAAAATTGAAGACTTATAATCAAATTGTGAAGGGGGATGAGATGGCAAAACTTAAATTTGATGTTGTGATGACTGTTGCTTTGAGTATGGTTTCGCTGTTTCTTTTAAAACAATTATTGGGAATTCTTAATTTTGTTATTCCAACCGTTGAAGGTTTTACGATTGCTATGATTCTGGCAAGCTTTCTGCCCTTGGATAGTTGGGGGAAAAGAAGTCGCTAAGAAAGTATGACTGTCAGGGATGACAGGGTATTAATCTTGATTAATGTGACCAGCATTATTTTTATCTTAAAATTTCAAAGCCATTCCTTAGGTCAAAGAGCAATCATCACATGAGGCCTGCCCATTTTTTAGTTGCCTGCCATTATCGTTTCGGTGATAAAGGCTAAGTGGTATCTAAGAAAGCAAAGAAAATCATTAAAAAGGGGTAAGATTATGGAACGTCAAGGTGTTATGAACCGCACAACTTTAAAGCCTTATGGCAGAAGTGTATCAATTATTGGTGTCGGCTGCACGCCATTCATGGAAATTCTGGGAAGTCCTGAAACCCAAGGTTTAACAGAAGGAGAATTGTTTGGTTATGCTGCGATTGAAGCAATGAAGGATGCTGGTGTTGAGCCTAAAGATATTGACTATTATTTTCACGGTCAAGCCAATCCTAATTTTGTGTCAGAATACATTACGCCCAATATGCAGGTAGCCAATTGGTTTGGCATGAAGGGAAAAGGCTCTATGCACCATTCAGAAGCCTGCTGTACGGGTTATCTGGCTCTTGAAATTGCTGCTCTGGCGGTTGCTTCTGGTAAATATGACATAGTACTTTCAGGCTCTGCTGATATGGGAGCAAGCTTGCCTGTTGAAGGACAGCCTGCCCACAAGAGACGTGAATTTACTTTGGAAGAATTTAATACCTCGCTTAAATATATCTACGATCGTGCCTATACAAGAGGCATGCAGGCCGGAATGTACACAGTTTTTGATGATTTAGCAGCACTTTATGCGCGTGATCACAGGCTGGATGCGAAAACAATGGACGATGTTCTTTGTGCTATGGCCATCAATAATCGCTATAATGCCTCTAAGAATCCCTTAGCAAAACTACAGACTACTTATGAAGACATTGCCAAAGAAAAAGGAATGCTTGATGCCATGCAGTACATGCACTCGCCCTTTAATCCTAAAATTGGCGATTATATGCGTGTTAGCGGTTTGGAAGAGCGCAGTGAAGGTGCTGCAGCCGTGATTGTCTGCCCAACGGAGATGGCCTATAAGTACACAGATCATCCAATCGAAATTTTAGGAACTGGTTCTTCAGCACTAGAGGCTTCTAATCCGCATTTGGAACGCCGAGCTACGCGTGAAGCCTGCCGCCAAGTTTATGCCTTAACAGGGGTCAAACCGAGTGAAATTGACCTGTTCTTTGCTAATGACTTTGTCATTACTTCACACTTGGATGCTGCTGAAATTGCAGGTTACCTTCCTCAAAAAGATGGCTATAAATATGTTTTAGATGGCCGTACGCGCTTTGATGGTGATAAGCCTATTAATACCAATGGTGGCCGGACATCTTTCGGTCATGCACATGCAGCATCAGGTTTGGCAGATGTTTACGAAGCTGTTAAGCAAATGCGCGGTGAATGTGGTGAGCGTCAAGTCAAAAAGCTGCCAAAAACAACTATGCTGCGCGGTTTTGGCGGAGGTCAGAATTTGTCTGCAACGATTTTAAGGACGTTATGAAAGGTGAGGTAAGATGATGGAAAAAATTGTAAAAACCTACTATGACGCTTTAGATGAAGGGAAATTATTGGGCCGTCAGTGTTCTGGCTGCGGAGCAGTTGAATTTCCACCGGTTCTGACCTGCAATTCCTGTGGTGAGCTGCATGATATGAAATGGGTAGAAATTTCAGGCAAAGGCAAAATGATTGACTTCTTTTTGCCCGGCATGATGACCCACCAGCCAATCAACGATGACATGAAACCTTATGCTTATGGTTCTGTTGAAATTGAAGAGGGTGCTTATTTTAACTGTATTATCAAAGGTGTTAAGAAGAAAAACCGTGATTTCATGGAGGCTCATTTGCCAAATGTTCCCGTGCATGCCATTATTGTGCCGCGTGATGGTTACAAGATGGTTGTCTTTGAAGTTGATGAAGAATTTTTAGCACAAGCCAAATAGAAAAGAGGAAATAAGATGTCAGAATTGGAACAAGAAGTACTTGCATTAGTAGCACAAGCTTTTAACAAGGACAAAAGCGAGCTGACTTTAGACACTCATTTTAAAGAAGAACTGGCAGCATCATCGCTTTTGATGGTCAGTCTCATTGCCAACATTGAAGATGAACTGGATGTCATGATTCCCATTTCAGAAGCTGCAAAATTCAAAACAATTGCTGACTTAGTGAAAGCGGTGGAAGCAGAAATGTAGGTGATGGCAATGGATGTTATGGAAAAAATTTATCATAAAGCTAAGGAAAGGCCGGCACGAATGGTCTTTCCTGAAGCCGATGACAGCAAAATGCTGCAGGCAGCTTTTGAAGCGGCTAAGGCAGGCTGCATTCGTCCTCTTTTGGTAGGAAATCCTGCAGTTATTAAAGAGCTTTGCCGCGAAAACGAACTTGATGCGTCACTTTTTGACATTTATGATTTAGCAGACCAAAGCCTGCAGGAAGACATAATGAGTCACTATGCTGACTATCCTTACGCTATTTTTAAAGGAAAGTCTCTAAAACGCCGTATGGCGGATCCTTTGTATTATGCGCTGGTCTTAACAGCTATTGGCAAGGCTGATGCTGCTTTTGCCGGGATTTCTCATCCGACTGGCGATATCATTCTGGCCGGTCAGAGTATCCTTGGCTTAAAAGAAGGCATTAAGACTGTTTCCAGCTGCGGGATTATGGATATTCCAGGTTTTGCTGGTTCGGAGGGACAGTTGTTGGCCTTTGGTGATGCTGCTGTTTGTCAAAACCCTGATGCTCAGGATTTAGCTAGTATTGCTATTTCTGCTTGTGAAGCAGTGCAGGCTCTTTTTGATTGGGAGCCGCGCTGTGCCCTGCTTTCCTACTCCACTTTAGGCAGCGGAAGCGGAGAATTAGTTGATAAAGTCACTGATGCTGTGAGGATTGCACAAGAACAACGCCCTGATTTGCAAATCGAAGGTGAATTTCAATTAGATACGGCTGTTAATTCAGCTGCAGCCAGCAAGAAAATTTCAGGTAGATCAAGGGTTGCCGGTAAAGCCAATGTCCTTATCTATCCAGACCTAAATGCTGGCAATATCGGAGTCAAACTGGTTCAGCAATTTGCTCACGCAGATGCCTACGGACCAATGATTACCGGCATGAATAAGGTTATCAGCGACTGTTCACGCAGTGCACCAGTGTCTGAATTAGTTGGCAATATTGCTTTGACAGCCGTTCGTGCTATGTATTAGAAGTAGGTGATGTGATGACTGAGTATAGCATTTTAGCTATTAATCCAGGTTCTACTTCAACAAAAATTGCCTGTTTTAAAGGCAGCCAAATGATCCTTGAAAAAAATGTCAGCCATGACAGTCAAGAACTGGCAGCCTTTGAGCATGTCAGCCAGCAGCTGGACTATCGCAGATCTTTGATCGAAAAGGTTTTAGCAGCAGAAAATATTGTTTTGACCGATTTTGATGCAGTGGTTGGCCGCGGCGGTGGGCTGCTGCCGCTTGCAGGCGGTGTTTATCTTATTGATGACAAGCTCTATCAAGATGCTGAAACTGGAGCTAACGGCGTTGAGCATCCAGCAAATTTGGGACCGCAGTTGGCTAAGTATTTTGCCCAAGAGGCTGCCTGTCCGGCCTATGTTGTCAATCCGCCTGATACAGATGAATATCAAGATTTGGCGAGGATGACTGGAATTAAAGGACTTTATCGAACCAGCCATCTTCATGCGCTCAACCTGAAAGAAACAGCTCTGCAGCACGCTAAAAAACAAGGAGAAAGCTATCAGGATGTCAATTACATCGTCTGCCATATCGGAGGTGGCATCTCGGTGTCTGCCCATCAAAAGGGGAAAATGATTGATGGCATTGATATTGTAGGCGGCGAAGGACCGATGGCGCCGACACGTTCGGGCAGTCTATCTTTAGCTTCAGTTATCGAATTGTTGGAAAAGGGCGCTCAGATTAGTGATTTAAAAAAACTATGCACAAAAACAGGAGGTCTAGTAAGTCTGCTTGGGACATCTGATGCTAAAGCTGTCTTTGAAGCAGGACAAGCAGGCAATTCCCAAGCTAGGCTAGTCTGGGACAGCATGATTTATCAGATAGCAAAGACAATTGGCCAGATGGCAGCTGTTTTAAAGGGAAATATTCAGGCTATTTTGCTTGGCGGCGGCATGGTTTATAATGATAATCTTGTGGCCCAGCTGAGAAATTATTGTGGCTGGATAGCTCCGATTTATACCTATCCCGGTGAATTTGAAATGATGGCCATGGTTAACGGTGCTCTTCGTGTTTTGACGGGGAAGGAAGAGGTCAAACACTACATCGGACAGCCGGTTTGGGATAAGCAGAGGCTCTCTTTATAAAAAGAAAAATCCTCAAGATGAACGCTCTTCCAATGTCAGTCTGACTTTTGGTAAGGAATTCATTTTGAGGCATTTTTTTATTTGACAAACATGGCGTCGCCAAAACTAAAGAAACGGTAGTGTTGGTCAATGGCATGCTGGTAGGCATCTAGGACAAATTCGCGTCCGGCAAAGGCTGAAACCAGCATGACCAGAGTTGATTTTGGCAGGTGAAAATTGGTTGAAAAGGCATCAACAATCTTAAATTGATAGCCCGGTTTGATAAAAATATTGGTCCAGCCGGAGTCGGCTTCAATTTGACCGGCAAACTTATTGCCGATGGTTTCCAAGGTACGAATAGAAGTTGTTCCGACTGCCACAATGCGTCCGCCCTTTGCCTTGACATCTTTTAGTGTTTGGGCAGCTTCCGGAGACAGGCTGTAGAATTCAGAGTGCATTTGGTGTTCATCCACATTGTCAACGGAAACAGGTCGGAAAGTCCCGAGTCCCACATGCAGGGTCAGATAGACTAATTTTACACCCTTGGCTTCGATTTTGTTCAAAAGTTCTTCTGTAAAATGGAGGCCAGCTGTCGGTGCAGCAGCAGAACCATTTTCTTTGGCATAAACAGTCTGATAGCGATCACGATCTTCTAGTTTTTCATGAATATAAGGCGGCAGAGGCATTTCCCCGAGACTCTCCAAAACTTCTAGGAAGATACCATCGTAGGAAAACTCCACAATGCGTCCACCGTGCTCTAATTCTTCTTTGATGGTAGCTTTTAAACGGCCATCGCCAAAAGAAATCCGACTGCCGACTTTAAGGCGTTTAGCAGGTTTAGCCAAAACCTCCCACTGATCGCCCTGAATGTTTTTTAAGAGCAGCAATTCTACATGACCGTGGGTTTCAGCTTTTTCACCATGCAGCCGGGCAGGAAGCACGCGGGTGTCATTCATAACCAAGGCATCACCCGGATTGAGCTCATCAATGATATGGTCAAAATGGGTGTCTTTCATGGCCTTGGTCTTATGGTCAATGACCAACAGTTTGGAGCTGTCACGCTGCTTGAGCGGTGTTTGGGCAATTAATTCTTCGGGCAAATGGAAATCAAAGTCAGTAGTATTCATCTTATATCCTCTAATATTCAGGTTTTCAGCCTTACCATTATAACATGAGATAGATTATCAGTCATCTTTATAAAATTTATTTGTAATGATTCTAAATAAGGTGTATAATATATTAATAAGATGTCGCAAAATAAACCTGCAAGGAAAAGTTTTTTTGCAGCCGCAGGAGTTTCGAGCAGCATGTTTATTTTAGGGGCTTTATAAAAAACAGTCTGGAGTAACTTATGGAACAAGAACAAAATTTTTCAAAGCGCCTGAATATCCTGCGTGCAGGGGTTCTGGGGGCCAATGATGGTATTATTTCCATTGCAGGTGTGGTCATCGGAGTTGCCAGTGCAACAGCTGATTTATGGATTATCTTTTTATCAGGTCTTTCGGCTATTTTGGCGGGCGCTTTTTCTATGGCAGGCGGAGAATATGTCAGTGTCAGTACCCAAAAGGATACGGAACAAGCAGCCGTTGTTCGCGAGCAACAGCTGCTAAAGAGCGATCCAGCTGCTGCTAAGAAATCTTTATATGATGTCTATTTAGCCAAGGGTGAATGTGAAACAGCAGCAGAACTTCTAGTCAACAAGGCCTTCCTTAATAATCCCATTAAGACTTTGGTTGAAGAAAAGTACGGGATTGAATTTGAAGAATTTACCAATCCCTGGCATGCTGCCTTATCCAGTTTTATTTCTTTTATCATCGGTTCCTTGTTTCCGACAGCAGCCATTATGCTGTTTCCAGAAAGCATTCGAATTATTGCGACAGTTGCAGTTGTGGTAGCAGCATTGTTGATTACCGGCTATGTCAGTGCCCGTTTGGGAGATGCTCCGACTAGACCTGCCATGCGCCGCAATGTTTCTATCGGCCTTTTGACCATGCTTGCCACCTATCTTATCGGCCAGCTCTTTTCACTGTGATCAAGCAGCCTGATATGCTAAAAGACTGAGACTTCTTGTCTTGGTCTTTTGTCTTTTATTAATGGAAGAAGAAAAGCAAGGCTAGATTGTTTATAGCTAGCTGGGAATAGGAGCTTGACAAAAATTGGTCTATACCGTATAATAAAAACAGATAACTGGTATAGACCAAAGGAGGTTTTTATGAAAGTCATTACTATAAAGAATCAAGAAGAAGGAGGAAAGCTTGTCTTCGCCCTCCTCAAAGAAAAATTAGCTGCTGGCGCTAAAACCTTAGGCTTAGCAACAGGCAGCACACCCTTGACTTTTTACAAGGAAATCGTCAACAGCCAGCTGGACCTGTCTGAACTGACCAGCATCAACTTGGATGAGTACGTTGGTCTGTCTGCTAGCAATCCTCAAAGCTATGCTTACTTCATGCAGCAGCATTTCTTTGCTGCCAAACCTTTTAAGAATAGTTTTCTGCCCAATGGCATGGCAGCTGATTTACAGGCGGAAACCCAGCGCTATGAAGAGTTGATTGCAAAGTACCCTATCGATTTTCAGATTTTGGGAATTGGCCGTAATGGGCATATTGGTTTTAATGAGCCGGGAACCGCTTTTGACAGTACTACCCATGTTGTGGATTTAAGTCCCAGCACCATTGAAGCCAACAGTCGCTTTTTTGACAAGCCGGAGGATGTTCCGACTCAGGCCATTTCTATGGGCATTGCTTCCATTATGAAGTCTAAGACCATTGTCCTTATGGCTTATGGTGAGGAAAAAGCTGACGCAGTCAATCGTATGGTTAATGGTCCTATCACCGAGGATTTGCCGGCTAGCATCCTGCAAAAGCATCCTGATGTTGTAGTCGTTGTAGATGAAGCCGCAGCTAGCAAGCTTTAAGACCAAGAAAGTGAAAGCCCTACCGCTTTTCAACTGTTTTAGCTATAACAGTTTGACGCAGTGATTGGGAGAAAGTCTGTGAGTATAGCTAATAGAAAACTCAGCCAAATTAGGGCTGAGCTTTTTTATAGACTCCAATCCAATTCAGGTCCAGCTGGAATGATGCCTGTAGGATTTATGGTCTTGTGGCTGCCGTAATAATGTTTTTTGAAATGGTCAAAATTAACCGTAGCAGCGATACCGGGCATATTAAAAATGCCTTTGGTGTAGTTCCACAGATTTGGATAGTCAAGAAGGCGGCGAATATTGCATTTGAAATGTCCGTAATAGACAGAGTCAAAACGCACAAGGGTTGTGAAGAGGCGGATATCCGCTTCGGTGAAACGATTGCCAATAAGGTAGTTTTGGAAAGACAGCAGCGTTTCTAATTTATCCAGCGCAGCAAAAAGATTTTTGACCTCTTCTTCGTAGACCGCCTGAGAAGTAGCAAAACCTGCCTTGTAGACACCATTATTGATATTTGGATAGACAAAATCATTCATGGCATCAATGTCAGCTTGAAGCTCTTTTGGGTAATAGTCAGCGGTGTTGCCTGTGATGTCATTAAAGGCCGTGTTAAGCATGCGCATGATTTCAGCAGATTCATTGTTAACAATGGTCTTGGTTTTCTTGTCCCACAGAACAGGCACAGTCACGCGTCCAGAATAATCAGGCTGCGCAGCTAAGTAAACTTGATAGAGGTAGTCGCTGTGTAGCTCAGAGTCAGCAATGACACCGTCAGCCTGCTTAAAGGTCCAGCCGTGTTCCAGCATGAAAGGATTGACCACAGAAATGGAGATGTGCTCTTCTAAACCTTTGAGGGCACGCATGATGAGGGTACGAGAAGCCCAAGGACAAGCTAGTGAGATGTAGAGGTGGTAGCGGTCGGACTCCGCCTTGAAGCCGCTACTACCAGTTGGACCAGCAGAGCCGTCCTTAGTAATCCAGCTGCGAAATTGTGTGGTTGTGCGGACAAATTTTCCGCCGGTTGACTTGGTATCATACCACTTGTCAACCCATTTTCCATCTTGTAAAAGTCCCATAGTCAACTCCTTTATTTCTAAATATTACTAATTAGTGATAGTTTAGCGTTTATCTCTAAAATATGCAAAAGTTTGGCTTGGCATGATACAATAAATATATGCGTTTAGATAAATTACTGGCTCAGGCTGGATTTGGCTCACGGGGTCAGATCAAAAAACTCATTCGCAGCCGCCAGGTGCGCGTGGATGGTGAATTTGCAGTTGCTGATAACCTCAATGTGGATCCGAGTTTGCAGGATATTACTGTATCTGGCAAGCCGTTTAGCTATTCTCCTGACGTTTACTATATCCTTAACAAACCAAATGGTGTGGTTTCGGCAGTGCGTGATGAGCAGCATCAGACTGTGATTGATTTGATTGATCCTAGTGACCGCCGCACAGGGCTCTATCCCGTTGGGCGCTTGGATCGTGACACCGAAGGGCTAATTCTCATTACCAACAATGGCCCCTTGGGTTTTCGCCTGCTCCACCCCAAACACCATGTGGACAAGACCTACTATGTTGAGGTCAATGATGAATTGCATCCTGATGCTCCTTCCTTTTTTGAAAATGGCATCGCTTTTTTAGACGGTACTGTCTGTAAACCAGCTAAGTTACAGATTATCAGCTCCAGTCCAGAGATTAGCTGTGCTTATATCACCATTTCTGAAGGCAAACTTCATCAGGTCAAGAAAATGTTTCTGGCCTATGGGGTCAAGGTCACCTATCTCAAGCGGATTTCCTTTGGGCCATTTGAATTGGGCGATTTTCCTGTTGGCAAGTATCGGGAGTTGACCGAAGAAGAGAAGAAAGACCTTAAAGATTATTTGGATTGAGCAAAGGAGTTTATATCAGAGTGAAGACAAAGTTTTTTTATGAGACTTTCCTTGGGTGATACGGACGGCAGCGACTTCCTTCGGAATTCCATGCCTAAGATTTGAGCCTAAGGTCTCAAATCTTCCGAGTGCCTGAAACGTCAGCTTTTCAGGCACTTTTATCACGGCGAAAAGTCTCGCTTAGGGCTCGCGTCGCTCACAAATCAATGCCATTTCAATTGGTATTTGCAGAGAAAATATGTTTGCATTGAAAAATGAGTTTGTCTACACTCTCATTAGTTGTAGGCTGACATGCCAGTAAACCTATGGCTTTAGAGGTGATTTCCTCATTTTTATCAACTGATCTTCCCTTATTAAAACTAAAAGACTGTAAGTCAAGTCTTACCGTCCATTTTTTCTAAAAGCTTATCAATTTTCTTTAGTTTGCGAAAATGTGTTTTGTCAACAGGGGTTCCTTTTTTGATAACCAAACTGATATGTTTTAAAGCTTGAAGAGTTTCAAGTGGATTTTGATCTAAGAGCAACAAATCTGCTGTTTGACCAACAGCGATAGTTCCACAGGTATCTTCTATTCCTAAGATTTGAGCGTTTCCGCTGGTAGCCATTTTAAGAACGTCTTGATTGCTAAGCCCTCCAAGCTCTTGGCAGTAAACCAGCTCTCGCCAGAAATCATAATGGGTCACTAGTGTCATAGAAGCGTCATTGCCGATTCCAACAGTAATATGATGTTGAAGAGCTTGCTGAAAACCTTTAAGTATCCCCTGGTAGATGGCTTTTCCATTTTGATAGACCAATTCCGTCACACCGAGGTCTTCTTGGGAAAGATTAGCAAAGGGGATGGCTGGTGAGAAGGTAGGAATAAGCGCACTGTACCCTCTGTAAGATTTGGGATTGTTTTTAAAAAGCTGTATCATCTCTTCATCCATAGTAAAACCATGTTCAATGGAATCAACACCTGCTTTTAAGGCAATCCTGACACCCTCTGTACTCTCGGCATGGGCTGCAACCAAGATACCCTGTTTGTGGGCTTTATGGCAAAGGGCTTCTGCTTCCTCTAGTTTCATTTGGACTTGACCTGCTTCACCTAAAGCCTTGGCATCTGTAACGCCACCTGTGATGCAAATCTTTATCCAGTCAGCTCCGCGATCAATGTTTTGCTGACCATTTTGAAGATAGTCAGAGATGGAAGTATTTTCCCTTGCCACAAAAGGCGTACCGTGACCATCCTTAGCACTCAGCATGGGTCCTGAAACGACTAAAGTTGGCCCTAGGCTATCTCCTCGCTCGATTTGGTCGCGCAGCACGATATCTTGATACAGTCCTTCACCTACCGTTCTGAGTGTCGTGACCCCTGTTTGCAGCTCTGTATAGGCATTCCTTTTCATTCGGGAAAGGAGTAATTTTTTACCTAAATTAGTGTTGAGCAAATGTAAGTAGACTCCTTGTAAAAAAGGAGCTGAAGGGGTTTTTAAGGCATTTCCGCTTCCAAAAAGATGGGTATGAAGATTGATGAGACCGGGAAGGACAAAGCGTTGCTTCCCTTCAATGATGTGATAATGCTCAAGATCAGCTGGAAGAACAGAACTGATCTTTTCAATAACACCCTGTTCACTTATGAAAAGATGTCTTACGTTAATAGTAGCTGTTTCTAGATCGATCAGCTGAACGTCACGGATTACTGTAGCAGGCATGAGATTCTCCTTGATAAGTCTAGGTTATTCTTATATAATTGGTTAAATTATAGAGCACTAGATAAAATAAATCAAAATTCTACTGTTTTTACAAAGAAGAGGTAGACAAAAGTAACTATTGTGTCAAAATTGATTAATTTTCATTTTTTCGTGGGCAGACTGCTAAGATTGAAAATTTTCTACACTTGTAAGTGATGTATCTCAGTTTCTTAATCCTGCATCTTGGTTGATGCGGGATTTTTTGGTAGACAAGCTGTGTTATAATAAAAACTATGAAATTACGAATCGAACAGGATGCCAGCTTCAAGGAGCTGGAAGTCAGTTTAAAATATAGTGATAAAAATAGGCTGGTTGAGCGAATTTTAACATTTTTGGAAAGTGTTGATAAGCAAATCAGCTGTTATGAGGACGGAGTAGAGTATTTGGTCAATCTTTCGGACATCTACTATATCGAAAGTGTAGATAAGAAGACTTTTGTTTATTTGGCAAATGCTGTTTATCAGACAGATCTGAGACTCTATCAACTGCTCCAAGATTTGCAAAATGATGGATTTGTTCAAATTTCTAAGAGCTGTCTGCTCAATATCAATGTTTTAGAAAGCATTCGGCCGCTTTTTAATAGCCGCATGGAAGCGACTTTGCTCAACGGTGAGAAGGTCATTGTCAATCGCAGTTATCTGAATGATGTCAAAGAAGCCCTGAAAGGAAGCAGAACATGAGAAAAATAGTTACCAATACTCTGGCAACAACCGCTATTTCCCTAATCTTATTAGCTCTTTTTGCTCTTTATTTTCAAGCAGAATGGATCTTATTAATCACGATTTTCCAAGTTTTCTTGGTCAATATTTTGATTCATTTGGCGCTACTTTTGAGAAAAAAATGGGAAGTCCAGTGGGAAATGGCCAGAGGTCTTCTTGACCTTGTTCTTATTGAAGGGATCATCTTTGGTTCCAGTTTTCCTTTCCATTGGAATGCCAAACTCTGGGTTCTTTTGGTTATTGGCTTGATTATTTATTTACTGTCTTATCTCTTGGATCTTTTCTATCTAGGGCAGGAAGCTCAGGAAATCAACTCGCTTATTAGAAAACGACGTGGATAGAGAAAGGACGTTTTATTATGAAAATTTTAGTCGTAGGTCTGGGAACAATCGGAACTATTTATGGATATGCCTTTCAAAAAGCTGGGCATGAGGTCGAACATTACCTCAGAAAGGATAGTCCCAAAGCTGCTGTCCGGCAACTCCGAGTGGATTTGTTGGATGGCCGAACTGAGAAAAACGGAGTAGAAAGTAGTGACATTTATCAGGTGAAGCACTGTTCCAGCAAAGTTTATGACTTCATCTTTGTCAGTGTCCCATCGGGAGGTCTGGCTTCTGTCATAGATAATCTGGCAGCAGAGGGTATTTCTGGTACCCTGATTTTGGCTTGTGGAATTTGGGAAGACCGTGCTTATGTTGAAAATATAGTGAAAGGACGCTCTTACATTTTAGGCTACCCTGTTGCCGGCGGTAATCTCAAGGACAACAAACTGTCTTGCTGTCTTTTCGATCATTTTATGCTGGAAAGAAAGGAGAAGGCAGTTATTCCTAACTATCAAGATTTGGTTCAGCTCTTTTCTGACTGCCAAATTAAACTGGAGCAGCCTTACGACATGCTGGAATGGATTTGGCTGCATATGGCTATCAATGCTGGTGTTATCTCAGCTATTGGCAAGTATGCTGACATGGTCGATACAGAAGCAGCCGTTGAAGCTGCCATGAAGTCCTCACAAACCCTAAAAGCAGCTGTAAAGAATATTCGTGAAACCTCACAGATTGTAGCAGCTCGAGGTCTTACTCTCAAGAACTACAATGATGAATTGTTAGCTTACAAAATTCCTACTTTTCTGTCTGTTCCCCTTATGAAACGCATGTTTGCAAAAAAGGTCCTGACCCGTAAAATCATGACCCTGCACAATAACCTTAGTGATCTACTGTTTGTCTGCAAATGTGTCTATGACAGTGGCCAAGCGATGAAACTAGCGGCTCCTCATTTTTACCAGTCTTATGAAGAAACATTAAATAAACTTTCTTAATAATCAAATCGGGAGCATTTCAATATCCAATGGTTTTATGAAGGTGAGAAAGACAGCAATGATTGCTGCGCAATCACCTGCAAAAGGGAGGTATCTAGCAAGCTTACGTATAATAATACTAGTTAAATTGCTTTTTGAGATCCAATTTACCATATTGACACATTTTCAAAGTCATTTACGAATAATATAGTGAAGGTCATCTTGCCGTATTTCATCACTGTTTGCGGCTTTTTGTCTAGTCTGCTTTGGATTTTCTTTGACTATTATTTGTGCTGATGCTGTTGTTCAAAAAGAAATAGTTGATTTTTAAAAGTTGGGACAAGCCATCATGGGGTCTGTTCCAATCTTTTTTATATTAGAGGTGTGTCATGTTAGTTGCAAAAAATAAGGCTGGTGAACTGATTAATCTTTTAGAGGGACTTCCCCAAAAGACCACTTTCTTCTGTCCGGCCTGCGGAGAGGCGGTGCGCTTTAGGCATGGTTCTGTTATGCGGCCGCATTTTGCTCATATTAGTCTTCAAAACTGCCGGTTTTACAATGAGAATGAATCGGCAGAGCATCTGTCTCTTAAGGCGGAGCTTTATGCTGGTTTATCAAGGACTGAGCGGGTTGCCGTGGAGCAGGTTCTGCCCCAGTTGGGACAGATTGCGGATCTTTTGGTCAATGAAAAATTGGCTCTGGAAGTGCAATGTTCGCGTCTGTCCGAAAACCACCTGCGTGAGCGGACGCAGGCCTATCAAAACAATGGTTTTCAGGTGCTGTGGCTGCTGGGGAAGAAGCTGTGGTTGACTAGACGTCTGTCCAATTTGCAGAAGCAGCTGCTTTATTTTTCACAGAATATGGGTTTTCATCTGTGGGAATTGGACTTGGACAGGCACTGTCTGCGTTTAAAGTATCTGATTTACGAGGATATTTTTGGCAAGGTTTATTATCAGACCAAGACTTGCCCCTTTGCTGCCAATATCATGGATTTTTTGCGTCTGCCCTACCGCCGGCAAACCTTGCTTTCCTATCAGGTTAAGCAGCACCAACAGGTTGGTTTGGCA
Source organism: Streptococcus orisasini (assembly GCF_001431045.1). GTDB lineage: Bacteria > Bacillota > Bacilli > Lactobacillales > Streptococcaceae > Streptococcus > Streptococcus orisasini. The sequence goes on from NZ_BCLE01000027.1 coordinate 25,947, forward strand.
GTTCAAAAACAGCTTATGGCGGGCAATCTGCACTGGTTGCGTCAGCAGGAACTTGCTTATTCACAAGGACGTAATCTGATAGTGCAGTCGGATGCTGACTTTTTTCCACAGGTCAGACCGCCTGAGGTAAAGGGCGGTTTTTGTCAAATTCAGGCCGATTTAGAGTCTTTTTATGCAGCTTTTTTCCACTATTATCAGCATCAAGAAAATAAGACTGTTCAAACACTGTATCCGCCGGCTTTTTATGATAAAATGAGGAGTAATCATATCATTAGCAGAAAGGAAAAGAACACGGACCGGCCGGCTGAAAGTTAGGCTGCTTGCTGCAAGCATGAAAATCCTGAGCATGTCCTGTCTTCCGGCCGTTTTTAAGTGTTCTTGGTGTTTACCTTATGTCTGATAACCGTAAGCATATTGAAGAAAAATATCAGTGGGATTTGACTACCATTTTTGCAAAGGACAGGGATTGGGAAAAAGAAGAAAAGACGCTTGGCGCAGATTTAAAAAAGGCGAAAACGGCCGCCGGCCATCTTTTGGATTCGGGTCAAAAGCTCTTAGAAATTACTGAGCAGTACTTGGCTTTAAGCCGCCGCTTGGAAAAAGTCTATGTTTATGCTTCCATGAAAAATGACCAAGACACGACAGTCGCCAAATATCAAGAATTTCAGGCCAAAGCAGTAACTCTGGCAGCCAAATTTAACCAGACTTTTGCCTTTTACGAACCTGAATTTATGCAGCTGTCCACAGAAAAATATCAGAATTTTTTAGCGGAATGTCCTCAGCTGGCAGCTTACAGCCATTTCTTTGAAAAATTATTTCAGCAAAAGGAACATGTCCTGTCTCACAAAGAAGAAGAGTTGCTGGCTGCTGCCGGTGAAATTTTCGGATCGGCCGGTGAAACCTTTGAGATTCTGGACAATGCGGATATTGCCTTTCCAACAGTTTTGGACGAGCAGAACCAGGAAGTTGAGCTGACGCACGGCAATTTTATCACCTTGATGGAATCTAAAGATCGCACGGTCAGAAAGGCTGCTTACCAAGCTTATTACAGCGTTTATGAGCAGTTTCAGCACACCTATGCTAAGACTTTAGAAACCAATGTTAAGGTTCACAATTTTAAGGCTGAGACGAGAAAATATACAAGTGCGCGTGAGGCCGCTCTGGCTGATAATTTTATCCCAGAGAGTGTTTACGACACCTTGCTGCAAGTTGTTAATAAGCATCTTCCCCTGCTTAGGCGCTATGTTAAACTCCGCCAGAAGATTTTAGGACTTGATGACCTTAGGATGTATGATATTTATACGCCTTTATCAAAGACAGATATGAGTTTTACCTATGATGAAGCTTTGAAAAAGGCTCAAGAAGTTCTGGCAGTTTTTGGTAATGATTATTCAGAGCGCGTGCACCGTGTCTTTACAGAACGCTGGATTGATGTTCAGGTCAATAAGGGCAAACGCTCAGGTGCTTATTCAGGCGGATCTTATGACACCAATGCTTTTATCCTGCTCAACTGGCAGGACACGCTGGACAACCTGTTTACGCTTGTTCATGAGACAGGGCATTCGCTGCACTCGGTCTTTACTCGTGAAAACCAGCCCTATGTTTATGGGGACTATTCTATTTTCCTGGCTGAGATTGCTTCAACTACCAATGAAAACATTTTGACAGAAACGCTTTTGCAAGAAGTGACAGATGATAAAGAACGCTTTGCCATTCTCAATCATTATCTGGATGGCTTCAAGGGAACTGTCTTTCGGCAAAGTCAATTTGCTGAGTTTGAACAGCTGATCCATCAGGCAGCTCAAGCAGGTGAAGTGCTGACCAGCGATTATTTGAGTAACCTTTATGCTGATTTAAATGAAAAATATTATGGCTTGGCTAAAAAAGACAATCCAGAAATTCAGTATGAATGGGCCAGAATTCCGCATTTTTACTATAATTTCTACGTTTATCAGTATGCGACTGGTTTTGCTGCTGCTAGCTATCTTGCGCATAAGATTGTGCACGGCAGTCAGGAAGATAAGGATAAATACCTCAGTTATCTCAAGGCGGGAAATTCAGATTATCCGCTTAATGTCATTGCCAAAGCAGGTGTTGACATGACCAAGGGAGACTATCTGGATGCGGCCTTTCAGGTTTTTGAAGAGCGTCTGACTGAGCTGGAAAAATTGGTTGAAAGAGGCGTGTATAAGTAAGCAAAGACAAGTTTAATGCTGCTTTGAAATGCGCTACTAAAATACCAGCAAATTTAATCCAAAAAATCGCTGGAAACGGTTTTCTTGCACTGTTTCTAGCGATTTTTTGCTGTGTTTGTTATAATGAAAAGGTCCGTTTAAGGATAATATTTATTGGATGAGAAACTGGGAGAAACAATGCCGCAGACAGCTTTTATTTGGGATTTGGACGGAACCTTGATTGATTCTTACGATGCGATTATGGAAGCTTTGGATGAGACTTATAAGCATTATCATCTGCCTTTTGATGCTAATTTTATTCGGCGTTATATTTTGCAGGAATCTGTGGGATAGCTTTTAGATAAGGTGGCTAAGCAGCAGAGGCTTAAGTCTTCTGAGCTCAAGGCCTTTTTCACAGAAGAACAGCAAAAACGTGATGACAAAATTGAGCTGCTGCCCTTTGCCAAAGAAACCCTGCAGTGGGGAAAAGAAAAGGGCATTGAGCAGTTTATGTATACTCACAAGGGAGCTTCAACCAAGGCAGTACTGGCAGAATTAGGAATTGAAGGCTACTTTACCGAGGTGCTGACCAGCGTGTCAGGTTTTAAGCGCAAGCCGCACCCGCAAGGGATTTTTTATCTGCTGGAAAAATACGCTTTAAATAAAGAGCACACTTATTATATTGGTGACAGGCGTCTGGATGTTGAGGTTGCTGAAAATGCAGGCATTCAATCCATCAATTTGGTTCAGCCAAGTTCTTCTATCAATCAAAAAATTGAAAATCTTTGGGCTCTGACACAGCTGAATTGTTTTTAAGCTCATGTGAAAAGGTCTGACAGAAAATTTCATGAAATGATTTTTCACTGCCCTGACTTTTATTTTTTGTTATAATAAAGACTATGGTTAAAACTTACAGTAAAAATGCCAACCGCAATATGCGTCGGCCTATTGTTTCTGAAACTGTTCTTGCATTTATGCGAGAACGTCAGCAGCAAAATCAAGGGGCATTAGCGGAATTGGAAGACTTTGCCCGCAAGGAAAACATACCGATTATTCCGCCGGAAACAGCGGCCTATTTTCGTTTGTTGATGCAGATTCTGCAGCCTCAAAAAATTTTGGAAATTGGCACAGCTATTGGTTTTTCAGCACTGTTAATGGCTGAAAATGCTCCTGAATCTGAGATTACAACGATTGACCGCAATCCTGAGATGATTGCTTTAGCCAAGGCTAATTTTGCGAAATACGACAACCGTAAGCAAATTCATCTTGTTGAGGGGGAAGCGTCGGATATTTTAGCGAATCTTGATGAGACCTATGATTTTGTCTTTATGGATTCGGCCAAATCAAAATACATTGTTTTTCTGCCAGCTGTTTTAGAGCGTCTGGCGGTTGGCGGTCTTGTTGTTTTGGATGATGTTTTTCAGGGAGGCGATGTGACCAAGCCCATCGAAGAAATTCATCGCAATCAGAGAGCTATTTATCGCGGTCTGCAGAAATTATTTGATGCGACCTTAACGCATCCTAGTTTGACAGCTAGTCTCTTGCCGCTTGGCGACGGCCTGCTCATGATTCGTAAGAACAGCGAGAAAGCCAAACTGCCTGATTAAGTCATATTTAAGAAATTATGGTATAATAAAAAAGTTAATGACAAAAAGGAGTTATCAAGAATGAAAAAACGTACGATTGTTACAGGACTTGTTACCTTGCTTTCTGTTGTCACATTGGCGGCTTGTTCCAAGACAACACAAAACAGTAAGATTATTACGATGAAAGGTGACACTATCACTGTTGCAGATTTTTACAACGAGGTAAAGGAGTCAACTGCTTCTAAGCAGGCTGTGCTGTCTCTGGTAGTCTCAAAAGTTTTTGAAAAGCAATACGGTGATAAGGTTTCTGATAAAGAAGTTACTAAGGCTTATAACAATGCTGTTAAATACTATGGTGATTCTTTCTCAAGTATCTTAGCTTCCCGCGGCTACACTAAGGAAACTTACAAAAAGCAAATTCGCTCTGAAAAATTATTGGAGTATGCTGTAAAAGAAGAAGCTAAAAAAGATTTGACCGATGCAAATTATAAGGCAGCATATAAAGATTATAAACCAGAAGTAACAGCCCAAGTCATTCAATTAGACGATGAAAACAAGGCTAAGTCTGTCTTGGAAGAAGCTAAAGCAGACGGTGCAGACTTTGCTAAAATTGCTAAAGACAATACTAAAGGTGATAAGACTGACTATACCTTTGACTCAGGCTCAACTGATCTTCCAAGTCAAGTGATGACAGCAGCCTTGGCGCTTGATAAAGATGGCGTATCTGACGTTATTACAACAGCGGATTCTTCCACTTACAAACCTGTCTATTATATCGTTAAGGTTATTAAGAAAGAAGACAAAAATGCTGATTGGAAAGCTTATAAGAAGCGCTTGAAAGAAATCATTGTTAATCAAAAATTAACAGATACTGATTTCCGCAATGCTGTCATTGGTAAGGCCTTTAAAAAAGCCAACGTAAAGGTTAAAGACAGAGCCTTCAGCGAGATTCTTTCACAATATGCAGCAGGCAACTCTTCTGATTCCAAAGCGACAACAACAGCTGCAAGTGATGATACAACAACAGCAGCCGCTGATCAAACAAGTGCTGCAGAGACTACATCTGCAGAATAGGTTTGCAAGAATTGACGGATGCTGCAAAAGACAGTATAATTAAAGCTATCAAGAATTGATTTTTATGCCCTTGCCTCAGAAAAATAGCGGTTGATGCGAGCTATGCAAAGCGAAAAATCTTGCTGCTTGATTGAAGTTAAATAAAATAAGAAAATAAGAATGACAAGTTCATTGAATGAAGGTGGTACCGCGGTTTTTTCGCCCTTCTTGCAGTGGACTTGTTTTTTTGGAGAAAAGGTTATGAAGAATTTTCAGATTAAACAAAAAATGTGGTCGCTTGGCGGTAAATTTACTATTACAGATGAGGCTGGTCTGCCCTCTTATGAAGTGGTTGGGAGCTTTTTGCAAATTCCTAAAACATTTACAATTTACGATATGCAAGGCAATCAGGTCAGTCATATTCAAAAGAAGACCTTGTCTTTTCTTCCTAAATTTTATGTGAACCTAAGCGATGGCTCTTCATTTTCCTTGAAAAAGGATCTGTCGTTTTTCAAGCCTCATTACACCATCGAAAATCTGGGTATGGAAATTCAAGGTGATTTTTGGGACATGAATTTTCGTCTCCTAAAGAATGGTCAAGAAGTTGCCAGTATTTCTCAGGAGTGGCTGCGTCTGACTTCGACATACAATATTAAAGTTCATGATGACCAGTATGCGGATATGGTGATATCACTTGTCATTGCCATTGACTATGTCAAAGAAATGGAACACAGCGCAGCAAATTCTGCCAGTAATTAAATGTCACTCTAAGACTCTCATCATTAATTTAAGAAAGGAATGAAGACAGAGCTAACCTCTGTGAAAACAAGGTAAAGCTCTTGGTATTTTATTATGAAACAATTAACCAGTGCTCAAGTACGTCAAATGTGGTTGGACTTTTGGAAGTCCAAAGATCATGCTGTTGAACCATCAGCTAATCTTGTCCCTGTCAACGATCCAACCTTACTCTGGATCAATTCAGGTGTAGCAACGCTGAAGAAATATTTTGATGGATCGGTTATCCCTGAAAATCCTCGCATCACCAATGCCCAAAAGGCCATTCGGACCAATGATATTGAAAATGTCGGTAAAACAGCTCGCCACCATACCATGTTTGAAATGCTGGGCAATTTCTCGGTGGGTGACTATTTCCGCGATGATGCTATCAAATGGGGTTTTGAACTTTTAACCAGTCCTGAATGGTTTGATTTTCCTAAAGATAAACTTTATATGACCTATTATCCGGACGATAAGGACTCTTACAACCGCTGGATTGAATGCGGCGTGGATCCTAGTCATTTGATTCCGATTGAGGATAATTTCTGGGAAATTGGTGCTGGACCTTCAGGACCGGATACCGAAATCTTCTTTGACCGCGGAGAAGATTTTGACCCAGATCATATGGGCGTTCGTCTTCTGGCTGAAGATATTGAAAATGACCGCTACATCGAAATCTGGAATATCGTACTGTCTCAATTCAATGCAGATCCTGCTGTTCCGCGTTCTGAGTACAAGGAACTGCCCCACAAAAATATTGATACGGGAGCTGGTTTGGAGCGCTTAGTTGCTGTTATGCAAGGGGCTAAAACAAACTTTGAAACAGACCTTTTCCTACCGATTATCCGTGACATTGAAAAATTATCTGGCAAAACTTACGATCCAGACGGTGACAACATGAGCTTTAAAGTCATTGCCGACCACATTCGCTCGCTGGCTTTTGCTATCGGTGATGGAGCTCTGCCGGGCAATGAAGGCCGCGGTTATGTGCTGCGCCGTCTGCTGCGTCGGGCTGTCATGCATGGCCGCCGTCTGGGCATCAATGAGTCTTTCTTGTATAAACTGGTACCGACTGTCGGACAGATTATGGAGTCTTATTATCCAGAAATTTTGGAAAAACAAGACTTTATTCAAAAAATTGTCAAACGTGAAGAAGAAACCTTTGCTCGCACCATTGATGCCGGATCAGGTCACTTGGATCAATTGCTGGCTGAGCTTAAAAAAGCAGGTCAGGATACGCTTGCTGGCCAAGATATCTTCAAACTCTATGATACGTATGGCTTCCCGGTAGAATTGACCGAAGAACTGGCTGAGGATCAAGGCTTTAAGATTGATCATGATGGCTTTAAGGCTGCCATGAAAGAGCAGCAGGACCGGGCTCGCGCCAGCGTTGTCAAGGGCGGATCCATGGGCATGCAAAATGAAACTCTGTCAAGTATCACTGAAAAGTCAGTCTTTAATTACGAAAAAGAGGCTTTGGACAGTACCCTTTCTGTCATCATTGCAAATAATGAGCGTACAGAAGCTGTGTCAGAAGGGCAAGCCCTCCTTGTCTTTGCCGAAACGCCATTCTACGCTGAAATGGGCGGTCAGGTGGCTGACCACGGTCTTATCAAGAACGATAAGGGAGACACTCTTGCCCGTGTGACAGATGTACAAAAAGCACCAAACGGTCAGCCTCTGCATACTGTGGAAGTGTTAGCCAGCCTGTCAATAGGAGAAGTTTACCATTTGGAAATTGACCATGACCGCCGCAATCGGGTCATGAAAAATCATACGGCTACTCACTTGCTCCATGCAGCTCTGCACAATGTCATCGGTAATCATGCTACTCAGGCAGGTTCGCTCAATGAAGAAGGCTTCCTTCGCTTTGACTTCACCCATTTTGAATCCGTAACGGCTGAAGAGCTGCGCCGCATTGAAGAAGAGGTCAATGAACAGATTTGGCAGGCCGTTCCGGTTACGACTATTGAAACAGATATTGATACGGCTAAGAAAATGGGAGCTATGGCTCTCTTTGGTGAGAAGTACGGCAAAGAAGTCCGTGTGGTTTCAATCGGAGATTATTCGGTAGAGCTTTGTGGTGGTACTCATCTGAAGAATACTTCTGAAATCGGCATTTTCAAGATTGTCAAAGAAGAAGGTATCGGTTCAGGAACCCGTCGTATTCTGGCGGTAACCAGCAAAGAAGCTTTTGAGGCTTATCGTGAAGAAGAAGATGCCCTGAAAGAAATTGCTGCAACACTTAAAGTGCCGCAAATGAATCAGGTCGCAAGCAAGGTTGCTGCACTTCAAGAACAGCTTCATCAGCTGCAAAAAGAAAATACCGAGCTAAAAGAAAAAGCAGCCGCAGCTGCAGCCGGAGATGTTTTCAAAGAGGTAAAAGAAGCAAACGGTCTGCGCTATATTGCCAGCCAAGTTGAGGTCTCTGATGCTGGAGCCCTGCGCACTTTCGCCGATAAGTGGAAACAAAAAGACTACTCAGATCTCCTTGTTTTAGCTGCCAGAATTGGTGAAAAGGTCAATGTCCTTGTCGCAAGCAAGAGCAAGGACGTCCATGCCGGCAATTTAATCAAACAACTCGCACCAATCGTTTCCGGCCGCGGCGGCGGAAAACCGGACATGGCCATGGCGGGCGGTAGTGATGCAACTAAAATTGCTGCTTTACTGGCTGCCGTTGGAGATAATTTGTAAACTAAAAAAACCAAGTTCAAATGACTTGGTTTTTTATTGTGGATTTTTTCTCAATGCTCCATAGAAATTTTTATTATTAGATATAATTGCAATTCATCTACGGTG
>NZ_BCLE01000028.1 GCF_001431045.1 Streptococcus orisasini
TTTATTTTTACAGTTTAAATCTATATGCGAAAGAATATATTATATTTAACTTTACATAAATTTAATTACGTCATAATTTATCTAAAGCATTCTTTTGTTCATCGTTAACGATGTGAGTGTAAAGATCTGTTACCTGAGTGCTAGCATGTCCTAATTGATGACTGACCAATACCTGAGATTTTGTGGCATCATAGAGTCTTGTAGCCAATGTGTGCCGTAATTTATGGGGAGTAACGCGGATTTTGAAGTCTTCTGAATACTTAGCGACCATTTTTTCGATAGAAGAAGCGTCCATGCGATTAGGAATGCCACGGTATTCCGATAAGAAGAAGGCAATATCAGTCTTTTCAGCCTTGTAACGAGCTTGACGAATGTTCATATAATTTTCCAAATAAGGTTTTGCAAAACTGGCCACATTGACCGAATCACGCTTGCCACCCTTACGAGTAACCTCAATAATCATCATTTTCAGATTGATATCTTTAAGATCAAGGTTAACAGCTTCTGAAAGACGAACACCAGATGCTAGCAGCAAAGCAATAATAGCCAAATCACGTTCTTTATTTTTTCGGAAAGATGACAGAGCACGTTTAGAAAGTTTGTGTTCATATTCACAATCTACATATTCTAAAAAATCCATTGTTTCGCTGCCTAAAAAAAGTTTCTGCTTAATATTTTCAGCACGGGCTGCCAGCGTTTCCTTTTTCTTTTTAGTTGAAACTTTTTTCATGACATTCCGATAAAAATAAGGTTCACCATCAGCATTTTCAACCTCCTCAGTCAAATATTTGTACAGACTGGACAAGGCCGACAGCGTACGGTTGATAGTTGTCTGAGAAACACCCTGACGCTTAGTTTTAGAATTCAGAAGCGTTCGTTCCCGCAAATAAAGAATAAAAGTCTCCATATCTTTTTTGCTGAGATTTTCCAAAGTTTCTAAAGGAATATCAGCAAGTTTTTCAGCATCAGAAACACCAGAATCAATCAGCCATTCAAAGAAACGCCGATATTCTTTTAGATATTCGTATAGAGTCGTAAAGCTGTAAGGAATTGTTAATTTAGACTGGTAATATTCCAAAACATACCAGGGCATAAGTTCTTTTAGTTCATCAATTTTTTTAAGTAAAAGGTCACGTCTCATTTAAATTCTCCCCAGTTTTTGATATTAGAAGTATAACATATCCATATATTATTTTCAAGAAAATTACAGTTTTTCGGAAAGATGTTATAGGAACTTATCCGAAAAAGTTAAACAAAAAGAGAAAAGCAAAACTCTCTCTTTTCAATCAATTTTAATTTTTACTAGCAAATAATTCAGTCTTGTGCTGATAATGTTTATATAAGGCTGCATAACGGCCTTTATAATCTTTTTTCCACGGTTTATCTTTACCGCAAAAATGTAAGAAAACGGTGTTCTGGATAACCCAATCAAGATCCCATTCCCCTAGGCTGCGTGTAAAGTAAATGACATTGTACCTAGCGTCATAATTATAGATTTCATCGGGAATTTGGCTTGTTTTTGAGCCGTACAATGCATTGAGAACATCTTGGTCAGGCAAAAGCAAGGTTCTTCCTTTTTTGGCGATATAATCCATAATAAGCTGACGATTAATTTGCTGACGACACTCCTCTAGATTCATCAGCAAAACGCCAGTGTTGAAATAGCTTTCTGCCTCAAAATTATTTAAACGCAGCTTGTTGACGATATCTGTTATGCCCTTATCTGACACATGGCTGGCGGCAGCATATAAATTATCGTCCATATCCATCTGATAAAGAGAAACAAGGTCATTAAGACAAAGAATATCAGCGTCCAGATAGAGAATCCTTGATAGATGCTGAGGAAGATATTCCTGAGCTAAAAGCCGGTAATAAATTGTCTCAGGATAGCGATCGCTGACTGGAGCGTCTTTAAAGTCATCTTTGCTGATGACAACCGGCTCATAAGCAAGTCCTAGCTGCTGGCAAAAATTGACAATTTCCTCATGTCTGTTTAAAAGACCTTTTTGTAAGATGTAGATGGTCAGATTTTTGCAAGAACTGTTTTCATATAAAGAGTAAAGGGTCACTTTAAATTGATCCACAAATTGATCGTTAATTGCAAACAAAAGATTAATATTTTCGGTTTCTTTCATAAAAATTTGAGGCGCTTCTCTCTAATCGGAATCTCGGTCAACTGGCTGCGGACCAAAACTTTGTGAAGTTGGCATAATCTCAACGCGGTTAATATTGACATGTTTTGGCTGCTGATAAACCCAGAGGACAGTGTTGGCTATATCCTGAGGCTGGATACTGTGAGCGCCTTGATAAAGTTGTTCAGCACGTTCATCATCACCCTTAAAGCGTACATTTGAAAATTCAGTTCCGCCGCAAAGACCGGGTTCAATATTGGTTACACGCACTTTAGTACCAGCCAAATCAGCTCGCAGATTCAGACTAAACTGCTTAACAAAAGCCTTGCTGGCACCATAAACATTGCCTCCTGGATAAGGATAAGTTCCTGCTGTAGATCCGATGTTAATAATATGTCCTGATTTTCTTGTGACCATGCCAGGTAAAATCTGACGTGTCAGGTAGGTCAGCCCGATGATGTTGGTGGCAATCATGGTTTCCCAGTCCTTAAAATTAGCTTCATAAGCCTTATCAAGTCCCAAAGCTAAACCAGCATTGTTAACTAATAATTCAATTTCTGACCATTCTTGAGGGAGACTGGCCAAAGCGGTATCTATAGATGCTGTATCTGTCATATCTAGTTGCAGCGGATAAAAATTTTCTCCTAAGGCTGCTTTAAGATCTTCTAATTTTTCAAGCCGTCTAGCAGCTCCAATAACGCGATAGCCTTCTTTGACAAGGGTTTGAGCCATAGCCTTGCCAAAACCAACTGATGCGCCTGTAATTAATACTACTTCTGCCATTTTTCAATCTCCTTTGCTTTTTTACTTTATCATAGCACATTATTTTCGTTTTTCCTAGAAAAACATCAGTAAATAAAACTTTATATCATTTTCATGATTTTTTGAAAATAAGCTTTCAATTGTATGCTTTTAGTAGTATAATGGTTTTTAATTAAGGAGGAGCTTTTTATGATTAGATTTGAACATGTTTCTAAATTATATGGGACGGCCGAAGCCCTTAGTGATTTGAACCTAACCATTAACAACGGTGAAATTTTCGGTTTGATCGGCCATAACGGTGCCGGAAAGACAACTACAATCAATATGCTGACATCAATTATCAACGCTAGCTATGGTGATATCTTTGTTGATGATTTAAAATTAACCGATCATCGTGATGAAGTCAAACGGCGAATTGCCTATGTCCCTGATTCTCCTGATATTTTCCTTAATCTTACTGCCCAAGAATATTGGCTATTTTTGGCAAAAATTTATGACGTTGATCTCAAAACAGCCCAGGAGCGCATCGCTAAATTAGCAGGTCTGTTTGATATTTTTGACCGACGTTTTGAAACGATTGAGAGTTTCTCTCATGGTATGCGCCAAAAGGTTATTGTTATTGGAGCGCTTATTCCTAATCCTGATATTTGGATTTTAGATGAGCCGCTGACTGGTCTGGATCCTCAAGCCTCATTTGATTTGAAAGAAATGATGAAAGAGCACGCTCATAATGGAAATACGGTTCTTTTTTCAACTCATGTCCTTTCGGTTGCTGAACAGTTATGCGATCGTATCGGTATTTTGCGACAAGGAAAGCTCATTTTTGTTGGAACCTTGGAAGAATTAAAAGCCAATTATCCAGATAAGGATTTAGAAAGTATTTACCTCGAATTGGCCGGGCGCAAAGAAGAGCCAAAGGCAGGTGATGAGGCATGAATTATAAAAACATTTGGGAAATGATAAAGATTAATATCCTCTATTCTAACCCTCAAGCCTTGACTAGTATTCAGAAAAAACGAGAAAGACACCCAGACAAACATTTTTCGGCCTACAAATCGGTACTAGGGCAACAGCTTTTCTTAGTTTTGTTCTTTTTAGTTTTCTATTTCACTCTCTTTTTAGCGGTTGACTACTCTAAATCAAGTGGCTACTTCTCCTTTCAAACAGCTCTTTTCAGTATTGTTGCTATTATTTCGGGATTTACAACGCTCTTTGCTGTTTTTTATGAAAGTGATGATACCAAACTTTATCTGCCCTTGCCGGTCAAGGAAAAAGAGGTTTATTTGGCCAAACTTATTTCCTCTCAAGGCGGCAGTCTGCCGTTTTTAATGCCGCTGCTGTCTCTTTTTATAATTACTTATTGGCAGCTTACTCATTCTATTATTATCACTATTGTTGCAACTATCATTAACTTTCTGCTTCTGCTGCTTGCAACAAACTGTATTAGCATTATTTTGATTTATTTTATCGGACAGATCTTGGTCAGAAGTGCGCACAAAAAATTAATTTCTACAGTACTTATGATAATTTCAACCTTGATCGCTCTCAGTGTCGTATTTTACTTGCAGTTTAGCAATAGCTCAATCAATACAAGAGGCGGCCTAGTTGAAATGCCGAATTTGCCGTATTTTAGAGGCTTTTACGATGTTGTCAAAGCTCCTTTTTCAATAGCCAGTATCTTAAATTTTGGATTGGGAATTCTCATAACAATACTCCTTTTGATTTTCATCAAACGTGCTATTATTTCTAATTACTTTGAACAATTTTTATCTATTCAAACAAATAAACCAACCCTTAAAAAGAAAATTAAAAAAACTACAGCAAATTCCAGTCTGCAGCAAACCTTACTTAAACATCATTTAAATTCGCTTAAAGATGCGACCTTGATTGTTCAGAGTTATTTAATGCCTTTAATTTTTGTCGTAGCTTTTATCGGACCGAGTCTTTCATCAGGAAGGGCCATGTTTGCAAGTATTGATTCTAATTTCTTTGGAATAGCTCTTGTTATCGGTTTTATTATGGGAAACTTTATCTCTAGTCCCAGCAGTTTCTTAGGAGTTGGTATCTCCTTAGAAAAGAATAACTATACCTTCCTAAAAACCTTGCCAATTTCTTTTAAAAAGTTTTTGCAGCAAAAATTCTATTGCCTTATTCTGGTACAAATTAGTTTGCCCTTTATTGTCTACCTTATTTTGGGAATTGCCTTGCTGAAAATTCCTATTATTTTGTTGCTAAGTTTTCTTTTAGGTGTAGTTCTTTCAAGTATTATTGTTGGTGAATTGATGTACTGGCGCGATTATCGCCTTTTAACTCTGAATTGGCAGAATGTTGCACAGTTATTCTCAAGAGGGTCAGGACAATGGCTCTATATGGGAATTGTTTTTGGTAGTTTGATTTTAGGCGGAGCCTTGGTAGTTTTAGCGATTATAGTCTCCCTGAAAACTTCAGTTTTAGGAGTAGGAATTGGATTAACAATCATTATCTTAGCTTTGTGTGCCTTCCTTCACTATTATATACAGCAACATTTCTGGAAAAAAATTGATTAAAGTCATTACACTTTATCCTTATGCCATTATATTGGTATAAGGATTTTTTTACTACCTAAGATTTACTAGATAAAAAAAGCAGCGCCCCAAAGGCGCTAGCTATAGTTATGGACATTAGAGTTTCCAAGAAGCTACTCTTACTTTTTACTATTTATTTTCAAGGGTTTGTGCAGCCGTGATGATAGCCAACTTGTAAATATCTTCAGCGCTGGAACCACGTGAAAGGTCATTCACAGGACTATTAAGCCCTTGCAAGATTGGGCCGATTGCTTCAAACATTCCTAACCGCTGAGCAATTTTATAGCCAATATTACCTGATTGTAAATCTGGGAAGATGAAAACATTGGCATGTCCTGCAACATCACTGCCTGGTGCCTTAATAGCTGCTGTATCAGGCACAAAAGCTGCATCGAACTGAAGTTCTCCGTCCAAGGCAATTTCGGGACGCAGTTCTTTAGCAATTCGAGTTGCCTCCTGAACTTTTTCAACCTGAGGTGCTTTGGCACTGCCTTTAGTTGAAAAGCTGAGCATAGCAATCTTAGGATCAATATCAAAAATTTTTGCTGTATCTGCCGTATTAACAGCAATTTCCGCTAATTCCTGCTCGTTAGGATCAATATTGATGGCACAGTCAGCAAAAATCAGCCGTTGACTAGTGTTTTCACGGTTCATGAGGAAAACACCTGATGTACGAGAAATTCCTGGTTTTGTTTTTACAATTTGCAGAGCTGGGCGAACAGTATCTGCTGTTGAATGAATGGCTCCAGAAACCATACCGTCAGCCAGTCCCAGTTTCACCAGCATGACACCAAAATAATTGACATCTTTCAGAAGTTTATCAGCATCTTCAAAAGTAGCTTTGCCTTTGCGTATTTCTACAAATTCCTGCTTCATTTTTTCAAAATCAGGATAATCTTCAGGATTGATAACCGTATAATTCTGATCAGCAAAACCTAGCTTTGTCAGCAAGCCGCGGACATCGGCTTCATTTCCCAAAATAATGGGCTCAACCAGACCTTCGAATTTAAGACGGGCTGCTGCACGAACAACACGCTCATCATTTCCTTCTGGAAAAACAATTTTGATATTTTTACCAACAATTTTTTCCCGCAGACTGCCAAATAAAGAACGAATACTCATTTATATAAACCTTCTATCTATTGTTTTGTAAATCTATGATAACGCTATCAAGGTCATCTGTCAAGGGATTATTGTACTGCTTGTGTTCTTTTGAAAAGGGATCTGTAAAAGCTAAATAATGACAGTGAAGGGCTTGTCTCTTAAGACCATAGTTCATATTGCCACCATAAAGATCATCGCCTAAAAGCGGAAAACCAATGTGAGCAAAATGTACGCGTATCTGATGGGTACGACCGGTGTGCAGATGAATATCGACCAAATAAACATCTCCATATTTTTCTATAACTTCATAACTGGTATGGGCATATTTGCCAGAAGGGTGAACACAGCGTGTAATAATACTTTCATCATTTCTGGCAATCGGAGCAATAATTTCACCCTTTTCGGCTAGCTTACTTTTACTACTGCTGGATACTAAGGCATAGTATCGTTTTTCAATACTTCTTTTTTGCAGCTGTTTGTCCATCCGAGCATGAGCGTAGCCATGTTTAGCAAAGAGCATAAGGCCACTCGTATCTTTATCAAGCCTAGTTACAATATGAATCTGTTGATTTGGATAGTTATTCTCCTGATAATAGCCTTTGACAAAATTAGCCATGGTATTGGAATGCAGTATACTGGGGATACTGGCATAGCCAGCAGGCTTGTTCAAAACCAAAAAATGTTCATCTTCATCAATAATGCTGAGCTCATGCTTAATCGGTTTTAAACTTTCGTGCCCCTTCTCATCAGGAATATCAATTATTACCTCATCGCCTATGTTGAGCAAATAAATGGCGTTTTCTTCTTTGCCGTTGACCAGTATAGAACCACCCTTGAATTTAATCTTAGCCAGCAGGGCTTTGGAAATATCATGACCTTTTAAGAATGTCTTAACCTTTGTCTGTCGGTCTGCAACAAATTCAAACCTCATGAGTCACAATCTCCAATAAAAGAATCTTTAACTCTTTCCCAAAAACTGGTATGGCTTGGTGTTGCAACAAAGCTGATCTTTTTTTGATCAATTTCATATTCGATTTTAGCAATATTCCGATGCGTGTAAGTTTTGTTGTCAATGGACAGAACATAAGATCCTAAACGTTTTGGGATAATTTCGATCTTATCCTTTTTAGGAACAATGATAGAACTTCCCAATGTTCTAAAAACGCGGTTGTTAAGACTTGAAATCTCCGTCAGCTGTAAAGCTTCGATAGTTGGGTGTAAAACAGCCCCTCCTAAAGATTTATTATAAGCAGTGCTTCCAGTCGGTGTAGAAACTGAAATACCATCTCCACGGAAACGTTCAAATTGAACGTTATTAATAATCACATCTGCTACCATTGTCTTTTCAAACCTTTTAACAGTTGCTTCATTAAGAGCTCTGGAGGTCAATTGCCGGCCATCGCTTAAAGTAAGTGTCACTTTTAAAATGGGGTAAGATACCTTCTCCCCATCATCTGAATGTAGGTTTTCCAGTAATTTGTCAACTTCAAAATCGCGATAATCTGTATAAAATCCTAAATGCCCTGTATGAATACCGACAAACCGAACATGATCCAGATGCTTTTCATACATGTGAAAAGCAGACAGGAGCATGCCATCTCCGCCAATAGTAATCACAATATCAGGATTTTTCTTGGTCAGATAAAAGTCATTATCATCTCTTAAAGCAGAAAAAAGCTTGCTTGCTACTCGTTTACTTTGGTATTTTCCATTTGCAATTATAGCAACCTTTGTTGCTTTATCGATAAAGTTCATCTGTGTCATCACTATTTCCTACACCATCATTTAGTTTTCTTTTTTCAGTATCAAATAATAACTGGGCTTCTTTTATATCATCACGAATCTGCCGCATTTCTTCGTCCAGTTGAAAAGCAATTCTTGCAGTTCGCTCTAAGCGTTTTTTGATATCATCAGGAAATTCTCCGTGGTATTTATAATTAAGAGAATGTTCAATAGTCGCCCAAAAGTTCATGGCCAATGTCCTGATTTGAATCTCAGCAAGAATAATTTTCTGACCGTTGATTGTATCGACAGGATACTCAATAACAACATGATACGAACGATAACCACTGGGCTTTAAATTATTAATATAGTCCCGTTCTTGCACGACTTTCATATCCTTGCGTTGCCGCAAAAGTTCTAGTACTTCATCAACATCATCAACGAACTGAACCATAATTCGCAAACCTGCAATGTCCTGCATATCCTGAACGAGGTTTTCCTTTTTTATTCCTCGTAAAACTATCTTTTCCTTGATACTTTCAATGGGCTTTACACGTCCAGTTACAAATTCAATTGGTGAATGGCGGTTTTGCTTATGAAACTGTTTACGAATTCCTCTGAATTTAATTTTCAATTCTCCTACTGCCTGAATATAAGGGTCCAGAAATTCTTCCCAGTCCATAAAACTTACCCCTTTCTTGTCAAAAATAAGAGTTTTTTATAGAATTAAACTAATACCTTATTATACCATAATAAGCCAAACAAAGGAAAACAGAATGAACCATCTTGAAATCGAATATAAAACACTGCTGACCAAAGAAGAATTTAATCGTATCAAAGAACAAATGCCGCATATTGAAGCAGTCACACAGACTAATTATTATTTTGATACTGATAATTTTGATTTAAAAGCGAGTAAAATGTCACTGCGCATCAGAACTTTTACTGATAAGGCTGAACTAACCCTCAAAGTGCCCCAAAAAATTGGTAATTTGGAATATAACCATGATCTGCTGCTGAGTGAAGCCGAAACAATAATCCACACGTTACAACTGCCGGATATTGAGATTAAACATATAATTGCTCAGACAGGGATTAGCCTAAAAGAACTGAAAGTTCTGGGAAGCCTAACAACAGTACGGCGTGAAATTGCTACTAAAATCGGTCTTATGGCTTTGGATTACAACCGTTATGCAGGGATTAAGGATTATGAATTAGAATTGGAAGTCTCTTATGCTGAAAAGGGGAAAGCAGATTTTGAGGCTTTTCTAAAGGCGAATCATATTCAGTTCAAATATGCCAAAAGTAAGGTAGCTCGTTTTAGTCAAACTTTGTTCAAGCAGAAAAAATAAGTTCTGACAAGAGAAATTGATAAAATCACCTGAAATTTCTTGTAATATTTGGTAAAATAAAACTACTAATATAAAGGAGTACATATATATCATGGCAGAACGTTACGCCGACAAACAACTTAAGCTTTTTTCATTAACTTCAAACACTACTATAGCTGAAAAAATCGCTAAAGATGCTGGAGTTCCGTTAGGAAAACTGTCTTCCCGTAAATTTTCTGACGGTGAAATTATGATCAATATTGAAGAAAGCGTTCGGGGAGATGATATTTATATCATTCAGTCTACCAGCTATCCTGTTAATGATCACCTGTGGGAACTCTTAATTATGGTGGATGCCTGCAAACGTGCCAGTGCTAATAGTGTTAATGTTGTTATTCCTTATTTTGGCTATTCACGCCAGGATCGCATTGCAGCTGCACGTGAACCTATTACAGCTAAATTAGTTGCTAACATGCTAGTTAAAGCAGGAGTTGATCGTGTACTGACTTTGGATTTGCATGCTGTTCAAGTGCAGGGATTCTTTGATATTCCCGTCGATAATTTATTTACTACTCCTTTGTTTGCTGAACACTATACTAAATTGGGCTTGTATGGTGAAGATATTGTAGTTGTCAGCCCCAAAAATTCTGGCATAAAACGCGCTCGCAGTCTAGCCCAGTACCTTGATGCTCCAATTGCGATCATTGATTATGCTCAAGATGATGATTCATCGCGCGAAGAAGGCTATATTATCGGTGAAGTTGCTGGTAAAAAAGCGATTCTCATTGATGATATTCTTAATACAGGGAAAACATTTGCAGAAGCTGCTAAAATTGTTGAGCGCGGAGGTGCTACTGAAATCTATGCTGTCGCCAGCCATGGATTGTTTGCCAGCGGAGCAACAGAAATACTGCAGGCTGCTCCAATTAAAGATATTTTGATTACTGATTCTGTCTTCACCAAGCAAAAGCTGCCCGACAATTTACACTATCTTTCTGCCAGTGAACTGATTGCGGACGCTATTATTCGTATCCACGAAAGAAGACCTGTCAGTCCATTGTTTGCTTATGATCGTAAAGGAGATGAATCCTAAACTTGATTTATTTTGATAATGCCGCAACGACTCCCATGACAGATTCTGTTATTAAGGCTATGACTGAAATGATGGCTGCTACTTTTGGAAATCCATCTAGCATTCATTCTTATGGCAGAGCTGCTAACAAACTGTTAAGAGACTGTCGGCAGAAAGTTGCTCAAGTGTTTGATGTTCCTTCTAGAAATATTATTTTTACGTCTGGCGGAACTGAAAGCAATAATACTGCTCTTAAAGGCTATGCCCTTGCTCATCAGGAACAAGGAAAGCATATTATTTCAACAACTATTGAACACCATTCTGTTTTAAACAGTCTTCATTACTTGGAAAAACGGTTTGGTTTTGAAGTGACTTATCTAAATCCTATTGCAGGCCGAATTTCTGCTCAGCAAGTCAGTGATGCTCTGCGTGAGGATACGATTTTAGTATCTACTATGTTTGCTAATAATGAAACAGGAGATTTACTGCCAATTGAAGAAATTGGCAATCTTCTCAAGGAGCATCAGGCAGCTTTTCATGTGGATGCTGTTCAGGCTGTGGGCAAGATTCCTATTCATCCCAAAGAATTAAATATTGATTTTCTGTCAGCTTCTGCTCATAAATTTCACGGTCCTAAAGGAGTTGGAATTCTCTATGCCGGTGATCTTCATTTTGATAATTTCCTTCATGGCGGTGAGCAAGAAGAAAAGCGCCGTGCCAGCACAGAAAATCTTATTGGCATTACAGGCCTAGCACAGGCTTTAATCGAGGCACAGACTCATCAAAAAGACAATTGGGAATATGTCAGCAACCTTAAAAAAACTTTTTTAGAAGGATTGGATGGCCTTGATTACTATCTCAATTCCAACGAAGATGCTTTACCTTATGTTGTTAATATTGGTTTCCCTAATTATAATAACGGCATTTTGCTCACTCAGTTGGATTTAGCCGGCTTTGCTATTTCGACAGGCTCTGCCTGCACGGCCGGAACAGTTGATCCCAGTCATGTCTTAAGCGCAAAATACAGAGCAAATTCTCAGCGGCTTCAAGAATCTGTTCGTATTAGTTTTTCAGATTTAAATAAATTAGACGAAGCTAAAGCTTTAGCTGCAAAAATAAAAGAGATTGTAGGAAAATAAAATGGCTTTTGAACAAACAGTAAACTTACCTGATTGCAAATACAGTTATACAATTAGTCCTAAAATTAAAAAATTTACTCTACGAGATACTACTTTCACCCAAAACAGATTGGGGAATTATGAACTTAACCGCCTTTTGGAAAAAGTTCCTAACAGTGATGATGGTTTCCCTTTAAGAATTACAATCAATAAGAATTTGACAGGTTTTAAGATAAGTATTACAGACAAGTCAAAACTTCGTATTGTTAATATTTTTAAATCTGAGGAAAATAAAATAATCCAAGATAAATTTTATTTTTTGATGGATAGTTTGGTTGAGCGTGATATTTTCGAGAAAAAAGAAAATTAAGCTGATAAATAACAGATAACAGCTACCCCTGCTGTTTTAAAGGGCGATATTTTTGATATTCTAAGGGAGAGGGTGGGCTGAAACTTCGATAAGTTTTTTCGAAGTTTCAGCCTATCTCTCTTTTTTACATCCATTAGTATAGCTGATACATATCTATCTGAAAAACTTATATGAAGTTTAATGAAAAGATGTTGCAATTTTCACAATCTTTTTTTAAAATAGTATTACATAGCAAAGGAGACAAAGTATGGTTACTTTTGATAAATCTATTCCTAAGGCGACAGCTAAACGCTTATCGCTTTACTACCGTATTTTTAAACGATTTAATTCTGAAAATATTGAAAAAGCAAGTTCTAAACAAATTGCTGAAGCTATTGGTGTTGACTCAGCGACAGTACGCCGCGATTTTTCTTACTTTGGTGAATTAGGCCGACGCGGCTTTGGTTATGATGTTAAAAAGTTAATGAATTTTTTTGCAGATATCCTCAACGACACTTCTACGACCAATGTACTGCTTGTCGGAGTCGGTAATATCGGCCGTGCTCTTCTCCATTACCGCTTTCATGAGCGCAATAAGATGAAAATTATCATGGCTTTTGATACTGATGACAACGAACAGGTTGGCAAGCAGACAGAAGATGGTATTCCTATTTATGGCATTTCCACTATAAAAGATAAGTTGGTTGGAACAGACGTTAAAACAGCTATTTTGACTGTTCCCAGCAATAAGGCTCAAGAAGTTGCCGATGTTTTGATTGAAGCCGGTATTAAAGGGATTTTGTGTTTTTCACCTGTTCATCTTTCACTTCCGAAAGGAGTCGTCGCTCAGTATGTTGATTTAACTAGTGAATTGCAGACGTTGTTGTACTTTATGAATCAAGAAAAAAATTCTAAGAAGGGGCAAAAGTAAAGAAAGTATATGACCAAACCTAAACCCATTATTGGTATTTCAGGCAACGAAAGACCACATGCGAAGTTTCCAGATATTTTATGGTCCTACACTCCATCTGGCTATGTTAAGGGCGTCCAAAATGCCGGTGGTCTACCTCTGGTTATTCCTGTTAGTGAACCGGATTTCGCTGCATCTTATGTTTCCATGATTGACAAACTTATTTTGACAGGCGGTCAAAATGTTGATCCTGTTTTTTACGGAGAAGAAAAAAATACTAGCGATGACGATTTTTATTTAGCGCGTGACTTATTTGAATTTGCTCTCGTTGAGGAAACCATTAAGCAAAAAAAGCCGATTTTTTCTGTTTGCAGGGGCACACAGCTGATGAATATTGCTTTGGGAGGGACACTTAACCAAGACATTGAACATCACTGGCAGGATGAACCCAGTGATTACCTCAGCCAAAACATGCTGGTAAAGACTGGAACTGCTCTGGAAAAAATTTACGGGACTTCTACTTCTATCAACTCTTTTCATCATCAGAGTATCAGGCGGCTGGCGGATAACTTGGAAGTTATTGCCTATGATCCTGTTGATGATACTGTTGAAGCCGTTGTATCAACTAATCCCGATATTACTTTTTTAGGCGTTCAATGGCATCCGGAACTTTTGCTTGAATCACGAACAGAGGACCAAAAACTTTTTGAGTACGTTGTCAAAGAACTCTAAACAAGGTCAGTTTCTTCACGAAAACTGTAATATTCTTTCTTCCCAACTATAATATGATCCAAAAAAACGATTCCTAAGTCATCACAGGATCGTTTTATTTTTTCTGTAAAAAGTAGATCATTTTCACTGGGATAGGTCGTACCTGAAGGATGATTATGGACGACAATCAGTGAAGTTGCCATACTTTTACAGGCATAATGCAAAATCTCTCTGGGCTCAGCAACAGAGCGTCGGACGCTGCCAATAAAAATAATTTTCTTTTTAATAATGCGGTTCTGTGTATCAAGATAGATAGCAACCAAATGTTCCTGCCTTTTATCTCCCAATTCAGCCATCATTACTTTAGCCAAACGTTCGCTGCTTAGGATGCGTTCTTTAAAACTGTATTCTGCTTGGTTGACTCTCTTTGAAAATTCTAGAATAGCCTTCATTTCTATAGATTTTATCTGACTAATTCCTGCAATTGTCTGCAGTTCTTCTAACGATAAGGTCCGAAAGTCAGCTATACTGTCTAAACGCTCTAAAATATTATTGGATAAGTTCAAAACATGTTCTTTCCTAGTACCAGTCCTCAGGATAATAGCTAACAGTTCCTGATTGCTGAGGCTTTCAGGACCGTAAGTGAGCAGGCGTTCCCGCGGCAGCAATGCTTCTTTTGTAAATTCAATACTATACATATTCTACCTCCATTACTATTATTCGTATTTAATTGGATCACTTTTTGCCTATAATAAAAAAGATTTCCATTGATTATGACTGATACTCCAAAAACTTAGATTTTTGGAGCTAGTTTACCAAAATAGAAATCTTTTTTATTATATTAAGCAGACTGCATAAACAAGCAAAACGCTGATGATACTAAACAGTGAGCCGATTAGATAGTATTCTGCAAAAGCTTGGTTTTTTGAAATCTTATCATAACGAGCAATTGACTTGGCAGTAAAGACCAAACCAATAGAAGCAAATTGACCAAATAATAAGAATATTCCCATAATCAAGCGCTCCAGTAAGCCAATCGTTGCTCCTGCACCTGTGATGGTTTCGTCGTCATCAGTATTTTTCACTTGATATTTGTTGAAAAAGAGCTTAAAAATGATATTGACTGGCTTTGTAATAAGGAGCAAAAATAAAATCAGTTTAAGACTGTACTGTGCTTCTTTTAACCAGTCTATAGCAATGTGTTTACTCAGCAGGTAAATCATTGCTATCATAAAAAGGTGCAAAGCTTGATCAAGAAGAAAAATCATTTTATCTAACTGACGGTTTTTATAAAAAGGATAAAGCAAGAGCTTAGCACTATCAATCACTGCATGACTGATAAAAATCAACAAAGCCATAACAAAAGCTTCAGGAATAAACACACTGATAAAAATCAAAGGCAAAGCGACAATACAAAGGTGCTCAGATAAATAAAACCAATTATGAGATTTTAAATCTGCCATCTTTTGGCTTTGCCATTGAAAATCAGCTAAAAAATGAGCAATTAAAAGCAATGTTAATAGAGGATTATGTGATAGGAAGTGTGATACAAGATTTAGATTAACCATCTGTCACTTCTCCTTTGGTTTCGATAGCATTCAACAAAATATTCGTAGCAGCTTTTTTATTTCTTAAGTAAATTTTCAGACCGCTGGATTTAAGACGTTTATTAAAACTGCTTGGGCTTAAATGGAGCGCCTGAGCCATTTCTTTATGAGAAAATTTCTCCTCATAGATTCCTTTTCCTAAAAGGCCGCTAAGCAGCTCAGTCTGAGTAGCTGTCCATTTCGATTTAATAAACTCACAGGCAGCTAAGACAGCATTAATTTGCTGGGCTGCTTCTTTATCATCTAGCATTACTGCCAAATGGCTGCTGCCATAATCGTCATTATCATGGATATAATCAATAGCGGCTCTGGCATGCCAATAAGCCGGTCCGTCTGATCCAATACTCTGCTTAGGATTGACTGCCGTCAGCATACCGCCTGCTCCAATTCCAAACCTAATTTGATAAGGCTGGAATCCTATTGCGATATCATCAATAATTTGAAAGACACGCGAATCAGGAAAGAGCAGGGCTTGAAATTCGTCCCCAGTTGTTATGGTAAAAGGAGACTTGAGCACAGTTTTGTATTGAGAATTGATTTGATTTAAGAGTTTCTGAAGCTGTTTTTGACTTTCATGCCTGTCTTTTATCTCTCTTGAAGAAATAATATCTCCGATAATCGCTATATAGATCATAAGCACTCCTTACAATTTCCATTATAACGGAAATTTCAGAAAATGTCCATTGTGACGGAAATTTCAGAAAATATCCTTTAAAACGGAAATTATAGCCAGAAATGAAGCTTGGATAAATCTGCTTGACCACATTTCATAAAAACTATTTGAAAAGCTTACTTTCTTCTTTTTTTCTTTGCCTTCTTCATCTTCTTAGCCATTTTTTTCATAGATTGCTTCATGGCAAATTCTCCGACCTTACCTTTGAAGCCGCCGCCAAACATTTGACTCATATCCATATTGCCACCAAGAGCTGACATATCAGGCATTCCGCCTTGTCCCATCATTCCTTCGAAAGCTGATGTATCCATATTTTTAGGCATATTATTAGGATTAAGTCCCATTTGTTTCATCATTTTGTCCATATCACCAGACAAGACGCCCTGCATCATTTTTTTAGCCTGATTGAAGTCCTTGATGAATTTATTGACATTAACAAAAGTATTGCCAGAACCTGCAGCAATCCGGCGACGGCGGCTCGGCGTTAAAAGGTCTGGATTTTCACGTTCAGCAGGTGTCATTGACGATACAATAGCGCGTTTTCTAGCAATATCGCGCTCATCAACCTTAACATTAGCAAGTGCCGGATTATTGGCCATTCCCGGAATCATTTTGAGAAGATCTTCCATGGGACCCATATTTTGTACTTGATCCAATTGATCAATGAAATCATTGAAATCAAAGGTGTTTTCACGCATTTTTTCAGCAAGTTCTGCTGATTTTTGCTCATCATAATCTCGACTGGCTTTTTCAATCAAGGTCAAAAGGTCACCCATGCCCAGAATACGCGAGGACATCCGATCTGGGTGGAAGGTCTCAATGTCAGTAATCTTTTCACCGGTACCTGTAAATTTAATGGGTTTGCCAGTAATTTGACGGATAGAAAGAGCCGCACCACCGCGTGTATCACCATCAATCTTAGTCAGGACAAGGCCGGTTATTTCCAGCTGATTGTTGAATTCCCGAGCTACATTGGCAGCTTCCTGACCGATCATGCTGTCAACGACCAAGAGAATTTCATTGGGCTGAGCCAGCGCTTTGACATCTCTCAGCTCAGCCATGAGTTTTTCGTCAATCTGCAGACGTCCGGCTGTATCGATTAAGACATAGTCATTCCGATTTTCTTTGGCCTGAGCCAAACCTGCTCTTACAATCTCAACGGCTGTGTGCTCTGTCCCCATTTCAAACACAGGAACATTGATTTGCTGACCGAGAGTTTTCAACTGGTCAATGGCAGCTGGCCGGTAAATATCGGCAGCAATCATCAGCGGTCGGGCATCTTCTTCCTTGACCAGTTTATTAGCCAACTTTCCGGCAAAGGTTGTCTTACCTGCCCCTTGGAGTCCGGCCATCATAATGATTGTCGGAATCTTAGGAGACTTTTCCAGTTCAGATGTTTCAGATCCTAGAATCGCTGTCAGTTCTTCATCAACGATTTTAATAATTTGCTGTGATGGATCAAGAGTATCAATAACTTCATGCCCGATAGCACGCTCACGCACACGCTTGATGAAGTCTTTTACAACCGGAAGAGCTACGTCTGCTTCAAGAAGAGCCAGACGGATTTCCTTGGTCACTTCCTGAACATCTTTTTCTGAGAGTTTTCTCTTGCCGCGTAAATTTTTAAAAACACCCTGCAGGCGTTCGGTTAAACTTTCAAAAGCCATTTCATTTTCTCCTTATTGTTGGAAATATTAATCTCGATTGTCAATACTGATGAGAACAGAAATCTTTTCCTGCAGATAAGCATCTTCAGGGTACTTGTCTAGCAGATCGTCAAAGATTTCACTGCGAACAATATAATCAGAATACATATGCAGTTTCATTTCATAATCTTCTAAGATTTTTTCCGTTCGTTTGATATTATCGTAGACTGCCTGACGGCTGACCTTAAATTCCTCAGCGATTTCAGCCAAGCTGTAATCGTCAGCGTAATAGAGCTCAATGTAGTTCATCTGCTTATCGGTCAGCAGCGCTGCATAAAACTCAAAAAGGGCATTCATACGATTGGTTTTTTCAATTTCCATAAGCTTTATTTTATCATATTTGAGCCTTAAAATCATCTGATGAAGAAAAGAATTTCTCCCTTTTAGATTTATCTATTATAGAACTTAAAAACCCTTAGCTAGCCTTGCCAGTTAAGGGTTTTTAGGTTATGCTTAAAGATTGTGTTTTGCCATACGCTCTTTGAAAATATCGTTGACAATTAGAGTTAAGGTCTCTTTAGCTTCTGGAGTTAAGTCGCCTTCTTTTTCCGCCTCAGCATAGGCTTCCGGAAATTCCCGCGCAATCAATTTGCAGGTTGCCTTGGTTGCATGTCCACGCACCAGACGAGGAATACGCTCCATGTATTCAGGTTTGACCAGGGCAATAATTTTTTCATTAGCAGTTGTCATACTACTTATCATCCTCCTTATTCTAATAGATACTATACTCCTTTTTGGATAAACTGTAAAATCTCTTGTTTAACCTTCTGAAAAAACTGTTGTAAAGGCAAAATAAGCCAATAGTTTCTTAGAAATGCTTCGATTTCTCACAGGAGCAAACGCCATCAATAAAAGCAAAAAAATTAGTTCTGCGCAGTGCAAAACTAATCTTTTGAGTTTAGAGTTTAGGGATTGGCATAGTTGCTTTTGTTCCCATTTTTTCTTTTTAAGTTTATTTGTTGGCTGTCCAAGAAGCAACTTTTTTAGGATGATTTTTCACCCATTTTTTAGCTGCTTTTTCAGGTGACATTCCATCATTGATATCTAGCATAACAGCCTCCATATCGTCTTGTGTCCAGTTAAAACGATTGATAATCTTATTAACTTTAGGCATATCTTTTTTCAGCCCTTTGCGAACAATGGAATGAATACTTTCAGTGCTTCCAAAAGATTTCTTAGGATCCTTTAAGTATTTTAATTTATACTTAGCAAACATCCAATGCGGAGACCAAGCCGTCACAACAATTTCTTTCTTGTTTTTGTATGCTTGATCTAAGCTGGTTGTCATAGCTCCTGTTGAAGAAGAGACCAATTCCCAATCAGATAGGCTGCTGTATGCTTTCTTAGCTTTATTAGCAGCTTTCATAATACCTGCACCAGGTTCGATTCCTGTAATTTTCTTATCAGCTTGATTGTTTAAATCTTCAATGCTATTGACATCTTTCATATAAGTTGGTACAGCGAGTCCTAATTTAACACCTTTAAGGTTTGACCCCAAATCAACAACATCTTGTTTATATTTCTTATATTGGTCTGCATGTGTATTAGGAAGCCACGCACTGACTGTGGCGTCAGTTTCACCTTTGGCAATGGATTGCCACATGACAGCATTATCAAGCGGTGTCATTTCTACCTTATAACCTTGCTCTTTGAGAACCTGTGCCAAAACATTGGTTGAAGCCACTTCGGAATCCCATTCAACATAGGTCAACTTAACCGTTTGACCTGCACCAGAAGACTGTCCTTGGAAAATTAAACGAGCCAAACTTGCAAATATAAATAAAATCAGAGCTGCCAAAGCAATAAAGGTATTTGTCTTTGACGCATTTTTCTTAGCATTAGGCGATTTAGTTGTATTATTGGCTGTCTGACTGAAGCGGTCGATAATGATTGCCAGAATAACTAGGGCTAAACCATTGACAAATCCTGATCCGATGTCGGCATGCTGAAGAGCTGACAAGACACCACGTCCAAGTCCAGGTGCTCCGATCATTGAACCTGTTACAACCATTGAAAGTGCCAGCATAATCGTTTGGTTGACACCAGCCATAATTGTATTTTTCGCTAAGGGTAGCTCTACTTTAAGCAGCTTTTGTCTTGAAGTACTACCAAAAGCATCCGCTGCTTCGATCAATTCTGTTGGAATTTCACGAATGGCCAGGTTTGTGAATCGAACAGTAGGCGGTAGAGCAAAGATAACCGACGCAAACACACCTGGAACAATACCAATGCCAAAGAAGGCTACGGCAGGTATCAAGTAAACAAAGGCTGGCATGGTTTGCATGAAATCCAAAATAGGATTGATAATCTGCTTTACAGTATTGCTTTTGGCCATCCAAATCCCTAAAGGAATCCCAATGATTATGGAAACAAAACTAGATACCAAGACCAAAGTAAAGGTATTAATTAAGTCTTCCCACAATCCCTGATTATAAATAAAGAGCAAACCAATCAGCGTAAATGACGGCAAGGTCCATTTTTTTCCAGCGAGGAAAAAGGCTGCTACAGTTATCAGAGCAATCAAAAGTAAGGGATTGACAAAGGAAAGTGTATTTGTAATCCCGTCCATGATAAAGTTTCCAACAGACTGAATAAAATTAAATAAGCCTGAAAAAGTATGGGTTAGCCAATTGGTGAAGGCTTCAATCCATTCAGCAACAGGTAATTTTCCTACTAAAAGTATATTCAAAACTATTCTTCCCCTCCTTCTGTATCCGCATCATCTTTCGTATTAGCCAGAGCTTCAATAACACGCCCCTTAATAATAACACCTAAGAGTCGATTAGTGTCATCTGTGACAGCAATCGGTGCGGCAGAATCATAAATTAAAGGCATAATATCTGTAATGACTGTATCTTTAGAAACCGTTCGAACATCATGGTCAACAACCTCAGACAATGAAAGTCCCTTGCGTCTTGCGTTAATAGCCGCTTCTGCAGATACCGAGCCCACCAGCTGTCGACGCCGATCAGTAGCCATTAACATGCTGACTTCTTCGTTGTGCATCTTTGTCAGGGCAACCTGAGGACCATCAACACCGATTATTGTTGTTAGCGGCTTAATCATAATGTTTTGAGCCGTTAAAACTTTGGAACGGTCAACATCTTCAACAAATTCACGGACAAAATCATTGGCTGGCTTAGTCAGAATTTCTTCACCGGTGCCAATCTGCATAATCTGGCCATCTTTCATCAAAGCAATACGATCTCCGATTCTCAGTGCCTCATTCAAATCGTGAGTGATAAAGATGATTGTTTTGTGAACTTTTTCCTGTAAATCCAAGAGTTCATCCTGCATTTCCTTGCGGATTAGAGGATCCAAAGCTGAAAAAGCTTCATCCATTAAAAGAATTTCAGGATCATTAGCCAGAGCACGTGCCAAACCAACCCGCTGCTGCATCCCGCCAGAAAGCTGGCTAGGGTATTGGTCTTTGAAAGCCAATAGATTAGAGTTGTCAAGAGCCCGCTCAGCTAATTCGACCCGCTCTTCTTTTGGAACACCTCTTAGTTCCAAACCAAATTCTGTATTTTCCAAAATCGTTTTATGAGGAAAGAGTCCGAAATTTTGGAAAACCATATTCAAGGCATGGCGTCTGACTTCACGGAGCTCTTCGCTGTTCATCTTTGAAATATCACTGCCGTTAATATAAATATCTCCTGAAGAAGGTTCAATTAAACGATTTAAAAGACGGATTAAGGTTGACTTACCTGAACCAGAAAGTCCCATGATGACAAAAACTTCGCCCTCTTTGACATCGAAACTGACATCATAGACACCGACTGTTGCGCCTGTTTGTTCTAAAATTTCTGTCTTACTTTTTTGTTTTTTGATCATCTCAAGCGCTGCTTTTTGCTTTTTACCAAAAATTTTGGTGAGATGCTTGACTTCAAGTTTGTTCAAGTTTATCCCTCATTTCTAATCTAATTCAAAAATCAACTGACCACACTATTATATAGTTATATGGTCAGTATGTCAAAAAGAAAAGGCTGAGACAAAAGTCTCTCCTCTTTTCAATTATTTTAAATATGACCATTTGAGGCAATAGTTATTCGAAAGCCCTTATCCCTTGCTTAGCAAGGGATAAGCTTCTCTTTGATACGTCTATAAAGTCGATTTCTAGCAAATGATAATTTTTAATCTGCTCTTCATAATTATTAAATTATGATGTCAAAAAATGTCAAAAAGATTTTTCATACGAGAAAAGGAACGATCATCACCGACAAAATAAAGAGTATCGCCTTTTCTGACAGTGGCATAAGGACCTGGCGATAAAAGCAGCTCCCCCTGGCTTTTTAAAGCTACTACTGTTGCTCCTGTCTGATGCCACAAATTTAAATCTGCCAAGCTTTTGTTCAAATTGGCACTCTCACTGTCAAGGACTAATTCGAAGGGTTCGAATGGGAATTTTTTACGAATCAAGCTAGCCTGCGATAAGAGAACGTCAACCATCTTGCTCATTTCTTCCAGTTCTTCTTTTTGCTTAGTAAGGCTAGTCTGAATATCCTGTTTAATCTCTTGTAAGCCCGAAGTAGCTTCAAACTGCTCCAAAAACTCAATTGCCTTATCTCTTGAAACGACTGTAACCCCGCTGCCTTGCTTGACTGAAACAATATCTAAATCTGCCAATACATTAATTGCCTTTCGAGCTGTTTCGGGAGAAACATTAAAGTAACTGGAAAGGGTTGAACGGGATTTTAATTTTTGTCCCAGAGGAAATTTTCCATCAACAATCCGCTGAGCAATTCCGATGGCTACCTTTTGGTAACGAGGATTGCTGATCATTCTTTCTTTTACTGCCATTGCATTTACTCTACTTATTTTCTAAATAAAATTCAAATCGATCGCCAACATATTGGCTGCGAACATATTCAAAAGGGGTGCCATCTTCGAAAAAAGAAATTTGAGTCAGATTTAAGACAGCATGACCACGTGCAATATCTAAATAGTCAGCTGTTATTTCGCTGGCATTGCTAGCTGAAATGGTTTGCTGGCTTTTACCAATGACAAAGCCGTTATCGGTTAAGGTCTGAAAGAAATGTTCGGTAATTTCTTCCTTTTTAAAATTTTTAATAATTCTTTCGGGAATAGCGGCCACCTCAAAGACAACGGGAATATCATCGGCATACCGTACACGTTCCATTCGAATAACATGAGCATTCGGTTTAATATTTAAAAATTTAATTTCCTGCTCACTCGGATGTACCCGTTTATAAGAAACCACTTTAGTTGAAGGTGTCTTTCCTTGCGACTTGACAATCTCGGTAAAACTAGTTGTCCCCCGCATCTTTTCCTGGACTCGACTGCTGGCAACATAGGTGCCGCTTCCCACACGGCGCTCCAAAATGCCCTCTTCTACAAGCAGGGTTACAGCTTGTCTGAGTGTCATGCGACTGACCTCAAATCGATCTGCCAGATCGCGCTCACTGGGCAGACGGGCGCCTATTTTCCACAGTCCTTCATCAATTTCTTTCTTGATTTGATCGTGAATTCGAATATAAGCTGGTAACATGTCTCTCCTTGCTGCTAAAACGATTTTATACTAATGGTACCAAATTTAAAATTCTTTTGCAAAGGTCCTTAGAGCCTTCTGTGCTGTTTTATCAAGGTTTTTTCTGAAAATCTGCTGTCAAATACTGCAAATTATGCTAAAATAAGATGATTATGTCTTTTGCTAGCTAGCCTAGTGAAATGTGAAAAGAAAGGGAGACAATGACTGACATTAAAGACATTCAAAAAATCATCGTGCTTGACTACGGCAGTCAGTACAACCAACTTATTGCCCGCCGCATTCGTGAATTCGGTGTTTTTTCTGAATTGAGAAACCATAAAATTACAGCTGATGAAGTTCGAGCCATCAATCCTATCGGCATCATTCTTTCGGGAGGACCGAATTCTGTTTATGCTGACAATGCCTTTGGAATCGATGAAGAGATTTTTGAACTTGGTATTCCAATTCTTGGTATCTGTTATGGAATGCAGCTGCTGACCGATCGGCTGGGCGGCAAGGTTGTCCCAGCTGGAGAAACCGGTAATAGTGAGTATGGTCAGTCAGTCTTGCATTTAGCGGCTGATTCAGAGCTTTTTAAAAACACTCCCAAAGATCAGACCGTCTTAATGAGCCATGGGGATGCTGTCACTGAAATTCCTCAAGGATTCTGTCTTGTCGGCGAATCTACCGATTGTCCTTATGCTGCTATTGAAAATACAGATAAAAAAATCTTCGGCATTCAGTTTCATCCCGAAGTTCGCCATTCCGTTTACGGTAATGATATTTTACGTAATTTCGCCCTTAATATTTGCGGCGGCAGAGGAGATTGGTCCATGGATAATTTCATTGACATGGAAATTGCAAAAATCCGTGAACAAGTCGGCAGCCGCAAGGTTCTTTTAGGTCTTTCAGGCGGGGTTGACTCATCTGTTGTCGGTGTTCTTCTGCAGCGCGCAATTGGTGATCAGCTAACCTGTATTTTTGTCGATCATGGCCTTCTTCGCAAAGGCGAAGGCGATCAGGTTATGAAAATGCTCGGCGGTAAATTTGGACTTAATATTATTCGTGTTGATGCTTCAAAACGTTTCTTGGATCTTTTAGCGGGTATCGAAGATCCAGAGAAAAAACGCAAGATCATCGGCAATGAGTTTGTTTATGTTTTTGATGATGAAGCCAGTAAATTAAAAGGTGTTGATTTCTTAGCGCAAGGAACACTTTATACTGATGTTATTGAATCAGGTACAGAAACAGCTGAGACGATTAAATCACACCACAATGTCGGAGGGCTTCCAGAAGACATGCAGTTTGAATTGATTGAACCCCTCAATACACTTTTCAAAGATGAAGTCCGGGCGCTGGGCACTGCGCTTGGCATGCCGGATGAAATTGTATGGCGTCAGCCTTTCCCAGGTCCTGGACTTGCCATCCGTATAATGGGGAAAATCACTCCAGAAAAACTGGAAACAGTTCGTGAATCTGATGCTATTTTGCGTGAAGAAATCGCTGCGGCAGGCCTAAATCGGGATATTTGGCAGTACTTTACTGTTAATACCGGTGTTCGGTCGGTTGGTGTCATGGGTGATGGCCGGACTTATGATTACACTATTGCTATTCGCGCCATTACTTCTATTGATGGCATGACAGCAGACTTCGCTCGCATTCCTTGGGATGTTCTTCAAAAAATCTCTGTTCGCATTGTCAATGAAGTCGACCACGTCAACCGCATTGTCTACGATATTACCAGTAAACCACCAGCAACTGTTGAATGGGAATAAAAAACCACACTTAAAAATGCAGTAAAACGTTGATTTTACTGCATTTTTCTTGTTTGTAAATCGTTAATCTGAGATAAAAAGTTTTTGATACGAGCTGGATTAGCGAGCTTAGGTAAGATGACCAAGCCCAATTTTGAATATCAATGGCGTAAGCAAAATTAAGTCACACTCACCCTATATTATTAGCCATGGTTTTGCTGACTTCACATTGGAGACCAGCTCTATGACTGATTGGCAATAAACTCCAACAGTCTTTTTATTTTCCCCATAAAAAGTTAATCAGGACTTTATCGACTTGAGGATTTTCATGCAGTTTACTGTGACTAGCTAACTTTCCTGTGAAACGGTGTTCTTGATAAGATTTGGCTTTTTTACCAATAAGGTATTTTAAGGTTCGTGAGGAATCATTGGTCACAACCCCATCAGAACCATCTCCTATGTCCCCGTACAGATTTAAAACATCTACCTGATTTTCAGGATAAGATTGGCGCAACTGCAGCAAACGTTTATAAGCAGCTGTCATTTTATTGGGACGGCCAGTCTTCTTATCTACGGTTAATCCTTCAGGAAGCTCATAACCTTTGATACCATCAAAATGTCCGGCAAGATCCACCTGCTTTTGCAGTTGAGGCAGACTCTTATCCCCAGCATTGGCTAACATGTAAAAATTGATGGCCATATTTCCCATGGAGTGACCTACCATGTTCATTTTCTTGAAATGATAGGTTTTCTGTAGCTTGGTCACAACAGCTTTAGCGTATAGGGCATCAGTTTCATAATTGGTATTGCGATTGTCAGCAAAGTTCACTTTTACAATAGGATTTACGGCATTTTTAGGAATTGTACCTATTAGAGTTACCTGTCCCTTTTGATCAACATCTGCCAGAATAATTGTTTTAGTCACACCAGCACTTTTGGCGGCATTAACCATATGTGTCTCTGCATTAGCGCTGCTGCCATAGCCATGGAAGAAAATTGTTGGTGTTTTGGATTGAACATAGTCAGTTTTGTTTAAATCATGAGCCCAGCTTTGATAACAAAATAATCCCAAAATGATTGTAAGAGCTGTTAATAATCCGATAAGTAGATACTTCTTTTTCATTATAGTTGCTTTCTTTAATTAAAATCTGAAAATTCATTTTATCATACTTTTTAGAAAAATAGGAGAAAACTATATGTCAAATTATTTAAAATCAAAAAAAGAAACACTTTAAAATATTAAATATCTACAAATAGGTATATAAAAACGGCAAAAATTGATTTCAAGGAATCATGATTTTCGCCGTTTTTAATTTGTAAAAGTATTTTTCTAAAACAAGCCAAGGGCTGTTCCGTCTTCTGCAACATCCATATTAAGAGCTGCTGGCTTTTTAGGCAGACCAGGCATGGTCATGACATCACCTGTTAAAGCAACGATAAATCCTGCACCTAATTTAGGAACCAATTCACGGATGGTGATATCAAAACCTGTCGGTGCTCCCAGTAATTTTGGATCATCTGAAAAACTGTACTGGGTTTTGGCCATACAAATTGGCAATTTATCCCAGCCATTTTTAACAATCTGACCAATTTGTGTCTTGGCCTTCTTTTCGAAAACAACCTTATCAGCACGGTAGATTTCTTTAGCAATCTTAGCAATTTTTTCTTCAACTGAAAGCTCATTGTCATAGAGCCGCTCATAATGCGCTGGATTGTCGGCAATGGTATTGACGAGTGTATTTGCTAAGTCTATTCCGCCATCAGCTCCGTCAGCCCAAACACTTGCCAGCTCGACAGGAACATTAATTTCAGCGCACAATTCTCGTAAAGCAGCAATTTCTTCTGCCGTATCTGTGACAAATTCATTGATGGCTACTACTACTGGCACGCCGTATTTACGCATATTCTCAACGTGACGTGCTAGATTAGCAAAGCCTACTTTGACAGCTTCTGTATTTTCTTGGCTGAGGGAATCCTTAGCCACACCGCCGTTCATTTTAAGCGCACGAATAGTTGCGACGATAACAACAGCATCAGGGCTTGTTGGCAGGTTTGGTGTTTTGATATCAAGAAACTTCTCAGCTCCAAGGTCAGCCCCAAAACCAGCTTCTGTTATGGTATAATCTGCTAAACGAAGGGCTGTTGAAGTTGCAAGAACAGAATTACAGCCGTGGGCGATGTTAGCAAATGGTCCGCCGTGAACAAAGGCTGGTGTGCCGTAAATTGTTTGTACCAAGTTCGGTTTGATAGCTTCTTTTAGAATAAGAGCAAGTGCTCCTTGAACTTCTAAATCACGAACATAAACTGGGCTGCGATCAAAACGGTAGCCAATAACAATATTTGCCAAACGTTCTTTTAAGTCCTCAATATCTGTTGCCAAACAAAGGATGGCCATGATTTCAGAAGCTACAGTGATATCAAAACCGTCTTCACGCGGAATCCCGTTTATAGGACTGCCCAAACCAACTGTAACATGACGAAGGGCACGGTCATTTAAATCCACTACACGTTTCCAGATGATGCGGCGCTGATCTATTCCCAATTCATTGCCTTGGTGCAGATGGTTGTCAATAAGCGCTGCTAGAGCATTGTTGGCAGTGGTGATGGCATGCATATCGCCTGTAAAATGCAGGTTAATATCTTCCATGGGCAATACCTGAGCATAACCGCCGCCAGCTGCACCGCCTTTGATTCCCATAACAGGTCCTAAAGAAGGTTCGCGAATAGCAATCATGGCTTTTTTGCCTATTTTGTTGAGAGCATCCGCAAGTCCAATAGTTACAGTTGACTTACCTTCACCAGCCGGCGTTGGATTGATAGCAGTTACCAGAATCAGTTTCCCGGGTTCATTTTTTTCAACTGCTTTAATTTTATCAAAGGTCAGTTTGGCCTTATATTTACCATAAAGTTCAAGGTCATCAAAATCAATTCCCAGATTTTTGACAACATCTGCAATTGGCTGCAGCTCAATACTTTGTGCGATTTCAATATCCGTTTTCATGGCGGCTCCCATCCATATTTTTTCTTTATTATATCAAATAACAATAAAAAGCGCACTTTATTTAAATTAATAATTCTTAATGTTCGGTTTTTACATGGATTTTAGTGATGGCTTCGATCAGCAATCGGTTTTGGTCAGGAGTATTTGTAAGAACTTTTTTTATTTACTAAATCTTAAATTTACAGTAAAATAGCACTATGAAAAT
Organism: Streptococcus orisasini; assembly: GCF_001431045.1. GTDB lineage: Bacteria > Bacillota > Bacilli > Lactobacillales > Streptococcaceae > Streptococcus > Streptococcus orisasini. Next base: position 28,210 of record NZ_BCLE01000028.1, read on the forward strand.
TTTGATTACATCCGGCGGGACTACTGAAAAAATCGACCAAGTAAGGGGTATTACCAACCACTCAACAGGCCGTTTGGGTAAACAAATAGCAGAGCGCTTTCTGGCTGCACAGCACCAAGTAACCTTAGTAACTACTGCTTCTGCTGTAAAACCTCCTAAACAAGAAGGCTTATCTACTGTAGAGATCTCAACAGTTGCTGACTTGATTGAAACTTTAGAACCCCTAGTCAAAACACACGATGTCTTGATTCACAGCATGGCGGTGTCCGACTATACACCCGTTTACATGACTGATTTCGAAGAAGTTGAAGATGCTGACAATTTGGCTCAGTTTTTGACCAAAGAAAATACGCAAACCAAAATCTCATCCCAAGCAGATTATCAAGTGCTTTTCTTAAAAAAGACGCCGAAAGTTATCAGCTTGGTCAAACAGTGGAATCCAGCTATAAAATTAATCGGCTTTAAACTTTTAGTCGATGTCGATAAAAAAAAGCTCTTTCAGGTGGCACGCACTAGTCTGAACTCTAATCAAATGGATTATGTTTTGGCTAATGATTTAAGCCACATTTCAGCAGACCACCATCTAGCCTATCTCCTAGATAATACTAATGCTTATAAGGCAAGGACAAAGGCTGAAATTGCTGATTTAATTTTTGAGAAGGTGACTGACCATGACTAAAAATATACTCTTAGCTGTCTCTGGCAGTATCTCAGCTTATAAAGCTGCTGATTTAAGTCATCAGCTGACTAAATTAGGCTACAATGTTAATGTCTTAATGACCGCATCAGCGGAGCAGTTTATCACACCCTTAACCTTGCAGGTTTTGTCAAAAAACCCCGTCCATACTGATGTGATGAAAGAAGACGATCCCCAGGCTATTAATCATATTGAACTGGCCAAAAAGGCTGATTTATTCTTACTAGCGCCAGCATCTGCTAATACTATTGCTCATTTGGCTCATGGTTTTGCCGATAATATGGTGACTAGTGTTGCTTTAGCCCTGCCGCCGGAAGTTCCAAAACTATTTGCTCCTGCCATGAATACCAAGATGTATGACAATCCTGCCACCCAGCACAATATGGATATGCTGCGACAATTCGGCTATGAGGAAATAGAGCCTCGCTCAAGCCTTCTGGCCTGCGGTGATGTGGGGCGCGGAGCTCTGGCAGACCTAGATACCATTGTCCAAAAAATAGAGGCCTTCTTATAGGATTTTATTGAAAAACTTGCCAGATCTACTGTAAACTTGTATACTAAAAATAGTTTACCGTTTTAAGGAGTATCCCATGAATAAAAAAAGAAAATCATCTGATATCGCTGTTATTGCTATCTTTTTTGCGGTTATGTTGATTATTCACCTACTTTCCAGTTTTATTTTTAACCTGTGGCCGGTTCCGATTAAGCCAACAATTGTCCATATTCCAGTTATTATTGCTTCTATCGTTTACGGTCCCCGTGTCGGAGCCATTTTAGGCAGTTTGATGGGCATGATTAGTGTTGTTAATAACAGCATTATTTTACTGCCAACCAGCTATCTCTTTTCACCTTTTGTAGAGCACGGCAATTTTAAATCTTTGATTGTGGCCTTGGTTCCTCGCATTCTTATCGGTATTTTCCCTTATTTTGTTTACAAAGTGCTGCAAAACCGTTTGGGACTTGTTTTAGCTGGTGCAGTTGGATCGGCGACAAACACAGTTTTTGTTTTGACTGGTATTTTTGTTTTCTTTGCTTCGGTGTATGGTGGCAATATTCAAGCCATGCTGGCTAGCATTGTTTCTGCAAATTCTATCGTAGAATTAATTATCTCGGCAGCCCTAACTGTAATCATTGTTCCTCGATTGATAAAAGTAAAAAAATAATCACGTGAAGGCGTGATTTTTTTTGCTGAAAGTGGTATAATGAAAGCGGTTAATTAAAATTAACGGAAATTTTCAAAAAGGAGTCTTGCACTATTATGGCATATCAAGAAACTTATCAAAAATGGTTCGATTACGCTGAACTTCCTGCCTATCTTCGCGAAGAGCTGCTTGCAATGGACGAAAAAACCAAGGAAGATGCCTTCTATACAAATCTTGAATTTGGTACAGCAGGTATGCGCGGTTATATCGGTGCCGGTACCAACCGTATTAATATTTATGTTGTTCGCCAAGCAACTGAAGGATTGGCAAAATTAATCGAAACCAAGGGTGAGGCTGTTAAAAAACGCGGTGTCGCCATTGCTTATGATTCCCGTCATTTCTCTCCAGAATTTGCCTTTGAATCAGCACAGGTTTTAGCTCAGCATGGCATCAAGGCTTATGTTTTTGAATCGCTGCGTCCTACACCAGAACTGTCCTTTGCTGTGCGCCACTTAGGTACATTTGCAGGTATCATGGTTACAGCCAGTCATAATCCTGCGCCATTTAACGGCTATAAGGTTTATGGAGAAGACGGCGGTCAAATGCCTCCTAGTGATGCCGATGCTCTGACTGACTTTATCCGTGCCATTGATGATCCATTTGCTATCGAATTGGCTGACTTGGAAGAAAGTAAGGCTTCAGGACTTATTGAAGTCATTGGTGAAGCCGTTGATGCTGAGTACCTCAAAGAAGTTAAGGGTGTTAATATCAATCAAAAACTGATTGATGACTATGGCAAAGATATGAAGATTGTCTACACGCCGCTTCACGGTACCGGTGAAATGCTGGCTCGCCGTGCGCTGGCTCAGGCTGGCTTTGAATCCGTACAGGTTGTGGAAGCACAGGCTGTGCCAGATGCTGACTTTTCAACTGTAAAATCACCAAACCCAGAAAATCAAGAAGCCTTCTCACTGGCTGAAGAACTGGGTCGTCAAGTTGATGCTGATGTTCTGGTTGCAACTGACCCAGATGCTGACCGCTTGGGAGTTGAAATTCGTCAGGCAGATGGTTCTTACAAGAATCTTTCAGGGAACCAAATCGGTGCTATTATTGCTAAATACATCCTTGAAGCACATAAAACAGCTGGTACTTTACCTGCCAATGCAGCGCTCTGCAAATCTATCGTATCAACTGAGTTGGTAACTAAGATTGCCGAAAGCTATGGTGCGACCATGTTCAATGTTCTGACCGGCTTTAAGTTTATCGCTGAAAAGATTCAGGAATTTGAAGATCATCACAATCACACTTATATGTTTGGTTTTGAAGAAAGCTTCGGCTATCTCATCAAACCATTCGTACGTGACAAAGACGCTATTCAGGCTGTACTTATTGTTGCAGAAATTGCTGCTTACTATCGTTCTCGCGGTCTGACTCTGGCTGATGGCATTGAAGAAATCTACAAAGAATACGGCTACTTTGCTGAAAAGACTATTTCCGTTACTTTATCAGGTGTTGATGGAGCCGCTGAAATCAAGAAAATCATGGATAAATTCCGTGACAATGGTCCTAATCAGTTCAATGCGACGGCTATTGCCAAAACGGAAGATTTCCAAGCACAAACAGCGACTACTGCTGCTGGCGTCGAAAAGCTGACAACACCTCCAAGCAATGTGCTTAAGTATACTCTGACAGATGATTCTTGGATTGCTGTGCGTCCGTCAGGAACAGAACCAAAAATTAAATTCTACATTGCGACAGTCGGCAACTCACTAGCAGATGCTGAAAGTAAAATTGCTACTATTGAAAAAGAAATTAATGACTTTATCAGCTGATTAGCAGAAACAGATAAAATTGATTAAATTAAAAGAACCTAGATTTTCAAATCTGGGCTCTTTCTTTTTGCTTTAAGTAGTGATGCGCTCTTGAGCTGTTTGCATTTGATAATAAACACCACGCTGCTTCATCAGTTCTTTGTGACTGCCCTGCTCAACAATATTGCCCTCTACCATAACTAAGATAAGATCCGCACTTTGGATAGTAGACAGACGATGAGCAATGATGAAACTGGTTCGATTTTTCATCAGTTTTTCAAAGGCTTCTTGAACTAAAATTTCTGTCCGTGTATCGATAGATGAGGTTGCTTCATCTAAAATTAATATTTTAGGAATGTCAACAAAAATCCGCGCTATGGTTAAAAGCTGCCGCTGTCCCTGTGACAGTGATTCCCCAGCATCCGCCAGATAAGTATCATAGCCTTGAGGAAGCTGCTTGATAAAGAAGTCGGCATTGGCTGCTTTTGCTGCTGCAATGACTTGTTCACGGCTGGCCTGAGGACAGCCAAAAGCAATATTTTCAAGGACAGTAGCCGTTTTTAGCCAGGTTTCCTGCAGAACCATGCCGATCTGCTGGCGATAAGAGGCTTTACTATAGGCTGTTATCGATTCTCCATCCAGCAAAATCTGACCCTTTTGCAAATCGTAAAAACGCATCAGCAAGTTAATCAGAGTTGACTTACCAGCCCCTGTAGGGCCGACAATTGCTACCTTGGAGCCTTTAGGAACATTGATAGACAAATCCTGAATGAGGGGCTGCTTATCATTATAAGCAAAGCTAATGTTATCAAAGGAAATGGCTCCTTTGACGGATTGACTGTTCAATTCTTTTTGTCCTTCATCCTTGGCCTCTTCCTCATCCAATATCATGTAAAACCGTTCAGCACAAGCCAAAGCACTTTGCAGTTCTGATAAAACAGATGAAATATCATTAAAAGGCTTGGTATACTGAGTGACATAATTTAAAAAAGTTGTTAATTGTCCGACAGTAAAACTCCCGCTGATAATCCGCAGAGCTCCGATACCGGCTAACAATGCATAAATCAAGGCATTAATAAAGCGAGTGGCAGGATTGACTGTTGACGAATAAAAGATAGCACCCTGTGAATATTTAGCATACTTATCATTAAGATGGGCAAAGGTATCGATAAATTCTTCTTGAGCATTAAAGGTCTGAACGAGACTCTCCTGCCGTAAACTTTCTTCAATATGCTGCGTAAAAGCGCCTCTGGCCTTTGTTTGGCTTTGATAAAGACGATAGCTCTTTTGAGCGATAAAACGGGCGACGAATAAAGAAAGTGGCGTCAGTGCCAATACCAGAACCATCATCAAAAAATCCAGCTTAGCCATGGTCAAAATGGTGAACAAAATCGTCAAAAGCCCTACAAAGAACTGATTAAAAACCATCAGCAAACCATTTGAAAGCTGTTCAACATCTGTTGTCATGCGACTGACCAAATCGCCAGCAGAGTGGCTGTCCAGATAGGACAAAGGCAGACGATAGAGCTTTTCAATCATTCCCTGGCGCAGTTTTTGACTGTATTTGAAAACCAGGCGATTGTAAATGAGAGGATTGACCCACTGAATCAAGGTGTTAAAAGTAACAACCAAAATCATTTTACCTAAAATCATCGGTAAAAGCTCGTGAACATTTTTAGCAACTACAGCATCAACTGCCTGACCGATTAGAACTGGCGAATAAACAGTCAAGCCGACTTGAATAAAGGTTCCAAGCAAAGCACAGAAAACCAATAATTTTTGCTGCATTATATCAGCCGCCAACCGTCTAAGGGTATTCTTATTGCTTCTTGCTTTCATTAGATTCCCTCCTCTTTTGGATGCTGTGAATAGTGAATCTCCTGATAAAGCGGGCAGGTTTCCAGTAATTCTTTGTGACTGGCAAGAGCAACTTGCTTACCTTGATCTAGAACTAAAATCCGATCTGCCTTAGACAGGCTATTCGTTCTCTGAGACACCATGATGAGAGTTGTTTCCTGAAGATTTCTCTTAATAGCAGCTAAGAGCTTTGCTTCTGTCAAGTAATCCAGCGCTGAGGTAGCGTCATCCAAAATGAGCAAGGGTCTATCACGCAACAAGGCTCTGGCAATTGTCAGCCGCTGTCTCTGACCGCCTGAAAAATTGCGGCCGAAGGCTTCTACCTGAGCATCCAACTGGCCTGCTTTTTGACGGACAAAATCACTAGCCTGCGCCATATCAAGCGCCCGCCAAAGTTCTTCATCTCCTACTATTTTATCCAAACCAAGTGTTAGATTAGAACGAACGGTTCCTTTAAATAACTCAGCTCTTTGCGGAACTAAACTAATCCAGTCGCGCCATTCTTTAATTGTACGAGCACTCTTACCACTGCGAAAGAGATTGACCTGTCCTTGCTGTGGTAAATAAAGGCGCATTAAAAGCTGAATTAGACTAGATTTACCCGAACCCGTTCCGCCGATAATGCCGAAAAATTCCTTTTTACGGACTGTAAATGAAATATCTTTTAAGGCTGCTTTAGCTGCCTGGGGATAAGAAAAACTCATATCGCTGACTTTGGCAAGACTGTCATCAGTTGCTGTCTCAACAACTAAAGGAGATGTTAGGTCTTCTTCTTTTTGTTCAAAAACCTGAGCAATTCTTCTGGCGCTGATGAAACTTTGATTTAAAGAAGAAACCAGCATGGTCAGTTTCAGAAGTTCAACCAGAATTTGCAGGAGATAATTGACCAAGGCAATCAGCATTCCTTGACTTAAATCATTGCTCTCAATGGCTGTCTGTCCCTGCCAGATAACGATTATCAAGGTTACATTGACTGCCAAATAGGTTAAAGGTGTTATTAAGGTTGCAATATAACCTGTTTTAATCTGCCAATTAGTATAATCTTGATTGGTTTGTTGGAACTGCTGCTCTTCTGCCTGTATTTGTCCAAAGGCACGAATGACACGGCTTCCTTCTAACTGTTCACGTGTCAGTCCAACTATTTTATCGGTCAGATGCCGGATCTTGTCATAGAGCGGATTTACTACAACAGACATCAGATAAACCAAGGCAAAAAGCACAAAAACCATAAGGAAAAACCAAATGGTAATTCTCGGATTTATTAAAAAGGCCATCAAAACCGAGCCAAAAACAATAATCGGTGCTCTCAGAAAAAGACGCAAGAACTGATTAATCCCTGTCTGAATTTGAAAGGTATCACTGACCAGCCGCGTTACTAAACTTGATGTTGTCAGTTCATCTCGGCTTTCCTTAGGCAGACGCATTATTTTTCCAAACAGGCTGTAACTGAGCTGTTTGGTATAGCCTACAGCTGCCTTGGCAGAATAAAATTGAGCAATGATGGCTACAATAATATTGGAAAAGGCCAGTAAAACAAGAAAGAAAATCATCAAATAGAGATGATTTTTGTCATTATGAGGGATGTAACGATCCACCATCCTAGCAATAACCAGCGGAACTAAAAGCTCCAAAGAAGCTTCTAAAAGCTTAAAAATAGGACCTAGAATGGTTTCTTTGAGATAGCCTTTAAAATAAATGAATAAGTGCTTCATCTAAAAACTCACTTTCTTCTAAAAAGCACTGACAAACTTAATCAAGGCAAGATTAAGTTTGACCTGCTTGGCATAATAAATATTACCCCCGTCTTTATAGAGTTCACCGCCGCCGTAAAAGAAGGCAACAAGATTGTAATAACGGTAGGTCTGTCCGCTTTTATTGCCAAGACTGGGTGCAACGACAGTTTTAGAATAGCGTTTGGCCAACTTGATAGTGCTTTTGCCACCGTTTTTAGAGATATAGGCAATGTAATTTTTACCAAAATTATAGGCTTGAACAGCTGTCCAGACATCCGTTTTCTTTTTCTGTGCCTCTTCTAGGTTTTCTGATAGGACCGTCACTCCTTGCCGGACACTTTCACGGTTGTCTGTAATGGTATTGGCAATACCGCTTGAGCTTTCGCTGGACTGCATCAGATCGTCTTCTTGCCCTTTGGTTTCTGTGTAAATCATGGCCAGGACCAAATTTTCATTGGTTTTTGTGTCATTTTCATCTAAAATTTCCCGCACCATAGGACGGTAAGCAAGAACATTTTTGACATTCTGATAGGTCGTAAAAATCTGGTAGCCAATTAAGAGTAAGAGGCCTAAAAGAATGACTTTTACTAGCTTTTTTTTCATATTACTTACTTTGTATATCTTCAATATTTTTAATCAAAATAGAATAGGTCCCATTTTGATTTTGAATAAATTCAACTGATTCAGCATCCTGATAAACATTGTTGGGGACCAAAAGCTCAATGCCGTTTGACAGTGACAGCTTTTGGCTTTCTAATTTTTTGATTTGACGGGAATGATCAATATCAGCTACCTTGATTGGTTCTGGAATCGTCTCTTTCAGTTCATCAACAAAGGTGAGCCGCGCTGTCAAATTGGCATCAAACAGCTGATCCGCCAATTTTTCCGGAGACAGTTCTTGATCTTCTTCCAGATTTTTATAAATAGCCGATTTCATTTTAGACTGAAAGGCAAAATCATCCTGATTGAAATTATCAGCTACCTTTTGAGCCGTTTTTTCCATCAGTTTAATGGATTTTTTAACGGACTGTTCAGGCTGAACCTGAAGCAGATTTTCAGAAAAATAGTTGGCAAAAGAACCATTGTGCTTGATTCGTTTTTCAATCAGATAATATTGCCTATTCTGACGATTGATAATCAAGGCTTCATCCGGCATTTGAGCAGCACTGGGCAGGTTATTTTGAGTTAGGCGAATAGGGCTGTCGCTGCCGTCTGTAATGTGTGCTAAACTTTCCTTTAGAGCGATGCGCAAAAAAGCAAAATGCTCAATTCCTTCCTTGTCAAACTGGACAAAAATCAAATCATTGGTTTTTTGATTGTCACTGATGACAAATTCTTCCTTCCACAACTGGGCGACTTTCTTGGAACTTTCCAAGAAGTCCTCACTGAGATAGCTGAGAAAAACATTATCCTCCTCAAATTTTCCCCGCTTAGCTTCATCTGAAAAGACCCTGCTTAATTTCTTTCGAAAATACTCATCTAATTTGGGTGTGATGCTTAAAAGTTTATCCGAAAAAATCAGCTCAGTATCATCTGGCGTAAATTGGTGAATAACAATTTTCTTTAAATACAAATCCATCATGCGAGACTCTCATAAAGCGGGAAAGCATCAGTCAGCACTTTCACTTCTTGGCGGACTTCTTCTAAAACAGCTTCATTATCAGTATTTTCAAGGGTTTTAACAATAAGCTCAGCCACCTTGCGGCATTCTTTAGGACCAAAGCCACGCGCTGTTACTGCTGCTGTTCCGATACGGATACCTGAAGTTTTAAATGGAGACAGTTTTTCAAATGGAATAGAATTCTTATTTAAGGTAATGTGAACGTCATCCAGAATATTTTGCGCAATTTTCCCATTTTCAACCACTTGCGTTACATCAACGAGGAAAAGATGATTTTCACTGGCACCTGAAACTACACGGAACTTATCATGAGCATTGAAGACTTCAACCATGGCCTGGCAATTGTCCAGAACATTCTGCGCATAAACTTTAAAGGCTGGATCCATATTTTCCTTGAAAGTGATGGCCTTAGCAGCAACGATATGCTCTAAAGGTCCGCCTTGCAAACCTGGGAAAATGGCAGAATTAATCTTTTTAGCGAGGTCTTCATCATTGGTCAGAACAAGACCGCCGCGTGGACCGCGCAGGGTTTTGTGGGTCGTACTTGTCGTAATATGAGCGTAAGGTACAGGGCTTGGATGCAGACCCGCAGCTACAAGACCCGCAATATGAGCCATATCAACCATGAGCTTAGCACCAACCTGATCTGCAATGTCGCGGAATTTAGCAAAATCAATAATGCGAGAATAGGCGGAAGCACCTGCAACAATCAGCTTGGGCTGAACTTCTTTAGCCTGCTCTAAAATTTGGTCATAATCCAACAATTCTGTTTCAGAATCGACATTATAGGCAACAAAGTTATAGGTTTGCCCTGAAAAGCTGACAGGTGATCCGTGCGTCAAGTGTCCGCCGGCAGCTAAATCAAGTCCCATAACAGTATCACCAGGCTTGATAAGCGCCATATAAGCTGCAGCATTGGCCTGACTGCCGGAATGCGGCTGAACATTGGCAAATTTAGCGCCAAAAAGCTGTTTAGCACGTTCGATAGCCAGACTTTCAACCACATCAACACATTCTGTACCTCCGTAGTAGCGGCGGCCTGGATAGCCTTCGGCGTATTTATTAGTCAAGATAGAACCTTGTGCTTTCATGACAGCTTTCGAAACGACATTTTCAGAAGCAATTAATTCAATATTGTTTTGCTGTCGTTTTTCTTCTGCATGAATGGCTTCCCATACTTCTGCATCATACACTTCATAATTGTCTTTATCAAAAATCATAAATTCTCCTTAAAATTTAATAGCATTCACACGGGCTTCAATATCAGCCTGTGTGATATTTCCCTGACGTAAAATTTTAGCGGTTGGGCCGGAAATATCCAAAATGGTCGAGTCCACTTTTCCAATCGCTTCATCATCTTGAACGCCTAATAACTGATGACCAAAACTGGCCTGAACACTGGCATAATCCAAACCGCTGCCGTGACCCGATAGATTGGCAGACGGACCAATCAGAGACCCGGCTTTCTTAATATAGGCTAACGTTAATGGATGGCTGGGAACTCTAAAACCAACAGTTGGCAAACCAGAATTTACCCAAGCTGGCACCCTTTCATTAGCTTTTAAAATAATGGTCAGAGGCCCTGGTAAAAAAGCCTGATAGAGTTCTGGCAAATAAGCCGGCACTTCCTTGGAAAAAGCCAAAATGTCTTCTAAAGAGGCAACATTTAAATTCATGGCCTTTTCCGGCGGACGTTTTTTGAGAGCATAGACATTTGCAACAGCCTTGGCATCCAAAGCTCTGGCAAAAAGACCGTAAACCGTTTCTGTAGGCAGAATAACCGACTGTCCAGCCAGTAAAGCCTCTTCAATCTTATCCATCATCAATCACAACCATTCTATCCTTGCCAAAGCTATCCCGCAAAAGGCGGATACGTTTATCCGAAAAATAATTTCGGAAAAGCTCAGAAACAAGATTTCCCTGTTTATAGCCAATTTCCAAATAAATCTTTCCTCCCGCATTCAAATGTTCAGCAGCACCTTCAGCTATCTTTTGATAAACAGCTAAACCGTCATTTTCAGCAAACAGTGCTAGGTGCGGCTCATGCAGCAGCACATTTTGTCCGACTTCATTTCTGTCCTCAAACGCTATGTAAGGAGGATTGGAAACAATGATATCATATTTATCTGAAATCTGGCTGAAAACATCCGAATGCAGGAAAGTAATCGTTGCCTGATTAGACTTGGCATTGTCCTGTGCTAGCAGTAAAGCTTCCTTAGAAATATCGCTGGCGCTGATCTGCCAACTTGTTCTAGTCTTAGCCAGTGCGACAGCAATCGCACCGCTACCTGTTCCGATATCCAAAACTGTCAATGATTTATCTGGATTTTCCTCCAAAATTAGATTCACCAGTTCCTCAGTCTCAGGACGTGGGATAAGGACACGTTCATCAACAGCCAAAGTCAAATCTGCAAAATAAGCCTTGCCTGTAATGTACTGAGCAGGTATGTGCTGTTTTAACAGCTTTGTGATTCTGTCTAATTGCCTAAGATCAGCTTCTGGTATTTCACGAGACTGATGAAGGATAAAATCAAGCCTGCTCCAGCTTTTCCAATCATTAAAGACGTAAGCCAAGGCTTCTTTTTCCTCACCATTGGCGGCCAAATCCGCTTCATACTGAGCAAAAGCTTGAGCGTAATTCATTAGTTACCCAACTCTTCTAGCTTTTGTGTTTGGTCATAGAGGACCAAGGCGTCAATAACTTCATCTAATTTCCCAACTAAAATAGTATCTAACTTTTGCAGAGTCAGTCCGATGCGATGGTCGGTTACACGATTTTGCGGGAAATTATAAGTTCTTATGCGCTCAGAGCGGTCCCCTGTCCCAATCGTGGACTTACGTTCGGCGTCCTGCTCATCCTGAGCAATCTGCGCAAAGTGGTCTGCCACACGAGCGCGGATAATTTTCATGGCCTTGTCGCGGTTTTTTTGCTGCGTCCGTTCCTCCTGCATCTCAACCTTAATATTGGTTGGCAAGTGGATAATCCGAACAGCCGTTGCAACCTTATTGACATTTTGACCGCCGGCACCGGAAGCGTGGTAAATGTCCACACGCAGATCCTTGGGATCAATCTCGTACTCTACTTCTTCAACTTCAGGCATTACCAAAACTGTCGCTGTTGAAGTATGGACACGCCCTTGGCTTTCCGTGACAGGAACCCGCTGAACCCGGTGGGCACCCGATTCGTATTTGAGCTTAGAATAGACAGACTGTCCCGAAACCATAGCCACAACTTCTTTGATGCCGCCGACACCGTTCATCGAAGCCTCCATGACTTCAAATTTCCAGCCTTGGCTTTCTGCATATTTTTGGTACATATTCAGCAGGTCTCCTGCAAAAAGAGCAGCCTCATCACCGCCAGCAGCACCGCGGATTTCCAGAATAATGTTCTTATCATCATTAGGGTCTTTAGGTAAAAGGAGGATCTTGAGTCTTTCTTCATAATCCTCTTTAGCTGCTTTGGACTCTTTCAGCTCCTCCTTGGCCATTTCTTCAAGTTCAGGATCGCTGCCAGCATCTTTTATCATCTCTTCTGCATCAGCGATATTTTGGATGACTTGTTTGTATTCACGGTAGACTGTTACCGTTTCGCGAGTAGATGCCTCTTCTCGCGAGAGTTCCATGAAGCGCTTGGTATCACTGACAACATCTGGATCACTGAGCAATTCACCCAGTTCCTCGTAGCGATCTTCAACAGCCTGTAATTGGTCATAAATATTCATTTTCTTAAACAGTTCTCCTTCTTTACATCACAAAATAACTAAACTCATAATCAATAACAACAGAATAGCCTTAGGTGCTGAGCTGCTTTAGCAGCCATCACCTATAACCGGGTGGACGGCTGAAGAGAGACAAGCGATAATTTTGTTTCGCTTCAGCCTAATGCACGGTTTAGGCATTGTCCCATAGGAAATGGCGTTAGGTGCTGAGCTGCTTTTAGCAGCCATCACCTATAACCGGGTGAAAATAATGCTTCCGGCAAACGGGAATATAGGTTTCATTGCCGCCGATTTGAATCTGCTCGCCCTCATAGACAGGCTTACCGCCTTGAGTTCTCAGCACCATAGTTGCTTTTTTAGAACAAAATTGACAGATGGTTTTAATTTCTTCAATTTTATCTGCCATAAGCAACAATTCGCGCGACCCTTCAAAGAGATGATTTTGGAAATCATTTTTCAGTCCAAAAGCCATTACCGGAACATCTAGGTCATCAACAATTCTAGCCAAATCATAGACGTTTTTCTTGCTTAAGAACTGGCATTCATCAATCAAAACACAGTAAGGTTTATCTTGCAAATTAGCAATGTAAGCAAAAACATCCATGTCATCTGTTATGGGAACTGCTTTACGTCTCATACCAATCCTGCTTGAGACGACACCAAATTCATCCCGTGTATCAAGACTGCTGGTCATAATAACAACAGGCTTACCCTGCTCTTCATAATTATGAGCCACTTTTAGAATTTCAATGGTCTTCCCAGAATTCATGGTCCCATATTTATAATACAACTGTGCCAAGACTTTCAACCTCATCTCATACTAGTATCTCATCTATTTTACCATAAAAGCTAAAAAGGCGCACTGAGTTTTCACAATAAAAAGACAGTTTAAAGGGAGCCTATTCTTTGGAAATATGATAAAATAAAGGTGTCAATTGTAAATTAAACACGGCTGCGACACTGTGCAAAAAGACAGCTTCTCCCAGAGTTTTGCGGATCTTGGTTTTAAATTCGTCGTAGACGTCTGAACTCTCTGAGCCTTGCAGGCGTTGAGAGTTCTAGTCGTCCTGACGAGGGTGCGTCAACGAAATCTCAGATTTCTGACTTACCGCTTATTTTGCTTTGTGTCGCTCACGCCCTAATATCTTATGTAATTGAACACGGGCTAAAATCCTAGTAAAAAAGATAAACTTCCTTGTGTCTTTATGACACGGCGCCAGTTTCCTATTTTTATACGGATTTCTTCACGCCCTTTGTATCTTATATTAAAGGAGAAAACTTATGCCATTTGTTAAAATTGATTTGTTTGAAGGCCGAACTGAGGAACAAAAAATTGAACTTGCCCGCGAAGTGACTGAGGTCGTTTCCCGTGTGGCAAAAGCTCCTAAGGAAGCTATCCACGTCTTTATAAATGATATGCCGGAGGGAACCTATTACCCGCACGGTGAGATGAAGAAAAAGGGTTAAGCCGGTACTTAACTCTTTTATTTTGACTTGATTTTATTTTCAGAAAACGCTATCATAAAGGTAAGGATTAGTTGAAGGAGGTGGACAAATTTGCAGGCACAACAAACCTTGCATATGATGGGGACAACGATTGATATTATGGTTGAAGCCAGCAATGCTCAAGAACTTGTTGAACTTGTCTGCCGGCTTTTGAAAACTTACGAACATCGCTTTAGTGCTAACAGTGATGACTCAGAATTGATGACTGTCAATCATTCAGCCGGACTGAATGCTGTTTCTGTTCATCCGGATTTATTTGAATTAATTCAAATTGGAAAAAAGCACAGTCTTGATCAGCCAAGCAATCTTAATATTGCAATCGGACCTCTGGTACAAACTTGGCACATTGGATTTGATGATGCCAAGCTTCCCAGCCAAACTCAAATAAATGAACAATTAGCTCTTATTAATCCCCAAAATATTATATTGGATGAAGAAAAACAAACAGTTTTTCTATCTCAAAAGGGGATGAAAATTGATTTGGGTGCTTTGGCCAAGGGCTATATTGCTGATAAAATTATTGCTTACTTAAAAAGTCAAGGTGCTACTTCTGCTATGATTAATCTGGGTGGCAATCTTTTGGTCTTCGGACCCAATCCAAAGCGTCCTGGCGGATTCTGGAACATTGGGATTCAAGACCCTAAAAGACCTAGAAATCAAAATGTTGGAATCGTTAAAATCTACAATCAGTCTGTTGTCACATCCGGTATTTACGAACGCCATCTGCAAGTCAACGGAAAAGATTACCATCATATTTTTGATAAAAATACAGGCTACCCGATTGAAACACAGATGGCCAGCCTCAGTATTATCTCAAAGCTCTCGCTTGACGGTGAGATTTGGACAACACGCTTGTTTGGCCTGCCGATTCCGCTGGCTATGAGGACAATCAATCAAACCGAACATATCGAAGGCATTATCATTACCAGAGATAATCGCATCGCCGTTTCAAACGGCTTAAAAGATACTTTTATCCCCCTTTACTAAACCTAAAGAAAGAGGTACAACATGATGAAACTTATTGGATTAGTTGGGACAAATTCAAAAAAATCGACTAACCGTCAATTGCTACAATACATGCAAAAACACTTTGCTGATAAGGCTGATATTGAACTAGTCGAAATCAAGGATCTCCCTATGTTTAATAAACCAGCTGACAAAAAGCTCCCTGAGGGAGTTATTGAAATAGCTGAAAAAATTAAAGCTGCAGACGGGGTTATTATCGGAACACCTGAATACGATCATTCCATCCCGGCTGTATTAATGAGTGCTTTGGCTTGGCTTTCCTATGGTATTTATCCGCTTCTAAATAAGCCAGTTATGATTACCGGAGCTTCTTACGGAACACTGGGCTCATCACGCGCTCAACTGCAGCTACGGCAGATTCTCAATGCTCCCGAAATCAAAGCCAATGTCCTGCCAGATGAATTTTTACTTTCTCACTCTCTGCAGGCATTTGACAAAGATGGCAATCTCGCTGATTTAGAAACCTTCCAAAAACTTGACGCTATCTTTGATGACTTCCGTATTTTTGTTAAAATCACTGAAAAACTATCAAGTGCCCAAGAGCTTCTGCATAAGGAAGCCGAAAATTTTGATTGGGAAAGTTTATAAAGCAAACTGAACACGGGCTAAAAGCGTCGAGAAAAAGATAGACTGTCTTGTGTGCCAGCGCACAGCGTCAGTCTCCTATTTTCTTCTCGCTTTCTTAACGCCCTTTGTATCTTGTTAATTGAACACGGCTACGACACTGTGCAAAAAGATAAAGACTTCCTAGATGCCAAGCATCTTCGTCAGCTTTCCTATTTTGCTGTGTGTCGCTTACGCCTTTGTATCTTAATTAAAGGAGAAATCAATATGAAATTTGTAGGACTTGTAGGTTCAAATGCAGAACAATCATACAATCGCAAATTATTAGAGTACATCAGAAAACAATTTAAGTTAAAATTTGAATTAGAGTTATTGGAAATTGATGACGTTCCAATGTTCAATCAGGATCAAAGCTGGAAAGACAATTTTCAATTGCGGCTCTTATATAATAAAATCACACGTGCAGACGGGGTTATTATCGCTACTCCTGAACACAACCACACGATTACGGCTGCTTTAAAGAGCGTCTTAGAATGGCTGTCTTGTGAAGTGCATCCTTTCGAAAACAAACCGGTTATGATTGTCGGGGCTTCCTATTACGATCAAGGAACCTCACGCGCTCAGGTGCATCTGAGAAAAATTTTGGATGCTCCAGGAGTTAATGCCTATACCCTTCCGGGAAATGAATTTCTGCTTGGTAAAGCAAAAGAAGCCTTTGACGATGATGGCAATATTATTAACAAAGGGACTGTTGATTTTTTAGAAACCTGCTTAGATAATTTTGTAAGCTATGTAGGGGTGGTGTCAAAATTGCAAAAACCAAAACCAATTGAACCAGAAGACTTAGACTGCAATCATCCTATTGCAACATCTGTTACAGAAGTTGACCCAGACGATCCAGAATGGGTTGAAAAAGTTGCCGAGGTTACAGGCGCTGTTTCCGGCAATACCTATGTCAAACTTGATCACGGTATTTTAACAGTCGATCAAATCAACATGTTTTTAAAAGCTATGCCTTTTGAATTGACTTATTCCGATGATAATAATCAATTCCTCTATTACAACAATGCTCATCAGGATCCAGATACTATGTTTGCTAAACGGGTACCATCCCAATCCGGCAGCCGTTTGTCAACAGTTCACAACAGTCTTCCGCCTGAACGGATGAAAAATGTTGAGTGGGTTATTGGAACTCTCCGTAATGGCAACCAAGAATACGTTCGTACACTTATTCCTAATCCAAATCCTGCTGTGCTCAATACTCACAATTACCAAGCAATGTATTATCCAGATGGTTCCTTTGCAGGTATCAATGAAATTGTTTTTAACTTTAAACCTTGGCTAGATTGGTATCTGCAAACAACTGGTCAAAGACTGGTCGGTGGTGCTGCAGGGGCTGACGCAACTTCCGGTGCTTCTGACAGCGGCAGTGCTGATGCAACCTCAGGTGCATCCGACAGCAGTGACTCAGGAGCTGCCGATGCAACATCTGGTGCTTCTGCCCATTGATTTTCAGACAAAAATAAAAAAAGACGGAGATAAACGGTTTAAGTACTGCTTATCTTCGTCTTTTTAGCTAGCTTTAAAAATAGAAAATATTTCTATCCACTCTTTTTTAAAATCAATGCAGATCAGGCAAGAATCCTTTAATCCAGCAGACCTGCTTTTTTCAGATAATTGTGGGCCACTGTTTTAGCAGATTTCCCTTTTGCTTTAACTTGGTAGTTCATGTCGCTCATTTGGTCTTCTCTTATCTTTCCAGCCAAGCGATTTAAAATCCTCTTTAACTCTGGATGTTTCTGCAACAATTTCTTTTTGAGCAAAGGTGCTCCTTGATAAGGTGGAAAAAGGCTTTTATCATCTTTAAGAGTGACTAGACCGTATTCTTTTATTTCTGAGTCTGTGGAATAAGCATCTGTAATATCAATATCACCGCTCTTGATGGCTTGATAACGCAAAGCAGGTTCCATTGTCCTAACTTGCAGATTAAGGCCATAAAGATCTTTCAAACCTTTATTCCCATCTTCTCGATCGTTAAATTCCAAGGTAAAGCCTGCTTTTGCTGTGTTTGCAACCTTTTTCAAATCAGAAATGGTTTTTAGGCCATTTTCCTTGGCAAATGATTTCTTAACGGCTACAGCGTAAGTGTTTTGATATTTCATCGGTTTTAGATAGACGAGATTATCCTGCTTCAAAATACCATCACGCGCTGCTTTATAAACCATTTGCGAGTTATTAGAAACTTTAGGCGGATTTTTTAGTAGGCTGGCCGTAACTGTCCCTGTAAATTCTGGATAAATATCAATATCACCTTTTTTAAGAGCCTCATAAAGGAAGCTTGTTTTTCCAAAATTAGGTTTGATTTTTACTGACAGATTGCTGTCTTGCTCAATTAATTCCTTGTACATATTAATCAGGATTTCAGGTTCAGATCCCAATTTCCCTGCAATAACAATTTCCTCCTGACTCTGGCTGGCCTTAATGATATTGGGAAGATAGGAAGCTCCTAGGCCTACCAGCATCAGCACAAAAGCAAGCATAATCTTTCTCAGCGAAGCCTTTTCCAAAAATTTAATAGCTAGATTAAAGACAATAGCCAAAAGTGCTGAAGAAATAGCCCCAATTAAAATCAGAGAACTGTTATTGCGGTCAATCCCAAGGAGAATGAAAGAGCCAAGACCGCCAGCACCTATCAGCGCCGCCAAAGTTGCCGTTCCAATAATCATAACAGCCGCTGTTCTGACACCAGAAATGATAACTGGCATAGCCAAGGGCAGCTCAAATTTTTTCAGTCGTTCCCACTTGGTCATACCAAAGGCCTGACCGGCTTCAACCAGACTAGGATCGATAGTTGTCAGTCCAGTGATTGTATTTTGTAAAATTGGGAAAAGGGCATAGATAATCAAAGCCGCAACTGCTGGCACCGTTCCAATCCCCATAAAAGGAATGAATAACCCTAAAAGGGCCAGAGAAGGAATAGTCTGGAAGATTCCTGAAATTTGTAAAATAGCTTCAGAGAGTTTCTTACGATGACTGATAAAAATGGCTAAAGGAACAGCCAGAATAATGGCCATCAAAAGCGATAGCAAAGATATTTGCAAATGTTCCAGCAAGGACTGCAGCCAATCACCAAAGCGATCTTGAAAGGTAGTAATTAAATCTGTCATTTTCGGTCACCTCCAAATAGATCCGCCACAAAGTCATTGGCAGGATTTTTTGCCATGTCTTTAGGATTAGCTACTTGAATAATCTGTCCTTCTTGAAAAACAGCAATACGATCAGCCAATTTTTTTGCTTCTTCAATATCGTGGGTCACAAAAACAACAGTTATTCCTAATTCCTTTTGCAAAGACAGCGTTAAATCCTGCAGCTGCTTTCTAGAAATAGGATCCAGAGCTGAAAAAGGCTCGTCCATTAAAAGAATAGGTGGATTAGCAATAATAGCTCTCAGGATACCCACACGCTGCTGTTCACCACCTGAAAGGTCCCGCGGATAGCGCTCTAAATACTTATCAGCTGGCAGTCCGGCCTTATCCAGTAAACCCTTCGTTTTTTCAAGCCTCTGCGCTTTTGACCAGCCTTTCATTTCCGGAATCAATTCAATGTTTTCTCTGACAGTCAAATTTGGGAACAGGGCAATCTGCTGTAAGACATAACCCATATCTAAGCGCAGCTCCCTTAAAGAAATCTCATTAATTTTTTTGCCCTTTAAATAAATAGCTCCTTGGCTGGGATCAATTAAGCGATTAATCATTTTGAGAGTAGTCGTTTTGCCGCTGCCACTGGGGCCAATCAAGACAAAAAATTCTCCCTCAGCAATTTCAAAAGTGAGGTCATCTAATACCTTCTCACGACCATAGAATTTGCTGACATTTTCAAAACGAATCATGGTTTCTCCTTTGTGGTTTTTTCAGCTTCTTTTTGAACAAAATAATATTGCATATGTGCTAACAAAGCTTGATAATAATGATCTGTCAGCTGAATCATTGCCTTTTGTTTTTGAACAGATAAACTGTTGAAAGCTGCTTCTTCGATCTTTTCCAAGGGATCAATAATAGATTTGGCATATTTTTGACCCTTAGGCGATAAAATCATTTTTTTCTCACGGTGATCTGTTTGTGATTCAAGAAAAGTAATATAATCCTTTTCTCGCCATCTTTTTAAGCTAGCATTGACAACCTGCTTAGTAGAATAGGTCTTTTCGACAATCTGCTTCTGTGTAATTCCCCGTGGGCTGTAATAAAGCCAAAGAAGTATAAACAAAGACTTACTTTGAAGACCATTTTTTCGAGCATAGTGCTCATAAAGAGACATCTGTTGATCAAAGATGCGCAAATAGTGTTTGTTATCTTTTTGCTCTGCTGTCATGAGGCATCTCCATTTAAAACAATAACTTTGCCGAAAGCTTGTGAACTTTCTAGATAATCATGTGCTTCTTTTATTTGATCAATGGTGAAAATTTTTTCTACTTTAACAGAAACATTATATTTAGCAATAAAATCAAAGAGTTCTTGCAATCTAATTAAATCCACATCCCCAGAATAGAAAGCTGTTAAGTAAACATTGTTTTGCAGAGCCATGATGGGATCAAAATTATCTAAAGTCCATTGACCGCCTAATAAACCGACAATACAGACAACAGCACCCTTAGCAGCATGCTTTAAAGTATCATCGATGCAGGCAGGACCTACCAAATCCAAAATCTTATCAAATTTTTGATTTGTTTGCAAACAGCCTTTATGATCGCTAATGACATCGTCATAACCGCTGTTTAAGAGCTGTTCCTTTTTTTCTAGAGAACGTACACTGGCAGTCACTTTAATTTCAGGCAGCGAAGCCTTTAGCAAGTTGAGAAAGGCTTGGGCAACACCACTTGCTCCCGCTCGTATGAGAACACGGTCCTCCTTTTTCAAATTTAAGGTTTTATAGGCCCCGTAAGCAGTATAGTAACTTTCCGGAACTGCTGCCAACTTATCCCAAGCTAAATCAGTTGTAACTGGATAAATTTGTTTATTAGGCAGCAGAACATACTCAGCATAACTACCATCGAAAGCTCTTCCCATTTCTCCCATAATCGAAATAACCTTTTGTCCATGGGAAAAACGATTTTTATCCGAAGTCTCTTCAATGATACCAACACATTCAATGCCTAAAACTCTTGGGAAAACAACAGATGGCGAGTAACCTTTGCGCGTAAAAATTTCAGAACGATTGATGCCAAATCCCTTGATTTTGACCAACGACCAGCCCTCTTTAATTTTAGGAATCTCTCTTTCAACAATTTTTAACTGTTCTGATGTTCCTGGTTGTTCAACAAGCACTGCTTTCATCATCAACCTCCTACTATAAAGATTAGATTTAGTTTAACATGTCAATTTATAATAGTCAAATATTTTGACTATTATAAATCTATTTTAAAAGATTGGATTGTCCAATCTTTTTTACTATATCACTAAAATATAAGTCAGGGATTTTAGTACGATAGCATTATCTTTACAATTGGTATCATTTTGAACTCAAAAGTCCTAATTTTTCAAAAGCTTTGTAAAGTCCGTCTTCTTCCACATCGTCTGTCACCATATCAGCCATAGCTAAAATTTCAGGTCCGCCATTGCCCATGGAAACCCCTATTTCACAGTAGTCCAGCATAGGAATATCAACTTTGGCATCACCAAAGGCAATGGTATCTTTTTTATCGGCTTTTAAATGCTGTAAGAGCACATCAATAGCATGAGCTTTGGTGATATTTTTAACACCCAGATCGCCAAACAATGCAGTTTCACCGCGGCCGCCCCAGGTTCCAACCTTTAAATCCGGAAAGGCCTTTTGCGCATCTAGGTAATCTTGATAAGAATCAAGGACAAAGCTGATTTTATTGAGATCATCACGGTAAAGACGGCCACCGAAAATAAGACCGTGTATGGCATCTTCGACTTCCTGATTTTCAACTTCAGCCGATGTTTTCCCCTTGCGCATGGCATAAATTCTTAAGGTTTCCCGTGCACGCTCCTTAAAGTTTTCGCTGGCAAAAAGTCCATTGTTGCTTTCTAAGTAAAATTCCAGACCGCGTTTATGCAGCCAATCAACGGCCGCTTTAGCTTGCGCTGGAGAAATCAGCTGATGCATAAGAACCTGATCATCATATTCCACATAAGATCCGTTGCCGCCAATCATACCATCAAGACCGATGTCCCAAAGTTCAGGTTGCATTTCTGCCCGGCTGCGCCCTGTTGAGACAAATACCAGATGTCCGTTTTGGCGCGCCTTGCGAATGGCCCTTATTGCTGACTGCGGGATGCGGTTGTTGTAATCTACCAGAGTTCCGTCCACATCTAAAAAAATAATTTTTCTACTCATGTACCTACTCCTAATGTTTTTCTAGTTTTATTATAAATGATGCTGTTTGTAAAAAGATAGTGTCATTCTCTTAATATCTGATACTATTATACTATCTTGAAAGAACAGCAAAACACCAAGGTTTTTAATTGCCTTGGTGTTGGTTTTGAGCTTGTTTCTTATAAACATGGTCTTTAATAATCTGATAAAGACTGGCTAAAATCGGAACGGCTACCAGCATACCGATAATCCCTGCCAAGGCGCCGCCAACAGTAATAGCTAGAAGCACCCACATTGATGGCAAACCAATCGATCCGCCAACAACTCTAGGGTAAATAACATTGCCTTCAAACTGCTGCAAAAGGACGATAAAGACTAGGAAAATAATGGCCTGTGAAAATGACTGGGTCATAATGAGAATGACACCGACAGTCACCCCAATGTAGGCTCCTACAACCGGTATTAGGGCTGTGAATGCAATTAAAATACCGATAGTTGCTGCATAAGGCAAACCAAGCAGCAGCATTCCCAGTGCAGTCAGACTACCCAAGATCATAGCCTCTAAGGTTTGCCCAACGAAAAAGCCATGAAAACGCTCATGTAAGATAGCACGGAGATAATGCACCTTCTCAGCATGCTTGCCAAGATAGGTATTCACTAGAAGATTAAACTGATAGCCCAACTTTTCCTTATTGGCCAAAACATACATGGAGAAAATGATGCTAACAAAAATAGAAATTAAAGTCGAGGCAATGGAAGTCACCGAAGATAAGATATTGGTCAGTACTCCTAAAAACTGACTTAAAATCTGACGGCTGTAGTTTGAAATTAAACTGCCAAGCTGAGCATCTGACCCAAAAGTGGTTAAAAATTTTGAAACCCATTTGTTGTGCTGAACATCTTTGATGAACTCTTGAACATCTTTAGGATTAATAGCTAAGAGCGACTGAATACTAGCAATCAAATCCGGCAATACAATAGTGAAAATCAAGGTTACAACAAGAACAAAGGTAGCATAAGCCAAAATCATGGTTAAGGGGCGCTTGACCTTTTGCAGGCGAGGCGGCTTTATGAGCTTGTCATATAGCTTTTCATAGGCACTCATGACAATATTCACAATATAGCCGATAGCTGCTCCTGTCAAAAAAGGAGAAAGAGCAGCCAAAAAGGTATTTAATAGTTTAGCTCCTGTTGACCAGTTTGCTACAAGAGCATAGCAAATCAGAAAAACAAAAACAGGATAAGCAATATAGGATTTTTTAATTTTCATAACTGTTATTATACACTAAAATTTCTTTAAGGGAATTCTTATTGCCTAAAAATAAGCAATTTACTAGCAGTTAGACTTTTGCGGTGTGATTTTGTAATTTTTTAAACAGCTTTTCTGAGTAAGGATGGCAAAAGGCAATAACGCGTCCTGTCATCAGCATAGCCACTACTGTTCCCAAACCAATACCTAAAAAACTTCGCCTGAAAAACCAGCCTAAAAATAAGGCGATGAAAATACAAATGGCATCCAAAAGATTTTTACCAAAGCCAAAATTTCTGCGGCAGACAAAACCCAGGGTGTTTGCCAAGCCATCTGCAGGATTAGGAATAATCTGCATAGCAATGGTTAAAGAAGCGCCGATTCCAGTTAAAATAATAGCTATAAAGAGCAAGAGCCACTTGGACAGGAGACTTTCTGGGACAGGGAAAATAGTGTCATAAATTTGGATAAAAAAACTGCTTAAAAAACTAGCGATAACCTGCAATAGCTGCACAGCTTCAAAATTCTTTCTTAAAAGGCAGTATTGCAAGAAAATCAAAAAACAGTAATAAACAAAGGTGGCTACCCCAATCGAGAGTCTAAAAATTTGTGCACCATTATAGGCTACTGAAATAACAGGGGATACTCCCAAGTGTGTCTTAGTATTCAGACAGATTCCCGCTGCCAAAATGATATTTCCCAGCAAATAAATCAGCACCTGCTTTAATCCTATTTTCTTTGAATTCAACTTTTCACCAAACTTTCTAAAATCTTACAGCAAATAAACTAATCACTCAGTCTTTTCTATTTAATCAGCTCTTCATGCCTATACAGAACTTTCAAGCCTTAAAAGAGGTTGGGCAAAAGTCCAACCTCACTCCCTATGTTATTAATCAATGTCTGTTCCATTTGAAGCAATAACTTGCTTGTACCAGTCAAATGATTTCTTCTTGGAACGTTTGAGAGTACCGTTTCCAGCATTATCACGGTCAACATAAATGAAACCGTAGCGTTTCTTCATTTCACCTGTACCTGCTGACACAAGGTCAATACAGCCCCAAGTTGTGTAACCCCAAAGCTCAACACCGTCTTCATTGATAGCGGCATTCATGGCTTTAATGTGCTCACGCAGGTAATCAATGCGGTAATCATCTTCAACATAGCCATTTTCATCTGGTTTATCTACTGCACCAAGACCATTTTCAACAATGAACATAGGTTTTTGATAGCGATCCCAGATGGTATTAAGGGTAATCCGAAGACCAAGCGGATCAATTTGCCAACCCCATTCAGATGATGCCAAGTAAGGATTTTTAATGGAAGCAAAGATATTACCCTGTGTC
This sequence comes from Streptococcus orisasini, assembly GCF_001431045.1. Lineage (GTDB taxonomy): Bacteria > Bacillota > Bacilli > Lactobacillales > Streptococcaceae > Streptococcus > Streptococcus orisasini. The sequence goes on from NZ_BCLE01000028.1 coordinate 52,814, forward strand.
TTATCATTGGCTTTTGGATCGGCAGAAGCCACTCGGCTGGAATAATAAGAGAAGGAAACAAAATCAACCGTATTTTCACGAAGCAGCTGCAAATCTTCATCTGTCATGACAATGTTAAGCCCATCGCGTTCAAATTGCTTCTTAGCATAGTTGGGATATTCGCCGCGTGCTTGTACATCAATAAAGAAATAGTTAGACCGGTCTTCCTGCATAGCCTTCCAATAGTCATTAGGATTGCAGGTGTTTGGATAATACTGACCAGCAGCCAGCATACAGCCAACCTTGTTATTAGGGTCAATTTCATGAGCCAGCTTAGTGGCAATGGCTGATGCTACCAATTCATGGTGAGCAGACTGATACTTCACTTCTTCTTCATTTTCGCCTTCTTCAAAATAAAGGCCAGCTCCCATAAACGGCGCGTGAAGAATCATGTTGATTTCATTGAAGGTCAGCCAATATTTGACCAGCCCTTTATAACGAGTGAACAGGGTGCGGCAGAGACGTTCGTAAAACTCTAACATCTTACGATTGCGCCAGCCGCCGTACTCTTTAATCAAATGCATAGGGCAGTCAAAATGGGTAATGGTTACCAGCGGTTCAATACCGTACTTATGGCATTCTTTAAATAAATCTTCATAGAACTGCAAGCCAGCTTCATTAGGCTCCAATTCATCTCCTTGCGGGAAAATACGCGTCCAGGCAATAGAGAGACGATAGGTTTTAAAACCCATTTCTCCAAAAAGCGCAATATCTTCCTTAAAATGATGGTACATATCAATGGATTCTTTGGCTGGATAGAAATAGCCTTCTTCAAAGTCGAACATTTTCTTTTTTCCGGCAATGATTGGAAAGCGATCTTCGCCAATCGGCACCACGTCAACATTGGCTAATCCGCGTCCGTCAACATCATATGCTCCTTCGCATTGGTTAGCAGCTGTTGCGCCGCCCCATAAAAATCCGTCTGGAAATGGTTTTAATTGTGTCATTTTAAACTCCTTTAATTAAGATACAAAGGGCGTTAAGAAATCCGTATAAAAATAGGAAACTGACGCTGTGTCGTTAAGACACAAGGAAGTTTATCTTTTTTACTAGGATTTTAGCCCGTGTTCAGTTACATAAGATACTAAGCCGTTAAGCGACTCAAAGAAATTTAGGGAGCCTGACGAAGAATCCCTAAAGATTCTAGGAAGGCGAGTCTAATTTCACAGAGTCGTCGGCGTGTTCAATTAATAAGATACTAAGAGCGTTAAGAAAGCGAGAAGAAAATAGGAGCCTAACGTCATGCGCTTTGTGCATAAGGCAGGCTATCTTTTTCTCGACGCTTTTAGCCCGTGTTCAGTTACATAAGATACTAAGCCGTTAAGCGACTCAAAGAAATTTAGGGAGCCTGACGAAGAATCCCTAAAGATTCTAGGAAGGTGAGTCTAATTTCACAGAGTCGTAGGCGTGTTCAATTAATAAGATACTAAGGGCGTTAAGAAAGCGAGAAGAAAATAGGAGCCTAACGCCATGCGTTTTGTGCATAAGGCAGGCTATCTTTTTCTCGACGCTTTTAGCCCGTGTTCGATTACATAAGGTACTAAGCCGTTAAGCGACTCAAAGAAATTTAGGGAGCCTGACGAAGAATCCCTAAAGATTCTAGGAAGGCGAGTCTAATTTCACAGAGTCGTCGGCGTGTTCAATTAATAAGATACAAAGGCGTAAACGACACACAGCAAAATAGGAAAGCTGACGAAGATGCCTAGGCATCTAGGAAGTCTTTCTCTTTTTGCACAGTGTCGTCGGCGTGTTCAATTAATAAGATACGGCAGAGGAATGTTATCTAAGTGCTTTGCACTTGATAACAAACGCCAATCACTATAGTGAATTGGCTACCTCTCCCGCTAACGTCGTTTGGTTAGTAAGATCGACTAACCAAACGAAGTGTCGCAAAAGGCGTAAGCGAGCAAAGGCAGAATAGGAAAGTTGGCATCTAGGAAGTCTTTCTCTTTTTGCACAGTGTCGTAGCCATGTTCAATTTAACTGTATTATTTTTTCTTCTAAAGTATCGATAAAGCGCAGCAAATTAAATTTTCCTGCCTCATAGTGAAATTCTAAAACACAGCAGTTGCCTGGAAAGAAAGTTAGTTTCTTTTCTAAACCAAGAGCTAGCAGAAATTGAGCTAGGGCACCTGCATGACTGACCGCTAAAACAGTTTTGCCAGTTTCTGCTTCTGCAATAGCTGTCATCGTTTTTAGCAACCGCTCTTGAACGGCTCTGTCTGTCTCGCCGCCAAATTTTTCATAGTAGTTACCAGTTTCTTGCCGAACTTTATACGGCGGATGAAGGTATTCCTGCTGACCTTCATAAACTCCAAAGTTCATTTCCTTAAGTCCCTTAAGGCGTCTATAATCGGTTCGGCCTGTTGCTAATTCCAATGTATCACTGGCGCGTTCGGCAGTTGAGCAATAAAGGCTGTCAAATGTCAGACCTAACTGTTTAAGGTAATTTCCGGCTTGCTTAGCCTGCTTAATCCCTTCTTCTGTTAAAGGTGAGTCTGACCAACCCTGAATCCGTTTTTGAACATTAAATAAAGTCTGACCATGTCTCATGAGATAAATATCTGCTGTCATTTCTCCTCCTTTTGATAAACAAAGCTGCTGTCATCAGGATTATAAATTGACAAGAGATCAAAAGCACCATCATAGCAGAAATGCAGGATAGCACAATTGTGCATACCGCGAATCTGCGGTGGATCAGACAAAACATGGCGGAAAAACTGAGCTATGGCCGCACCATGGCTGACAGCAAGAATGGTCTTGGCAGAGCTTTTTTCCAAAAGTTCTCTTACTGCTTTTCCCATGCGTTCACGCACTTCCCGATTTGATTCACCGCCGTGAACAACAAAATAATCGCCATAGCCGATACCGCCTGCCTGCAAAGGTGGATTGAGGTACTCTTGCTGGCCTTCAAAAGCTCCAAAGTCCCATTCTTTCAGTCCTTTCAAGCGGATAATATCGCGCCTGCCTGAAACAATTTCAGCAGTGTCGCAGGCTCGCTCTTGCGTAGAAGAATAAACTTCATCAAAAACAATGCCCTTGCTTTTAAAATAATCAGCAGCTTGTTGGGCCTGTTTAATGCCAAGCTCTGTTAAGGGAGAATCGCAGACTCCTTGAATACGGTGCTGTTCATTAAAACGTGTCTGTCCATGCCTCATCAAATAAAACTGTTTACTCATGACCATTATCCTTTAAGATCAACAGAAAGATTTTTCAGCGGATCAATAACACTGATTAAATCTAAATGGTTGTTATCATATTGATACTTGCAAATGGCACAGTTTCCAAAATGAAGTCCCTGAGGCAATTGAATGTTTAACTCAAGTATCAGTCCATATAAGGCAGCCCCGTGACTGACCATCAGCATGGTCTGAGCTGATTTATCTTCTAGAGCTGCAAGAACCGTTTCATAAACACGTTTGCCGACATGAGCAATGTCTTCACCGCCATAAGGAACCAGCAAATCTTCAAAAGAAGATCCGCCAGGTCTGAAACGCGGCAATAGACTTTCTGGCTGAGCCTCAAAAATACCAAAATTCATTTCCTTTAGCCCCTTCAATTGCTGATAAGGTTGATTTGTAATGAGTTTCAAAGTATCTGTTGCTCGCTCCTGTGTTGAAGAATAAGCTTTATCAAAGATAATACCCTTTTCCTGAAAATAATCTCTTGCTGATTTGGCCTGAGCAATTCCTGTTTCAGTCAGGGGAGAATCGCACCATCCCTGAACGCGTTTTTGTGTGTTGAACAAGGTTTCCCCATGGCGCATAAGGTAAAGCGTCTGAACCATTTATTTCTATACTCTCTTTCTAATTGTCAGACAATCACAGTCCAACTCTTTTGCTGTCTCAATCATTTAAAACACTTGCTCCATTTGTCGCAATTAAATTTTTATAATAAAAGAATGAATCCTTACGTGAACGGTTGAACGTTCCTTGGCCTTGGTCATCTGCATCAACATAAACAAAACCGTAACGTTTAGACATTTCTGATGTCGATGCGGAGACAAGGTCAGTACAGCCCCACCACGTATAACCTATTAAGTCGACACCGTCTTCAATGGCTTCATACATCTGTTCGACATGGGATTTGAGGTAATCAATACGGTATTGATCGTGCACAGAACCATCTTCTTCAAGCTTATCAAGAGCTCCCAGTCCATTTTCAACAACCATGAGAGGAATCTGATAGCGGTCATAAAGTTTATTTAAGGTGATACGAAGTCCGACGGGATCAATTTGCCAGCCCCAATCCGAAGCTTGAAGATAAGGATTGGGTTCGCTGAGAATAAGATTACCTGCCGTTTCTTCATCAGACTTCTTCTTACGAGCAAGGGAGCTCATGTAGTAAGAAAAAGACATAAAGTCAACGGGATAGTCCTGAAGAATTTCCAAGTCATCATCAGCAATTTCCAGTTCAATCCCATTTTCTTTGAAAAACCGTTTGGCATAAGACGGGTATTTGCCGCGCACCTGAACATCTGAAAAGAAAAGATTTTCATGATCCTTTCGAACTTCTTCCATGACATCATCCGGATTGCAGGTCGCCGGATAAGCCTGCATGCGCGCTAGCATACAGCCAATCTTAAAATCAGGATTAATTTCATGACCGGCTTTGGTAGCTAAGGCTGATGCTACAAATTGATGATGGGCTGCTTGATACATTTCCTGCAGATTTAATTTGCCATCTTCAAAAAGAAGACCTCCTGAAAGATAACCTGTCATACCAATAATGTTGATTTCATTAAAAGTCAGCCAGTATTTGACCTTATCCTTGTAGCGTTTGAAGACCGTTTCAGCATAATGCACAAAGAAATCAATAACTTTACGATTTTTCCAGCCGCCGTATGCTGTCACCAGATGAATTGGAAACTCATAATGCGACAGCGTCACCAAGGGCTCAATGCCGTATTTATTAAGCTCATCAAAAACCTTATCGTAAAATGCAAGACCTGCTTCATTGGCTTCCTTTTCATCACCCTTAGGAAAAATCCGGGACCAAGCAATAGACAGACGAAAGGTCTTAAAGCCCATTTCAGCATAAAGCGCAATATCTTCTTTATAGCGATGATAAAAATCAGAACCCCAGCGTTTAGGATAGAGCCCCTTTTTGTCATTAAGGGCATACTCCAACTTTTCACGGGTCATGGGTGAAGAAAATTCACTGCCCATTGTTTTACGCTCTTCCGGGGCGACTGCACGGGCGGTGTCAGAAGTTGCAGGTCCGCGGCCATCCACATTCCAAGCACCTTCAAACTGATTGGCAGCCGTAGCTCCTCCCCATAAAAAATCTTGCGGAAATTGTTTTATCATAGCAAGTACCTCATTTTATCTTAATACTTGTATTATACCTTAGAGAGGTCTGCTTTCCCTGTAAAATAATTGGATATACTGATACTATCCTATGATTTATAGCTAAATTGTAATTTCTATTTGATTGCCTTCTACTCCTAAAATGCAAGATTCGTAGTAACCGTCTCCAGTAGTTCGTGGTCCACTTAAAACAGGATAACCATCACCTTGCAAGCGTTTCGTCAGTTCGTCGACCTTTTCTTTGCTGCCTACACTAAAAGCTAGATGAATAAAACCTAGATGATCTTGAGCTAATTTTTCATGACTAATATCTACCTTGGTTATAATTTCTAAGCGTGCTCCATCATCAAAAGATAAGAAATAGGATTTAAAGCCTTTCTTTGGATTGTGATAGAGATTATTTGCCTGAGCACCAAAGTAGTTTTCAAAAAAACTTCTTGCTGCTTCTAAATCATCGACATAGATTGCCACATGTTCTATCCTCATAACTAACTCTCCTAAGTCTTTATTTAATGCTAACGGCGGCTTTTAACTATCCAAATCATTTCCAAGATCAAAACAAGCGTTGCAAGAACCAGCAAAAAGATTGACAAAGATTGCAATTTTGCATTGAGGCTAAATAAACTAGCAGAGATCATTAAAGCCAGAAAAACCAGACTGAATATCAGGCGATTGGCAATACTGTTTATGGTCTTAATCCGATTATTGTAATCGTAAAAATCGTGGTTGATTAAAATTCGTCCATTTAAAACCTGTTCTAAGAGCTGATTCATCCGTCTGGGAACATTTTTACCATTTTTCAAAAGGTAAAACAGTTCAATCAGCAAGGCCTCCTTGTTGAGAGCTTGTTTCAGCAGGTCTGGTCCCATATTTTCGATGAAGTAATTTTTGGCTAAGGTCATCAAGTCAATATTAGGCGCCAAATCTCGGAAAATCCCTTCAATCTGCAGCGAAGCCTTTTCCAAAATAACAATCTGCGATGGCGCTTTTAAATGATTTTTCAGGAAAATATCAACTAAATCCTGCAAGAGATCCGTAATGGCTAAATCTCCCAAATCAAGACTGGAATATTTAGCCAACATGCGTTCAACATCCTGACTCAGCTCCATCTTATTGATAGAGGTATCAAAACTGGTAATATCAAGGACAGCCCTGGTCATGCCATCCACGTCTTGGGCTGTGAAACTGTAAAGAATATCATTCAAAGAAGACCGCATGCCATCTTCTAAGCGTCCGGTAATCCCAAAATCAATAAAGTAAATCTGCCCTTCATGAATCAAAAGATTTCCTGGATGAGGATCTCCATGAAAACACCCATCCTTGAAGACTTGTTTGATAAAAGAGAGCATTAGCTTTCGGCCGATATCCTCTAAATCATAGCCCGCTTGAAGCAAATTTGTATAATGATTGATGGGAATTCCGGAAATATACTCTTCAACAATCATATGTTCAGTGGTATAGGCTGAAAAAACCTTGGGCACAGCAATACACTTGACCCCTTGATTGAGCTCTGCAAAATCCAGCATAGCCTGTGCTTCGTTGCGAAAATCAATTTCCAGAATCAGACTGTCCTTTAACTGGTATAGGACATCTGTTACATTAACCATGGGAATAAAGGCAGACGGAATTCTGCGAGACAAGCGAATCAAGAGATTGATATCTTCGTCTAGAACGTCTGCCAAATGAGGTCTTTGGATCTTAATCACAACTTCCTGACCAGAATAAAGCCTAGCTCGATGTGTCTGAGCGACTGAACCGCTGGCCAAAGGCTCATCCGAAATCCACTGAAAAACATTTTCAAGTGGCTCATTAAGCTCTGCTTGAATGGCAGACATAACAATGTCTTTGGACAGGGGCTGCACATCGCTTTGCAGCTTGCTCAACTCTTTAATGTAAGCTTCCGGCAGCAGATCACTTCGGGTGGATAAAATCTGGCCAATTTTGACAAAACTCGAACCTAGTTTTTCAAAGGCCTGACACAGCTTTTGCGGTGCTGTTTGGTCATCGAGCGGCTTTCTTTTATCCTTAAGTGCTGTCAGGCCGACCGAACTAAAGACGGCAACTATTTCTCTTAAACGCTTAGTTGACATAAACCTTTCCTTATCCGAAGTTATTTTTCAGATGACTGCTGCAAAAGAGCGTCCAGTTTCGCTTCCAAACGGGAAACGTCTTCCTTGGTTGCATACTGTACATTTTGCGTCTTAGCGTTGACCTTGTCCAAAACTTCCTGAGCTTCTGCTTGACTTTTACGTTTTAATTCAGACTGCAATTCCTTGCCTTCATCTACTGTAATACGGCCCTTTTCCACTAACTCTTTGACAAAACCGTCTGCTTTTTCATAGGTCATGGAAGTCAAACCGATACCAGCCAGCAATATTTTCTTCAATTCATCCATCATAGATGCCTCCTTAAATGACAAAGCTGCAGCAAAATACAGCTGATTATTATTTATATCTTTATCTTACTACTTTTTGTGAAAAATATGGGCTTTTTTCCGAATTTTCTCAGGCAATTTTAGATGAATTGTTTAAAAAAACTGCAAGACTTTTCAGAATCCTACAGTAGTTCCAATTATTATTTCCTGAAAATTTTTACAGTTCCTGTTTTAAACTAGCAGCAATTTTTTCATAGCCCTCTTGGCTCAAATGCAGGCCATCAATGGTATTATGTTCAGCTAAATTCCCAGAATCATCTAAGAGCAAAGGGTACAAATCAATATATTGAACTCCCGGCAAAACCTGCAAATTTTGATTTAACTGCTGCACAGCAGCATTGTTTCTGATCTTCACCTTTGCAGCATACTGTTCTCCTTCATTGACTGGCAAAACAGACAAGAGGTAGATCTGAGTAAGAATATTATGACTTCGGATCTGGGCAATAATCTCTGAAATTCTTGAAGTAATATCAGACAGAGCATAGCCTCTTCCAATATCATTGATACCAATCATTAAAAAGACCTTAGCCGGATTTAAGTCCAGCACCTGCTCTTGTAGATGCTCCAAAAGCCAGACAGAATCGGTGCCAGCAATACCTCGGTTAATTATATTTTTTTCACGTCCCAGATATTTCTTCAAGGGAAAAAATTCGGTAATGGAATCGCCGGCAAAAGCAATGCTGTCAGCTTGTTTCTGCGCATTAGCTTTTTGGAAAGACCGCAGCCGTTCCATTTGATAAGTATCTAATTCAGTACTGCCGCTTTCTTTTGAGCGCTGATTGGTACTTGATTGATTGTGCAACATATTTATCTCCTTCACTTCAAAAAGAAACAAGAGGCCCTTTTCTTCCAAAAATTACTATTTTTATAAAGCTGCCAAATAATTTTCGATGACCTCCAATACACCAGAGTCATCGTTTGAGCTTGCTTGATAACGGGCTGCTACTTTGGCCTCTTTAGATGCATTAGCCATGGCATAGGAATATTTGGCAAGCTTCAGCATTTCAACATCATTGCCGCTGTCACCAAACACCATCAGATTATCACTCTTATAATTCCAACCTTTTAGCAATTGCTCAAGTGCCCAGCCTTTATGCAGACCTTTTGTGATGACATCAATGCAGCCAAAACCGCTGCTGGTGCTTACTAAACGATCGCTGGTTTCAAAGCTATCAATAGCCTGCCTTACTTGCGTCACAGCTTCTTCTTCAACCTTAAGGGTTAATTTGAAAAAACGCTCATGAGGAAGTGGAAGCAACTCCTCAACAAGCTCTAAATTAGGCAGAAAAGGCAAAAGCCATTCGATGATATCATGGGGAGCATCTCTGCGCAGATATGCTTTCTCCTCACCTGATAAAGAAATGACAGCTTCAGGATATTCTTGCTCAACAAAATGTATCAAATGGGCAATGTCTTCTCTGTTTTGAAAAACTTCAATCAAAGGCTTGTCCTTGTGAATGATATTAGCCCCATTTTCACTGACAAAGGTCAGCTGCTCATGGCAATCGGGAAACTGATCTCTTAACTGCTGATACTGATTACCGCTCGCTACAACAAAGCGAATGTCCCTTTCCTGCAGCTGCCTTAACAGCTTTTGGAAACGTTCACGGTCATACTGCCCCTGTGAATTCAAAAAAGTGCCATCCATATCTGTCGCGATTACTTTTACTGTCATTTCGCCTCCTTAATAATGCATTTCATGAAACAGCAGCTACCTGTCTGCTATTTTAAACCAAAGAGTATTTTTAGCTCCGTCACATTTGCTGGCAGAACATCTTCCTTATCCAGAAAATCTGCCAATTCTTCGGGAGACACCCAAACGTGGCCGTCTGTCTCACCCTTTTGGTAACTGACCTGGTCTTTATCAGCTCCGGTCCTAGCCAAATAATGGTCAAAGTGAGCGTGATATTTAGGATCGCTGTATTGATAGAGAAGCTGAAGACGGTCAGCTTCCAGACCTGTCTCTTCTTTTAATTCCCGGCGGACGGCTGTTTCTGAATTCTCACCTTTTAAAGCCGAACCGCCAGCCGTTGCTTCATAGTATCCTGGAAAAGTTTCTTTCTCGGAAGAACGATGCATAAAAAGCACAGCATTATCTCCATGTAAAAGCAGAACTTCGACCACCAAGTGAAAGTCATCTGCTGTTGAAAAAGTCTCACGTATGATGGTCTTTCCCGGTATCAAGTTCCGATTTTCATCATAGGCATCCCAAACTTCAGTCATAAGCTTATTCCTCCAGCTAATTCCCCTTTATTATATCTCGAAAAATACAGAAAACTCAAGCGTTTCTATTGATTTTTGAAATACAAAATAATTTCAAAGCTAATCAAAAAAGATTGAAATAAACGCATTCCAATCTTTTTAATACTATTAACCCAGCAATCCTGTAATGTAAGCAAGGAAAAAGAGGGCAAAACCGGCTAAGTAAATAATTCCTGCAATAGACAGCCAATAAAGCCATGGAGACAGCCGATGTTCTTTGTTGTTAACCAAAGAGAAATTCAAGTAAGCGTAAACAGGTGTTGTCAGGAAGGAAGCAATCATGGCAAAACGCATCAAAGTTGCAACATCCCCTGCAAACAAGAGAACAATAACAATTCCTACAAGAGAGGTGAACGTTGTCCAAATATTCAACTGCTTTTGACTGGCTTCCTTCTTATTGAATAAAAGACGAAGGGTCTCATTATTAGCGCGAGAATAACCATCAATAACCGTAATGGTCGTACCAAAAATACACAAAAAGGCAATAAAGGCAATCAAGAGCCGTGACCAATTTCCAATAGCATAGGCATACATGTTGATAAATTGCGCAATGTAGGCTGCACTAGCACTTTTGACAGGTTCTCCAGAACCAAACTGAATCAAGGCACCCAAAGCCAAAAAGATAAAGGCGAGGATGGCTGTGCCGATGTAACCCACATTAAAGTCAAGCAAACCATCTTTGTAGCTGACCTTGGTTGTCCGACGTTTTTCAACAGTCCACATGGAATTAATCGCTGATATTTCAATAGGTGCAGGCATCCAGCCCATCAAGGAAACGATGAAGGGCAGGGCGCTTAATTGCCAAGGCGAAGGTGCCTGAAAATCAGGTGCCAGCTCTCTGTGTTTGAAAACAGCAATGATAACGGCCAAAGTCGTTGCCAGAGTCAAAGAGATCATAACAAACTTGGACAGGCTATCAAGAAATTTATAACCGCCGATCAAGAGCATGGCCCAGGTAACAACAATCAAAATTGTTGTCAGCTGTGAAATGCTCAAACCAAATCCATGCGGAAAAATATTATATAAGATAGCAGCTGCCAAAATCCCCACTGCAGCAGTATTAACAACAGCTGAAAAAATATTCATAATAAAGAATACCCAAAGGTAAAAAGATCCTTTTTCCTTATATCCTTCAATCAGGCTTTTGTTATTTTGCAGCGTATACTGTGACCCAAATCTAAAAAACGGGTATTTAAATAAATTGACCAAAAGAATAATAATGGCCAGCTGCCAGCCATAAATAGCTCCTGCCTGTGTCGAAGAGACGATATGCGACCCTCCGACTGCCGCCGCAGCCATGAGGATTCCAGGACCGAAAGCCTGGAATTTTTCCCGCCAATTTATTGACTGCTCTTCTGTATTCTCTGTCATAAAATTCTCCTTTATTCGAATGAATTGTCAGATTTTTCAGAATCTGATATACAATTATTATAACACCCATTCAAAAGCTGTCAAGAGGATTTTCAGAAAATTTCAACAACTGTCACTAGAATGAATAAAAAACCAAGACATCTGTCTCAGTTTTTAGTGTATCTATCTTTCTATCATTATGAAAACAGGCTGACGAGCCATTGCCAAATTCTAGCGAAGAATCCCTTGCCAGATTCAACGGCCTTGTTGGCATCAAAATTCAGATTAAATCCCTTAAAAGTAGACTTAGCTTTGGCTACAATACTGTCTTTTAAGGAATTAAGTGTTGATTTAAAACCAGCATTGTGAATGACTTTGCTCTTTGATAGGTTGAAAGCAAAGTTAACAATCAAAGTGATTTGATTTTCTGTCATTGAAGACTTAAGTCCATAGTTTTTTAAGGTATCTTCTACAATTTTTCGAACTTGGTCTTTGGTTAGGCTGTCCCCTGAATCAGCTACTGCAGATTTAATATCTGTTAGAGCCACATTGAGTTTATCGGCATCGTAGCCTTCTTTGCCTTTGTTTTGTTCGTTGATATCAGAAAGGGCGCCAAGCTCTTCTTGTGCTAAGTTCTTGCTCTCCTCAGAAACAGCTGCTCCCTTTTCTTCAAGTGAATAGTAAATACCAGCCAAAGCTGATTCCCCTGTTACTGCAATGGGCGCTGCAACTGTAATTTTAGCATGTTCAATACCAAGTGTTATCGCTGCGTTTCGGTACATGTCCCGTGTTACTTTTGTGATATTTTCAGGGGTTACAATCTGTACATCCAGTGTTTCTCGGCTGCCCAATTTTTGAATTTTCACTGACGAATACAGCTGTAAACTCGGATCGTCAGCAACATTCATAATCTTAGCATAGCTGCTGGTATCAAGCGTCTTAACATTAGTATCTGTATCGGCCTTATATCCCAATAAATCTAGAGTCTGACTGCGCTGTTCTTCACTTAAAGAATAGCCCAAAACATAGTCTGGCTGCACGTAAGATTCATCAATAACCTTTTGAACAGAATTCGAACTACTGGCAAAAACAGGAGTCAGACTCACTAAGGAAGCAAACAAGAGTGCTACACAAGTCACTAATTTTCGTAAAGTCATATTTTACATTCCTTTCTCGTCATTTTTTCTTTTTCAACTCTTAGTGTTTTATTATAGCATTTTCCCAGATGTTCTCCAAAGAAAAAATCATTTGCAGCCTCATGCATTTCCTTATAACAGGTTAAAAAAGGACTGAAACTATTTTCCAGTCCTTCTGATATATAAATGTTTAATATCATATGCTGCCGATGCTAGAGTGATATTTGATTATAGGATTGCCGGAAAGCCTTTTTAACTTTCTTAGCTGCCTTTTTAAAATCGACTTCTCCTTCATATCTGCCATGAACAATTGTTCTGGCTGTTGCTTCAGCATCTGTGCAGGTTACCAGAGTAATTTCTGTCTGGCCAGGGGTATCGTTTATAACCTCGACGTGTTCGGGTGTGACTGTTTTTACTTCACTGATAACGTAAGTGTAAATTTTAGTTTTATCAGTAAGGTAAATTTTCATACCATTTTGTGCCCGTTCCAAAGGTGAAAACAACATCTGAGAAGACCCTGTCAGACCAAAAACATGATGGCTGGCCAAGGCATAGTTATTTTGCCCCATGACCTGATTCTCTTTCATTGTACCAGCGCCGTAAGTCAGACCAACATTGTCTAAACCTTTAAAAATCGGTAGGTTAATTTTCAAATCCGGAATCGCAATACCGCCGATAACTGGCAGTTTCTGCGCTGCCATCTGAGCAGCTAAGACTGATTCTGTACTGATTGATCTAACCTTTTTAAAATCAAAGGATGAGTCAGCATCCTTATTTTTTTTAAGAATTTCCTTGCTGACCTTGCTCACTTGGTATTTATTAGTATTCCAAGCAATTAAGGTATTTCTGATTGGCTTATTAAAGATTAAAGCTAAGCCAATGACTAACAAGAGAATGAGAAAAAAGTTTCTCAAGAATTGTCGTTTTTTTCTAGGTTTTGTTGCTTTTTTCATTGATTTTCTATTCATTTTCATCATTATTTGAATCGGATTCATCCGTTGCTTCTGGTTTTACCAATGCAAAGGTCACAATTTTTGCCTGCTTATCTAGACGCATGACCCTAACTCCCATAGCTGAACGACCTGTTTGAGAAATATTGGCAACACTTGTACGAATAATAACACCGGTATCCGTAATAATCATAATATCCTCATCACCATTAACAGTTACTAATCCAGCAAGAGGACCATTTTTAGAAGTGATGTTGGCGGTTTTAATTCCTTTGCCGCCGCGGCCTTTAGTTGGGTATTGATCTGCAGGAGTTTGTTTGCCGTAGCCTTTTTCAGTAATCGTCAGAACATCCTGGTTTTCAGCAATGTGAGCAGCACCGACGACAAGATCCCCTTCACGAAGACTGACACCTTTTACACCAGTTGCTGAACGACCCATATTGCGAACAACAGTCTCATTGAAACGAACGGAATAACCTTGACGTGTTCCGATGATAATATCGTTTGAGCCATCTGTCAACAAGACATTGATAAGTTCATCACCATCACGAAGGTTCAGAGCCTTGAGCCCGTTTTGGCGGATATTGCCAAAGGCAGAAACGCTGGTACGCTTGACAAGTCCTTGTCTAGTTGTGAAAAAGAGGTATTTATCATGGAAATCATCTGTTTTGACATTGATAATCGTCTGAATCGTTTCCCCTTCATCCAGCTTCAGTAGATTCACAACTGGCAGTCCTTTTGCAGTACGGCCGTATTCAGGAATTTCATAACCTTTCAGGCGATAAACCCTACCCTGATTTGTGAAGAAGAGCATGGAATCGTGGGTGCTGGTCGAAACCAGTTCACGAACAAAATCATCATCATTGACACCTGTTCCCTGAACACCGCGGCCTCCGCGTTTTTGGGCACGGAACTCGTCTTGTCCCAGACGCTTGATGTAACCTTTATTGGATAGGGTAATCAAAACATCTTCTTCTTCGATCAAATCTTCGTCTTCCAGCGACAGGACTTCACCAACCATGAGCTCTGTTCGGCGATCATCAGCAAACTTACGTTTAATTTCTTCCAGTTCTTCTTTAATAATGATAATAACCCGCTCTGGTTTAGCCAAAATATCTGCTAAATCAGCAATCAGAGCCAGTAATTCATTATATTCAGACTGGATTTTATCTCTTTCTAATCCGGTTAAGCGGCGCAGGCGCATATCAAGGATAGCCTGGCTTTGCCGTTCTGATAAATCAAAGCGGCTCATCAATTCTGCTTGCGCGATGGTATCTGTCTCACTGTTGCGAATGATTTGGATAACTTCATCCAGATGATCAAGCGCAATCAGCAAACCTTCTAAAATGTGGGCACGGCTTTCAGCTTTGGCCTTGTCAAATTCTGTCCGTCTAACAATGACTTCTTTTTGGTGGGCGATATAGTTATCTAAAATTTGTCTTAGAGACAAGATTTTTGGCACACCATTTTCAATAGCCAGCATGTTAAAACTGAAATTGGTTTGCAGACTTGTTAATTTAAACAAATTATTCAAAATAACATTGGCACTGGCATCCCGGCGAACTTCAATGATGAAGCGGACACCTTCACGGCTCGATTCGTCACGAACAGCCGTAATGCCCTCAACACGCTTTTCCTGAGCCAGACGAACGATATGTTCATGAACCTTAGTCTTATTGACCATATAAGGAAATTCAGTAACAACAATACGTTCACGGCCTGATTTAGTCTCTTCAATTTCAGTGCGAGCCCGAAGGACAATTGTTCCTTTGCCGGTATCATAAGCGCGATGAATACCTGATTTACCCATGACAAGTGCTCCTGTCGGGAAATCTGGACCAGGTAAAACTTCCATCAGTTCGCGTGTCGTAACGTCAGGCTTGTCCATGACCAACTTCACAGCATCAATAGTCTCTCCCAAATTGTGAGGCGGAATGTTGGTAGCCATACCAACTGCAATACCGGTCGCCCCATTT
Organism: Streptococcus orisasini; assembly: GCF_001431045.1. Classification (GTDB taxonomy): domain Bacteria; phylum Bacillota; class Bacilli; order Lactobacillales; family Streptococcaceae; genus Streptococcus; species Streptococcus orisasini. Next base: position 68,270 of record NZ_BCLE01000028.1, read on the forward strand.
ACCAAGAGATTTGGAAAACGTGATGGCAGAACCAAGGGTTCGCGCTCACTGCCATCATAGTTATCTGCAAAATCAACTGTATTTTTGTTGATGTCACGCAACATTTCAAGAGCAATTTTACTCATGCGCGCTTCTGTATAACGCTGTGCTGCAGCACCATCTCCATCCATGGAACCAAAATTTCCATGACCATCAACCAGCATATGGCGGTAAGACCACCACTGAGCCATACGGACCATGGCTTCATAAATAGACGAATCACCGTGTGGGTGATACTTACCCATAACATCACCAGTAATACGCGCCGATTTCTTATGCGGTTTGTCTGGAGTGACACCCAATTCATTCATCCCGTATAAAATGCGACGGTGAACCGGTTTCAAACCGTCGCGAACATCAGGCAAAGCACGGGAAACAATAACACTCATAGCATAGTCAATAAAACTCGTTTTCATTTCACTTGTTAAATTAACATCTACTAAATTTCTATCTTGCATTAAAAAATGCCCCATTTCTAGTCTAAAACTCCTTTATATTATATCACAAAAACTGTTCATTTTCAGCTATTCTACTATAGTTTTCATCCGACCAAGGAAAATACTAGTGACTTTTTTAACTAAAAGTGTTAGAATAAATTCGTATAAAATATACACTTAATAAATTATAAGGAGATGTTTAGAACATGACTGCAACTAAACAACATAAAAAAGTCATCCTTGTCGGTGACGGTGCTGTAGGTTCATCTTATGCCTTCGCACTTGTTAACCAAGGAATTGCTCAAGAACTGGGAATTATTGAAATCCCTCAACTGTTTGAAAAAGCTGTTGGAGACGCTCTTGACCTTAGCCATGCACTTGCCTTCACTTCACCAAAGAAAATTTACGCTGCTAAATACGAAGACTGTGCAGATGCTGACCTTGTTGTCATTACTGCAGGTGCACCTCAAAAACCAGGCGAAACTCGCCTTGACCTTGTTGGTAAAAATCTTGCCATCAACAAATCTATCGTTACACAAGTCGTTGAATCAGGCTTTAAGGGAATCTTCTTGGTTGCTGCTAACCCAGTTGATATCTTAACTTATTCAACATGGAAATTCTCAGGCTTCCCTAAAGAACGCGTTATTGGTTCTGGTACATCTCTTGATACTGCCCGCTTCCGTCAAGCTTTGGCTGAAAGAATCGGCGTTGATGCTCGTTCAGTCCATGCCTACATTATGGGTGAACACGGTGATTCAGAATTTGCCGTTTGGTCTCATGCTAATGTAGCCGGTGTTAAATTGGAACAATGGCTGCAAGATAACCGTGATGTTGATGCTGAAGGTCTTGTAAAACTGTTTGTATCTGTTCGTGATGCTGCTTACTCTATCATCAATAAAAAAGGCGCTACTTTCTATGGTATCGCAGTAGCTCTTGCTCGTATTACCAAAGCAATCCTTGATGATGAAAATGCTGTTCTTCCGCTTTCAGTATTCCAAGCAGGCCAATACGAAGGTGTTGAAGATGTCTTTATTGGACAGCCAGCTATTGTTGGTGCACACGGTATCGTTCGTCCGGTAAACATTCCGTTAAACGATGCTGAACTGCAAAAGATGCAAGCTTCTGCTAAACAGCTGAAAGCAATCATCGATGAAGCTTTCTCAAATGAAGAATTTGCAGCTGCAGCTCGCAACTAAACATCATACGATAAAACATAAACCGAAGTTGAAATATTCAGCTTCGGTTTTTCTTTTTATATAGAAAATACGATAACATCACAGTTTCACATTCAGTACTTCATCATCATAGAATAGTTTATTTTGCTTACTGCTTCTATGACTCTTTTTAAAAGTCACTCTGGACTATCCGCTGATAAAGAAGAAGACTGAGACAAAAACGGCCTGTCTTCCTAAGTTAGATGAAAGAATCTAACTTAGGAAGCAGGCCATTTAAAGTAAAGCAAATGATTTTTTATTGAGCCTTCAGTTTTTTGCATTACTCAGCAGCAATCGCTGCTTTGGCAATATAACTCATGGGTTGGTTAAAATGCGGCAGGAAGAACAGATCAAGCAGAGCCAAACGGTCAATAGTCACCTTTTCCTGAATGGCTAAGGAGAACAAATGAATTCCCATAGAAATATCCCCTAGTGAAGCCATTTGAGCTCCCAAAATAATACGTGTATCCTTGTCATAAATAATTTTAAGTGTTACATCATAATTGCCATGTTCAATAAAACTTGCCTTTTGGGAATCGCTGATTTCAGTAACAGCCGGATTGTAACCAAATCGTTTGGCTTTTTCAGCTGTCAGACCAGTTGATACCATATTGAGTCCGAAAATAGAAATGCCATTTGAACCTTGCACACCGAGAGATTCCATTTCATGACCTGTAGCATTATGCCCAGCCACAATACCAGAACGCAGTGCATTTGAAGCTAAGGCAATATAGTTAGTGTCATTGATAGTATTGTCATAAACAGTAGCGCAGTCGCCGATGGCGTAAACATCTGGAAAGCTAGTTTCTTGTTTTTTATTAACAAGGAAAGCTCCATTGCGGAAAGTTTCGAGTTTACCAGCTCCAAGGGCAGTGTTCGGACGGAAGCCTACCGCTAAGATAACCATATCAACATCGCGGCTCGCCTTATCTGTTACAATACGTTCGACCTTGCCATCCCCTTCAATCGCTTTTACGGTTTCTCCAAAAGCTAATTGGATGCCATGGTCTTCTAAATTCTGACGCATCATATCTGAAAGGTCATGATCATAATAACCAGCTAAGCAGGTATCAACAACATCAATCAGAGTTACTTCCTTACCAAGACGTTTGAAAGCTTCAGCCAGCTCTACCCCGATATAACCGGCACCGACAACAGCGATGCGATTAAGATTTTTGCTCTTATCCTGCAGTTTATTGATAACATCTTCTGCATTTTGATACAATTTGACAAACTGAAGATTTTCAAGTGTTGCTTCAAAATCGCGGCTGCCTTCTTTAATCGCTGCCCCTTCAATAGGCGGCAAAATAGGTGTCGAACCAGTCGCTAAAATAAGCTTATCATAACTCTCTACATGTTCCTGACCGTTGACCAAGGCAGTGACTGTTTTAGCGTCGTAATCAACAGATGTCACTGGTGCTTCCATATAAATTTTGGCACCTTTTGATTCCAGCATCTCCTTATCAGCATAAAACAGGCCTTGAGGCCCTGATATTTGTTTGCCAATCCAAAGAGCCATTCCGCATCCTAAAAAGGAAATATTAGAATTTTGATCAAAAACAACAACCTCGTTTTCACTGCCGTAATTATCTAAAATAGTATTAACGCTAGATGTACCGGCATGGTTAGCACCAACAACAACGATTTTGCTCATGGAAAAATCCTCTTTTCAATATAATCTATTTAGTTACTTCAATAGTATAGCATGATATTAAAACGCTTACAAAGAATATGCTCATCCCAGACTGAAGAAAAAGTCGATTTTTATCAAAAAGAAC